>JANNTN010000543.1:0-8440 GCA_031394445.1 Anatilimnocola sp.
ATCATGACCGGTGCCCCGCTGCCAGCCGGATGCGATGCCGTTTTGCCCGCCGAAGTCGCCGAATCGATCGACGACCGCTTATATGCCTTGAGCGAGGTCTCTCCTGGCAAAAACGTTGGCCAGCGGGGCGAAGACATCGAACTTGGCACAACCGTGCTACCCGCCGGCCGCACCCTCCGCCCCCAAGACCTCGGCATCCTCTCCTCCATCGGCCAGGCCGCCATCGATGTTGTTCGCCAGCCGCGAGTCCGCATCGTCATCACCGGCAACGAACTCCTTCCCGCCGGCCATCCCGCCAGCAGCTCCAACCTGCCCGACTCCAACGGCCCCATGCTCGCCTCCCTCGTCACCCGCGACGGCGGCCTCCCGTTCCTCAATAACCTCCCACCAACTTCTCCCCCTCTCTCCTCCTCTCCCCCTCACTATCTCGTCCCCGACGACCGCGTCTCCATCCTCTCCGCCATGCAATTCGACGCCGACATCGTCCTCGTCTCCGGCGGCTCCAGCGTCGGCCAAGAGGACCACGCCCCGTCCCTTTTGGCCGAGCACGGCGAGTTGGCGATTCACGGCATCGCCATGCGTCCCAGCAGCCCCACCGGCATGGGCCGTCTCGATCATCGTCTAGTCTTCCTCTTACCCGGCAATCCCGTCTCCTGCCTCTGCGCCTACGACTTCTTCGCCGGCCGCGCCATCCGCCTCCTCGGCGGCCGCTCCCCCGACTGGCCCCACCGCAAAATCCGCCTCCCCCTCGCCCGCAAACTCGTCTCCCAAGTCGGCCGCCTCGACTACGCCCGCGTCCGCCTCATCGACAACCAAGTCGAACCCATCGCCATCAGCGGTGCCTCCATCCTCTCCTCCACCACCACCGCCCACGGCTTCGTCTTCATCCCTTCCAACAGCGAAGGCCACGCCCCCGGCACTCTCGTCGATGTCTTCCTTTACGACTGACCTCTGACTCCTGATTCCTGACCCCTCATTACGCAGCCGCGTAGCGGCGACCTGTGAATAGCCATGGGTGGAGCGCAGCGATAACCCCTCGGCTTATAGTTCCCCAAATTCTTCCCCGTCCTACCTGTGGAAGGACTCGTCCCAAGTCACCGGAAGGTAGGGCGCGGGGAAAATTTTCCGAAATTCGCTCTGGGCGAAAGGCGTTCCGATAGTTTGAGGCCAGGGCAAAAAACACGCATCGCCCCGCGACGAATCTCCCGGCTAATGGCTACGAATCCTTCGGAATGGTTGGCTCTGCGGGAGCCTCGCCCTCCCAGAATCTCGCCCAGCGATTTTTTCAGGCGGCGCGCCAGCCGTAGGCTTGTTCGAGAGCTTTGGCGACGGTGCCGGTGAGATCGGGGAGCCGCAGGGGCTTCGGGAGAACGGAGAAGACGGCGGAGGCTTTGGCGCGGGCGACGATTTTGTCGTCGAGGGCACCGGAGATGAGAATCCAGGGCGGCAGGGCGGGCTGTGTCCACTTGGGGCTTGTCGGCTCGTTTTCATGGTCGGGGGAGACCGACCAGCCGGTGCCGCGGATGCGCTCGATGGTGTCGAGGCCGGAGAGGTGGGGCATCTGCATGTCGAGCAGGAGCAAATGAACTTCGTAGCGGCAGATGAGGTGGAGGGCTTCTTCGCCATCGCCGGCTTGCAGCGTTTCGAAGCCGCGATCGGCCAGGACGCCGGCCAACGTCTCGCGAAAATCGCGATCGTCGTCGGTGATTAGCAGGCGTGGCGTGAAGAGGGACATGGCTGGGGGCGGGGCGATCTGGCAGGGCGATTGGAACGATCGGTTATGATGCAAGCCGAATGCCGGGCGGTATTTTTCGGCGGGTAACGCGACGTAACTTGTTGGTCAGGCTCTACTTCTATCAAACGTCGCGGACTGGGGAAAGTCAAATCTGTGGCTAAGGATTGGGCGGACTGCCAAACTGAACGGCATAATCGATTTTTATGACAGGGAATGACGCACTACCGACCCGGTCCAGCCGCAGCCGGCCGCCCGCTTTGACGAAGTGGGAGCGGTGGCTATTGGCTGGGCTATTGGTTTTCACGCTCGTGGTGCGGGGAGCCGTGCTGTGGGGGATGCGGGGGAATTTGGAGCAGGATCCGGATGCTTATCGGGAGATTGCGGAGAATTTGCTCGTGCATGGGGAGTTTGCGCTTGGCAGAACCTACATCGGTATTGGCGGTGACTGGCAGCCGCAACCGACGGCGTATCGACCGCCGCTGTATCCGGTGGTGCTGAGCAACTTGCCGGCGGTGGATGGAGTGAATGTTTCGCTAGCCAAGGTGGCGGTGCTGCATTTGTGCCTTGGCATTGGTTCGGTGTGGCTAACTTGGGCCACCGCACGGCGACTTCTAGCGATCGACGTAGGGCCGGTGGGCCTGACATACGGACCGATCATTGCTGGTTTGATCGTGGCGTGCGATCCGATTTTGCTGAATCAGCAGGCGCTGGTAATGACGGAGACACTGGCGGCGTTTTTGGCAATTCTGTCGCTGTGGTGCCTGGCGCGGTTCGATGGGGCGCGAACGCCGTTCAATGCGGCGATGGCAGGCGGGGCGATTGGCTTGGCGGTATTGTGCCGGCCGACATTTTTGCCGTGGCTGGGGTTGGTGGGGGCGGGAATGATGGTCGTTCGCAGTTCTAGCGCGGAGCGCGGAGTGCGGAACGCGGAGCGGGGTTACGATCAATTGTTGCGCGACTTCGGTTGGCGAGTGGCGAACACGGCTGGCTTGATCGTTGTCGCTGCTGGCGTATTGTCGCCGTGGGCCATTCACAACTCGACAAGCTACGACGTCGAAAAACCAATCGTCACGACGACGCATGGAGGGTACACGCTTCGACTGGGAAACAATCCGCAGTTTTATCAATGGCTGAAGACGTCAACCAACGGCCTACCTTGGGATGACTCCGACTTCAAGGTGTCAGAGGCGGAAGATGTAAGACTAACTTCACCGGGGAGGCCGTTCGAAACCTTTTGGGACAATTGGAATTACCGTCGCGCAGTCCACACCATTCAGACCCAGCCAGTCGATTTCGTACGCGCGTGTTTCTATCGCATCGGCCAACTGTGGTCGCCGCTGCCGAATAAGTTGAAGGCGGATGAATCGATGGGGAGGCGGTTGTTGCGGTATGGGACGTGTGCTTGGTATTGCGGCGTGTATTTACTCGCCGTGATGGGCGTGTTGCGGTTGCGGTGGAGGTTGTTGCAGTCGCCGTGGGTGTGGGGCGTGCTCATGTGCCTGGTGTTTACGGCGGTGCATACGTTTTATTGGAGCAATTTGCGGATGAGAGCGCCGCTGATGCCGTTTGTGGCACTGGTGGCGGCGAGCGCGATTAGCAAGAAAGAGAGTTAACCGGCGGCGCTCCGGAACCAAGTTTGGTCCAAGCTGATGAAGTGGTGAGATTTAGTGCCGCTTCAGGCGCGGGCCGTCGGTTTTGTAGGCGCCGGTGCCGCCTTGGTAGCGGCTGTGGGACCAGTTGAGGGCGACTTGCTTGGGGAATGTCATGCCGAAATAGTCCCAGCCAAAAACGCCTTCTTCAAGCGTGGGGCCGACGCCGAAGTGGGGCGTGCCGCCACCGACCCAATAGCCGCCGTAGTGTTTGGTGTTGGACGGAATGGCGTGGCTGCGGACCAGCATGGCGCAGCCCGCGCGACAGTGATCGTCAGCACGGTGACCGTAGGGATCGCCGCCGAGCGCTTGTAGGAGGGCTTGTTGCTTGGGGGAACCGAGTTCGTCATCGGTCAGTTGGGGCAGATTGTCTTTCGTTCGTCCGCCCAAATAGAACGGCGCGGGTTCATCGCCACGTAGGTTATGCTTTAGCATAACGAGTGCGATGAAGAGCGTTATGCTGAAGCATAACCTACGCATGGTTGGCCCTTACCCTTGCGGATTGCGGTTGAATTTTTGGAAGGGTAAGCGGACGCCGCGGTAGAAGAGCATGTCGGACCGGAGGTTGCTGGGGGGTGCGAAGCCGACCTGGCCGCTGGCGGTGACGACGTCGTCTTGATCGACGCCGTCGCCGCTGATGCCGAAGCCGCCGACGAGGCTTTGTGATTTGTAGAGCGGCGTGCTGCCGGGGAAGAACACAATGCCGTTCATGTTGGCGAGCGGATTGGTGTTCACACCGGGCGCGGCGGTGATCACATCGCCCGGATCGCGGAAATTGCGGCTGGCGTGGAAGGCGTCGTAGCCCATCACGCTCGTGAAAAAGCTGGCGGGGTTTGGCAGGCCGATATTCTCGGCCGTTTTGCGATTGATGGCTGGATCGGTGAGGATGGAGAAGACGGGGGGCAGCGAGCCATCGACGCCGGACGGATACCGCGGCTCGGCCAGGAAGCGGAACGTGCGGTTGGTGAACGCGAGGCCGGTGAGCGGCGAGTAGCGCGTCGTGCTTTTGGCGCTGGTGAACAGATCGGGCGTGCCAACGACGCCGTTGTTGTTGCCGTACTTCAGTTTGTTGAGTTGAGCGACGGTGACCGCGCCGCGCGAGACGAGCACGTCGTCATCGACCTTGTCGGCGTTTTGTAGGGCGGTGGGATCGGCGTAGTAGGCGGTGTTGCGGGCTTTGGCGACGGCGACGTCAATGGAGAAGAACGTGGCGTCGTTCATGCGGTAGAGGCCGAGGACGTTGCCGGCTTTGTCGGCGACGGCGATGACCATTTTCGTGCGCGCGCCGGGGGCGGGCGGTGTCTTCGAGAGGTCGAGACGGATTGCGGCCCGCGTTTTGTTGGCTTGGATGATGGCGTTGGTGACGATCTGCTGCACATCGGCCTGGGTGATGCCGCCCAGCGGCGACGACCGCGGATAGACGAGCCAGCCTTCGGGGACGGGCGTGCCGTCGAGCGCCGTAGGACCGCCGATTTCGAGCGGTTGATTGGCACCGCTGGTGGAATCGCCCGGGCCGAGCGCCAGGCCGACGTTGCGAATCGTTTCGAGGCCCGTCTTGCGGTTGCCCGAGGTCGGATTTGGACCGACGACTTCCAGCGTGATGCCGACGAGGTCGATGCGGACCTTGGTGAGGTCGGGGAAGGCATAGCCGGAGATGGTCGGGCCGAAGACGCCCGCTGTTTTGGCCGCAATGAACTCGGCTTCCAGCGCCTTCGTGGAGTTCAGCCGCTGCGTTGAAGTCTGGTTCGCACCGGCAATGAAGCCTTGTTCGAAGGTTGCGTAGCCGGTGGTGCCGGGAAAGAACACGCCGATGCCGCCGACGACGGTGAAGGATGAACTCACGCCGGGATCGGGAATGGCTTTGAGCAGCGGCACGCCGCCGGGCATGGTGCTGATGCCGCGGCCGGTGGCTTGAGGCAATAAGCCGGACTGCACGCCATAAGATTCGGGCGCGGGCACGTCGTAAGCCGAGGCACCAACGATCGGCAGTTGGGCCGTGGGCACATTAAAGCGGTTTTCCAGCGTGAAATCGTCGGCGGTGCCCTTGATGCTGTCGGCACCGGGACGTGTCAGGCCGTCGCGGCTTTGCAATTCGATTTTGAACAGATCGACCGGCGGCGTGTGCTTGATGTCGGGCGGAAAATGCCCGCCGACGCCGATGGGAGCCACGATGCCGGGGCCGAACGTGCGCGCGATGGCGTTGGCCGGGTTGTACGGGTCTTGCGCCGGGTCGGTCGGATCGGGCACGGTCGGGTTCGATTCGACTTCGCGCTGCGTGATGGTCGATTGGCTGAGCGAGCGGATCGTGCGCGAGGTGAGCGGGGCTTGATTGTTGGCAAAGAAGGCGGCGGTGCGGGCCTTCGCAACGGCACCATCGATCGAAAACACGAGCGTTTCCAAATCGGGCATGTTGTTGAGCACGCCTTGCTCGACGCGCACGCCGAGAATTTTTCCACCGCGATCGACAATGGCGATGATCGCGTCTTGCGTGCTGGTCGCGCCGGCGGCGCGAGCGAGTAAGTTCTCGACCTCGGCCTCCGTGATGTAAGGGAGCGCGGCATCGCCGCCGGGAATCGGTCCCGGGGGCAAAGCAGATACAAGTGGTGGTGGCGACGACGAGCCGGCTTCCCCTTCGGCAAACGCCATGAGCGCCATCGATGCGAGCGGCACGTTGAGCGCGGCGATGACGGCGTCGGCGTCGGCCGCGGTGATGGAGCCGTCGTTATCAACATCGGTGTTAAAGACACCAGGTGCCGAAAACTCGTCGGGCTGGGCGATCGATGGATCGCCGTCGTTCAAATGATTGATGACGAGTAGCGCGTCGCGCGGCGAGATGTCGCCACTCTCGTCCACATCGATGGGATTGTTTTGGTTGTGGCGCGGCGCAGGAACCGAGGCGGGCTCGACATACGCGGCGTCGCCGACGGAGATGATCGTTGCTTCCCAACCTGCCAGGTAGGCGTCGAGCGAGCCGGGATCGATAGCAAAGCTGTCTTCGACAGCACTTTCATCCGTGGCTGCGCCGTCATCGAGGGCCAAGCTGTCATCGCCAGCGACTTCAGCGCCAGCATCTTCGGTGCTGGTGAGCTCCAGCGAGTCGAGGGCCTCCAGCAGCGCCATCTCGTCGAGATACGGATCGGCCGCCATCAGCAGGCGGGGCTCCAAGCGTTCGCAGACCAAGCGCTGTCGGCGTTTACGTTGAATTCGCGGCTGTGGGCGACGACGCTTCATGGGCAAAACAATCGACCCGGCGTAATAACCAGGCATTAAATAGACATATTGTCTATGGCAGTTCAGTGTATGCGCTGGCGCGCACCACTGCCACAAAGGGGCGGTGGAATACTTCGTGGAAGGCTGGAGGAGTGGGAATTTAGACGTGGCTGATCACAACTATCTATCTGACAAGCAGTTGTGGCGAGTCGTGAAAGTGCAACCGCGGGCTACCACGCCGGAATCTGGCATCGGCTCTTAAAACCGGAACATTTGATTTCACTGCACCTTACGGCACGATCGATACAGTCGATACACCTTGCCAGGGGTGACGTTACGCCCTGCGCAAACTTTGAGGCGCAAAGATGCAGCCGCAGGTGGGCACAACTCGCCGTACGCGCATAACAAGCAGTCGGCTGCTGCGCGCGCTGGCCGGGATGGTGTTCTTGCTGAGTGCGGCGAGCATGGCGGAATCGCAAGAGCCGCTTGGTCCACCGATCTTGAGCCCTGAGGCGCTCAATCGTGTTCCGCAAGATTTTGCGGGGCTGCCGAGCATCCTCGACGACGATCCGTTTTTCTCGCCGCTGCTCTGGCCGGTCGATCCGCCGCAGGGTTACACCGGTCCGTCGGGAATTTTGCCGCGCGAGATGCAGCAGGATAGTCACTTTGTGCCCATGGAAGACCGCTGGCGGATGGGCTTTCCGGAATGGGATCGTTATGGCAATGACCATCCGCTCGACCAAGACAATCCGTTTCAGCCGGGGGACATTCTCAATCCCTATCGCCAGAACGTGCTGAAGGGTGACTATCCCATTCTGGGTCAGCACACGTTTTTAACAGTCACGGCGATCGAAGATTTGCTGCTCGAAGCGCGGCAAGTGCCGACGCCGACGACACCGTTTGAAAGCACAGGCGATCCGAACTCGGAAGAGTTTTTTGGAGACCCGGATCAGTTTCTGCTCGCGAACAACATGGTCTTGTCGTTCGATCTGATCCATGGCGACAGCGTGTTCAAGCCAGCCAACTGGCGGCTCCGCGTGACGCAGATTTTCAACGTCAATCATCTGGTGGTGGATGAACTGGGGATCGTGAACCCCAATGTGCGAAGGGGGACGGCGCGAACGCGAGCCGATTACGCCCTCGAAGAATGGTTTTTTGAAACGAAGCTGGCCGACACGAGCCCCGATTATGAATTCGTCTCGGCGCGAGCTGGCTCGCAGTTTTTCAATAGCGATTTTCGCGGGTTCATTTTTTCCGACACGAACCGCATGGTCCGCGTGTTCGGCAATCGCAATGTCAACCGCGATCAATACAACCTGATCTTCGCCGATCAAACGGAAAAGAACACCAACAACTTTCTCAACACGTTTGAGGATCGCCATCAGAACACGTTCATCGCCAACTACTACCGGCAGGACTTCATTTGGCCCGGCTATGTGGCGCAAGTCAGCTATCACTTCAATCGCGACCGGCCGAGCTTCAAGTTCGACGACAACGATTTTCTGGTGCGGCCCGCGCCGATTGGCGTGTTCGCCAAGCACAATGTCAACGCGCATTACATGGGCTTTGCCGGCGACGGGCATATCAACAACATCAACATTTCGCACGCGTTTTATTGGGTGCTGGGCAAGGACGATCTGAACGGCATCGCCGGGCAGGAGCAGAACATCAACGCGCAGATGTTCGCGCTGGAGTTGTCGTATAGCCCCGACTGGCTGCGGTTTCGCTCGTCGTATTTCTACGCCAGCGGCGACTCGGATGTGTTCGACAAGAACGCCACCGGCTTCGACACGATTTTCGACAACCCGCAGTTCGCCGGCGGCCAATTCAGCTATTGGCAGCGGCA
>JANNTN010000441.1:0-8779 GCA_031394445.1 Anatilimnocola sp.
TCCCGCTTCCTCCTCCGCGCATTGTTCACTCCTACATCGCACACGCAGCCAAATCGTGACCAGAGGAACCGGATGCGTTAATCGCGCACGTCCGGGTCTGTGGGAGCCCGGGGCGAGCAATCGCCCTGGGCGACCCGGCCAGTGAGCGATCCCTTTTCCCATCACCGCTCGTTGACGAGTTGCCATCTGGCCAACATCGCAATTCGGTTGGGGCGAAAGCTTCAATGGGATCCAACGGCCGAACAAATCCTCCATGATGCCGAGGCGGCTACATTCCTGCGGCGAGAGCAACGCCAAGGCTTTGAAATTCCGGCGTAACGGGTCTCGCGAATCAATCCTTCGTTCCGTGAGGCCAATGATTCCACCACGCTTTGAACAGAGTCCACTGCTTTCGGAGGAATTCGCGTTGACTGGCACTCAGGGCATCGGATGAGTTGAAGTGATGCTGGTATTCCGCGTGGCCTTCCAGCACCATCAAGTATTTGTAGTAAAGAACCAAGTCGGGACCTTCATCGAAGGTAGAAAGAACCTTCAGCGCGGTATCAAGTTCGCAGGCGAGCCGCCGCGCTTCGGGATCACCTAACGCGGCCTTCTCGCACAGGCTGATCAGACGAAGCACTGGTCGTGGTAGTGCATTGCCGACACCGGTGATTGCCCCGATGGCTCCGCAATGGACGAACCCGTGAAACACTTGTGTATCGACTCCAACCATCAGCGCTAGCTTGGGATCACTGCTCGTAATGTGCTCGGCCGCGTAGGTTAACGCGTCCGCTCCGCCAAACTCCTTGAATCCGACGAGATTGGAGTGTTCACGACGCAGATCGAAAAACAAGTCTGCCTTCGTTTCAAAGCCGTAGTAAGGGCTGTTGTAGATCACCGCAGGAAGGCCACCTGCAGCGCTCAAAACCTCCTTGAAGTGGGCACGTTGCGCCGCGGGTGACGTGCCGCGTGAGAGGAGACGCGGGATCACCATCAACCCCGCCGCTCCGACCTCCTTGGCGTGGGCCGCATGAGCCGCCGCCCGACGCGGGTTTTGCGCGCCCGTGCCCACGACCACGGGGACGCCAGCTTCCACCAGGCGTCGCACTCCCTCCTGCCGCTGTTCATCGGTCAGCAGCGGCCAGTCTCCCATGGAACCGCAGTACACAACCGCGTGCATTCCTTCCGCGATCAGCGTCTGCGCGGTTTTTACTAAGGCGTCGAAATTGGGGGTGCCCTGGCTGCAGCAGGGTGTCATTAGCGCGGGAATACAGCCGCGAAAGATTTGGGAGTTGTCGGTCATCGCCGGAGTACTTGGAAAAGGATCAACGGGGAAGCTGCAATCGTGCGCTGGTCAGTTCAGGAAGGTACTTGACGGGTACCGTGCCCGCCGCGAGCACGGCTTCATGAAAACGGCCCAGGTCGAACGGTTCGCCTAGTTGCCGCTGCACATCGCGGCGCAGCCGCATGAATGCGCCACGTCCGACAAAATAAGTTGAGAGCTGGCAGGAGCCGAGCTTGGCCCGGATGACCTTGAGCCGGGCTTCGCCCTCGCCTTGAAACGCCTGGGCGGTAAGAAAGGACAGGGCCTCCTCATCGGTCATGTTCGTGCAATGCATCTTATGATCAAGCATGGCGTTGGCGACGCTGCGGAGGAAGAATTTCAACTGCATGAGGCGTAACGCTAGATCGCCATCACCATATCCTTGGTCGAGCAGCATTTGCTCGCAATAATTAGCCCAGCCTTCGGCATAGACGCCGGAGCCAAGCACGCGGCGAAGAACCGAAGGCTGCCGGTTCGCATAGGCGAGTTGCACGTAATGGCCGGGGTAGGCCTCGTGAATGGTGAGCACTTGAAGCATCTGCCGGTTGTACTCGCCCAGAAAACTCTCCACGCGTGAGGCAGGCCAGTTTTGCGGCGGGGGGCTGATCGCGTAGATGCTCTCGGCGGAGGTATCGAGCGGCGGGGCTGCCTCCAGAAAGGCCACCGAGTTGCCGCGTTGAAACTCCGGCATTTCGATGATCCGGCAGGCATCCGGTTCCGGCAGCCGCAAGAGGTCATGGGCCGTGATGAATTGCTTGAGCCGGGTCACGGTTGCCCGAGCGTCAAGCGCCAGTGTCTGTGGGGCTCCGTGGTCGCGTCCGATTTGTTCGACCACGCGTTCAATCGTTGACCGTTTTCCCGCTTCGTCGTCGGGCGGCAAAGGTTGCTTAGGAAAATAGCGAGGCCAAAGTTGGCGGGCTACGAACAGCATGTCGCGGTGTACCTGCACAAACGCGGACTCCGCTTCCGTCAGAACTTCGTCAGCAGTAACACCGGCATCCAGGACGAGTTCCAGCTTCCTGGCGAAGCGTTCCTTGCCGATGCGCCAAGCATCTGTGGAGCGAGACAAAATTTCTTTTTCGAGGAAGGTCTGATGTTGTTGTAGCGCGGCGACAGCGTCCTTGGCTGCCGATTTCGCCTCACTGCCCTGCGGTGTGTTGCCGAGTAGCTCGAATAAACCGCTCTCATAAAACCCGATGGCTCCTCGATTCTGCTGGATAGCAGTTTCGGTCCGCACGCGGGACGGCTGACGCAAATTCTCTTGGGCAGTAACAAGCAGCGAGGGAATAAGTTTGATGCGCGCGATCGCGTTCCGAACGTTGGTCTCCTTGGGCTGAGTGGATTGCGTTAGCAGTACATAGGCGCACTCCGTAGCCAGGCCTGTGTAGAGGCGCGGATCGTTCTCCCAGGGGTGCTCGTTTTCCTCCAGCCAGAGATCGAGTTGCAAAGAGTCGCGCAGGATTTCGAAGTCCACCTGCCCATCGCGGGAGAGCCTCGCGTAATCCACCTGTTTCGGCAATTGTTCGAGCGTGCGCCGGATTAACTCCTGGCGACGTTGGAGCGCAGCCGAGGAAACGTCGTCGAGTAGCGCGTCGAAGCGATGGTCGCCCAGCCGCGTGGCGCGCATCGGGCTGAGCCGATACTCTGCCTCAAGGTGCTGCTGAAAAAAGGCGGCGAGCGCCTGGTCGGCGGGAATGGACGAGATTGTCTGTGCCTGCGCCACGGTCAAGCTGCTGATGCAGAGCAAGGCCGGAATCATTAAGCGGATGTTCATCTGCGGAAGCGTTTCCGATTTATGGTTGGGGGTCGTTCATTACATTCCCGGGGATTCCCCACAAGTTCTCCAGCAACGCGTACATCTCCGCGTCGTGCCGCTTCAACTCGACGCGGTTAAAGGGAAAGAAATCGTTGCGGCTGAAGTAGGCTTCGGTCGTTTCGGCAAAGTACTCCTGCGGGGTCGTCAATGCGTAGGCGCGCTCGAAGGTGTTGGGCTTGCCGTTGCCGTGCCAGCGTTCCGTGCGGTCGTATTTGCCGCTGGTTTTGGCCTGTTCATAAGCTGCCTTTATTTGCGGATTATCAAAGCCGGAGGGCAAGCCCCGGTTGTGATACGCATGGGCCAGCTCGTGTAGCGCAAAATTCGGCATCCGCCGGGTCTCGGCTGCGAAGATGCGGATATTGGAAAACTCGATCCCCTTCGTCATGGTAGGATCGCGGCCATTGGCACGGAGCCAGCCGGCGTCGGGATGAAACTCCGCGGCGGCTTTCTTTCCGGGGTATTCGGGTGAGAAATACAAGGGAACTTTTCGCAACTCAGTCACGGCCGTTGGCGGGACAACGCGAACGATCTCGTCGAGTTGCTGACGCAACAATTCCACGGCGTGTTCGGTGAGCTGCGAGTATTGTTCGAGCAGTTGGCGATGGACATGGAGCTGCCAGCCCGAAATATCGCGGGTAACTCTCTGCGGAACCTGGGAAGATGTCGCTTGAGAACTTGGTGAATCTTCAGCAGCAGCAATGACAAGTAGGTGCTCGTCCAAGTATCGCGTAAGTAGGCCATAAAAATGTCGGACTGTATTCTTGCCTTCAGAGATCGCATGCGAGCGGGCGGGATAGGGCATTACACTGAAGTGCTTTCCCTGCGCGATGAGCTCGTTTATCAGCATTTCCGTCCCCTGGAAATGGCCGTTGTCATCGCCAGTCCCGTGAACGACAAGGAGATTGCCCTGCAGATTGTGCGCGTGCGTCAGCGGAGAGCCTTCGCGGTAGCCTTCGACATTGTCGTGGGGCAAGCCCATGTAGCGTTCCTGATAGATCGAGTCGTACAGAAGTTGATTCGCGTTCGGAGCAACCGCGATGGCCGTGCGATAGAGATCGGGATAACGAAAAATGGCGTTCAAACTCATGCTCCCTCCGCCGCTCCAGCCCCAAACCCCGACTCGCTCAGCATCCACAAACGGCCAACGCTTTAGCAGGGCCCGCACGGACGCTGCCTGCTCCTCCGAGGCCAGAATGCCAATCTGGCGGTGAACGCACTTGCGCCACGCGCGTCCGCGCGGCGACATCGTACCGCGATTGTCAATGCTGGCCACCACGTAGCCCTTCTGTGCCAGCATCTGGTGCCACAAGCCGCGCACTCCGCCCCACATGTCCCGTACGGTCTGCCCGTGTGGCTCTCCGTACACATAAATCAAGAGCGGATATTTGGCCGAAGCGTCCATTTTCGGCGGCTTGATGCACCAAGCATCGAGTGAAATTCCCCCGCCGATGCCCACTCGCAGAAACTCGCTAGCGGGCAATTGCAGTTCGGCCAGCTTCTCGCACAGCTTCCGGTTGTCGATTAGCCCGCGCACTACCTTGTGATCCGGCAAGTGAACGAGTTCCACAATGGGTGGCTTCGCGAATGTCGAATAAGTGTGTATCGCCCACTGTGCATCCGGCGAAATGTCGTAGGTATGCCAGCCCGGCTGCTCGGTAGGGGATAGTCGCTCAGGCGTCCCGCCGTCGAGCCGCGTCCGGTAGAGGTAGCGCTGCGTGGCGTTATCCGGCGATGCGGCGTAATAGAGCCAGCCTCCGATGTCGTCCACCGCCTCAATTCCAATTACGTCAAAGTCCCCCTTCGTAATTTGGGAAAACGCCTTGCCATTAAGTCCCGCGAGATAGGCGTGCCGCCAGCCGTCGCGCTCGCTCAACCACAAAAGGCTTCGGCCCTGGTCCACCCACCGCACTGGGTTATCGTTCTCCAGCCAGGCGGCGTCGGTTTCCGTGAAAACCAGCCTCGTCTCGCCCATCTGCGGTTCGGCGAGCAACACGCGATTCGAATTTTGGAGGCGGTTGAATTGCTGAAGAATGAGCTGCGCGCCGTCAGGGGTCCACTCCACATGGGGCAGGTAGTGTTCGCGCGAGTCGCCGGGGATTTTGAGCCAGCACACGTTGCCGCCGGTCGCGCTGATCACACCCAGTCGAGCGGCCGAGTTCGTTTCACCCACCTTGGGATATGGGAAAGAAATGATTCGTGGGTAATTGCTCTCGGTGTTGTTGAGCAGGTGAAACTGGCGAACTCCTCTCGTGTCGAACTGCCAAAACACGATCGCCCGGCTGTCAGGGCTCCAGCGGTAGCCATCGCGGATGTTCAACTCCTCCTCGTTGACCCAATCCGATGTGCCGTTGATCAACGTCGCAGAACCATCCGTAGTTAATGCCGTGATGTCGTGCGTTCGCAGCTCCTGAACATAAAGATTGTTATCCCAAACATAGGCCACTCGTGTTCCGTCGGGCGAAAACTTGGCGAACATCAGCGTCGCAGGAGCGGCGTCGCCGCCGAGCTTCTGCAATTGACCCGTGGCTAGGTGCAACACCCAGTAATCCCCACGAGTGTTTCGCCGCCAGACGCGTTGGCTGTTGGTGTAGATGAGGAGTTGGGACTCTTCCGTGGAAAACTCAAATCCCTCGACATTGAGCGGCTCTGTCTGTCCAGCCGGAACGAAGGCCTGGGCCGCAACGACTACGGTCTTTCGTCCGGTGGCTGGATCGTTCCGCACCAGGTCGCGCCCCTGGCCACCGGCTTGGGGCACTTCCACCGTGAAGTAGTCAGCATTCCGTTTGCTCCAAGCCAGTTTTTCGAGCTTCTCCTCCTGGAATTCATTGGCGGTGAAAATCCGGTCCAGGGACAATCGAGCAGCGTTATCGGCAACTGCCAGTACCTGTGGCGGCTCGACTTCTCCAGCCTGCAATAGAAGGTTATCGGCGATCAGGGGCTCAGTGTTGGCAGCCGCGAAGGCTGTCAGGATCAGCAGCAGGCCAGTTAGAAAACCAATTGGCTTAGCGGGGGGGATCACCATTAGCTCACCTCCAGCACACGCGGCCCGATTACCTCGCTACGGGGCGTAATTCCTAGCCCCGGCGCAGCCCCTGCACACATGAACCCGTTTTCGCGCTGCGGAGCGCCCTGGGCCGTGCTTACAGTGACATAGCTGTTGAAGTCGGTGCTGGTGAAGCGAAATTCCTCCGGCGTACTGTGAGCCAGATGCGCAATGGCTGCCGTGGTGATGTCTCCCCCCCACGAATCTTCCAGCGTCATCGCGATGCCCATACTCACGCACAAGTCGCGGGCTTGCCTCGTCCTGGTCAACCCGCCGAGCTTACTAATCTTGAGATTGACCACGTCCATCGCCAAGTCAGCTTTGGCGCGGAGCAGCATGTCGAGGCTATCCACATTTTCGTCTAGCACAAACGGATGATCGGTCTTGCGACGTACAGCTAGGCATTCTTCATAGGTTAGGCAGGGCTGCTCGATATACACGTCCACATCGCGCACCGCCCGGACGACGCGGATGGCTTCGTGTTGCGTCCAACCGGTGTTGGCATCCGCCACTAATCGGTCTGTGGGCTGCAGGATCGAACGTGTCGCTCGAATGCGTTCAATGTCTTGATCGGGATCGCCGCCGACTTTTAGCTGAAAGCGTGTATAGCCTTGCTTACGGTAGCCGGCGACATTGCGCGCCATTTCCTCTGGTGGCTGCTGAGAGATGGCGCGATAAAGCCGGACGCTCTCGCCGAAACGGCCACCCAAGAGCGTGCATACCGGCAGTCCTGTCACTTTTCCGAGAATATCCCAGCAGGCGATGTCGATGCCCGACTTGACGTAGGGATGCCCTTTGAGCGCCGCATCCATCCGGTGATTCAGTTTGGCCAGTTCGCGCGGATCGAAACCGAGCAGATGCGGCGCCAACTCGCGTAGCCCAGCTCGCACGCCTTCGGCATAGGCCGGCAGGTAGAACGGGCCGAGCGGGCAGACTTCGCCGTAACCGATCAATCCGCAGGCCGTCTCGACACCGACAATTGTGCTGTCGAACACCGAGACCGATTTGCCGCCAGACCATTTATAGGAGCCCTCGATCAGAGGCAACTCAACGCGATGTGCAAAGATGCGAGCGATTTCCATGTGAGAAGCCTTTGATTCGTCCAAGTTTACTTTGTTCGCGTTACGTTAGAGCCGCCACCTCGGCTCCTCAAACCTTCTAGAGCGAGAGGAAGTGCCGATGGCCAACGCTGCGTATACGAGACAAGCACGCGGCCAGCGATAACGGGTGAAGGGAGTCATGAGGAATTTCCGTCTTATGGTCTCGTTGTGCTGGGCGCTTCCCGCTCGCGTCGCGGTGCGCTCCGGCCTTCGCGCCGAGACTTGTCCAGTAGCTCCTTGAGCTCTTTGACAATCTCCGGGTGCTTGTCATACAGGTTCCTGGTTTCACCCGGATCTTCCTGCAAATTGTACAGTTGCCCGGGCGCGCTAGGGGCGGAGTCAGGCAACGCGAAGGGCTTGAGAAGGGGAGTGTCGTAGTTGTTGCCCCCCGAGCCGCGGTGATCGAGGTATTTCCAAGGCCCGCGGCGGATGGCAAGTGCGAGACTGATCGTCTGATGCAGCGTGTAGTCACGCACCGGGCGTCCGCCGTCCTGTCCAAGCAGCACGGGAGAAAGATCAAAACTGTCCTCAGCGGCGTTGCCTGGCAGTACGACTCCGGCAATCGCCGCGCAAGTCGCCATGATATCGGAGAGGCAGACCGTCTGGTCGGTCGTACTGCCGACGACGATTTTCCCCAGCCAGCGGACGATGAAGGGGACGCGATGCCCCCCTTCCCACTGGTCGCGCTTCATGCCGCGCCATGGCCGGGCGCCGTTGTGATCGAAATCGGCACGCATGTGAACGACGCTCGTGGTTTCCGGCCCGTTGTCGCTGGAAAGCATCACCACCGTGTTGTCGGCCAGGCCCAGCCGTTCGAGCGTCTTCATCAGTTCGCCGACGATGTGGTCGAGTTCATGGATAAAATCGCCGTGCGGCCCGGTTTTTGTGCGGCCCTGAAAGTGCTTCGACGCAAACGACGGCAGATGGACCGCATTGGTGGAGTGCAGAAGGAAGAAGGGTTTCTCTGGTTGGCTCTTCGCGTGTTGCTCCAGAAACTCCTGGCTCTTCTTCAGGAAGACCATGTCCAATTCTTCGAGATCATAATCTGGAGCGATCGAGCCAGCGCGGTTGTCGAGGGCATACGGATGCTTGGGCAGATTTGACTTGTCAAGCATTCCGGTAGGCGGCACCAGAATGCGATCGCCATCGATGAAGGCATACAGATAATCCGTGGCCGGGCAGCAAGCCGTGCCGAAGAACCGGTCGAAGCCGCGATGAATTGGCGCATCCGGAATGCCACGCGAGTAATCAATCAGCTTCACACCTTCGACGCCGCCTTTCGTGATGCGTTGGCCCTCTTTGTCGAGGAAACTCAGGCCGACATGCCACTTGCCCGTTATCGCCGTGGCATAACCCTGATTGCGGAGCATCTGCGGCAGCGTCAGTTGATCCTCTTTGATGAGGCAAGGCCCGCCCACGCCTTCGAAGACACTCCGATAGTTGATGCGAAAGGCCATCCGACCGGTCAGCAGGACAACGCCTCAGCCATTCAGCGGTCCCTCATAACTTGCGCGCGC
>JANNTN010000578.1:0-13075 GCA_031394445.1 Anatilimnocola sp.
CGGTAAGCCACCAGAGCCATGTGGCCAGGGAGGCGAGGACGAGTTCGACCACCATGCCGGCGGCGGAGACCCAGATGCGTTGCCACTTGCTGGAGAGCCGCCAAGCGTCGGAGACGTCGCAATAGAGCGTGGGCATGAAGAGGAGGAGCATGACGCCAAACTCGCGGCAGCGGGCACCGAAGTGGCGACAGGTGAGGGCGTGGCCGAGTTCGTGCAAGGCCTTGGTACCAATCAATGCGACGGCAAACCACGAGGCGGTGCTGACGTTGAAAAACGAGGCAAATTCTGGCAGGCGCGACTGAACCGTGCCGAGTTCGACGACGAGCAACACGAGGGCACTGACGACGAGTAGGAGCCACACGACGGTGGCGGTGGGCGAAAACATCCAGCGGATCAGCGGATATAAGGCATCGACGACGGGCCTGGCAGAGATGCCGGGCAAGCGAATGGCCAGGGGGTTACTGAATCCGCTGAGAAAGTAATTTTGTTGTTGCGATTTCATCCGGCGGCAGAGCACTTCGCCTTGGCCGGGAGAATCGCCAACGATGAGGCCGAACTCGTGCAGACGGTAGAGGAAGGCTTGGAGCTGCTGGGCGCCGAGGCGGAGAGGGGCGAATTGCCGCTCGAATTTTTGGCGAATATCATCGAGCGAGGAGCGGCCATCGAGCATGCGGAGGAGGGAGCATTCTTCGTCGCGGAGGCGATAGAACTGGAGCGTGACTGGGTCGTGGACCAGCCAGAGGCGCTCGGCGTCGGTACCTTGGGCCGCGACGACCAGATCGGGCCGCATGCGGACTTTGAGCGCGTTCATTTGGGCTCGATGGTCAGCGTGGCTTGCATGCCGGGGCGAAGTTTGAGGTCTTTGTTTTCGACTTCGGCCCAAAAGCGGACCTGGGCGTTGAGGGGATCGATCTCGGGGCTGATGAAGACAATCTGCCCGGTCGATTCGAGGGTTTGGTCGCCCGTGGTGGCGACCTGTAATTTGACTTTGCTGCCGACCAGATCGAGGCCGGCGTGCTTCACGGGCAAGAAGCCTTCGGCTTTGAGACGATCGAGGCGGACGATGCGGACGACGGAATCGCCGGGCTGCACCCATTCACCGCGACGGCGGAGAATTTCGACCACCATGCCGCGGAGAGGGGAAGTGACGATGCGGCGGCCGAGCTGGTCGAGGGCGGTTTGATGCTCGTTGTCGCGAATTTCGCGTTGCAGGCCGGCGAGGTCGCGCTCGTGTTCGGCTTTCTTGATTTGCAGCTCGCCCTGTTCGACGAGGAGGCGCTGGCGGTCGAGTTCGGAATTGGAAACGGTGCGCGGGTATTTTTCGTTGGTATCGACAGAGCGGGCGAGCTCGGCGCGGGCGACGTCGGTCGATTTGCGGGCGTAATGGATATCGACTTCGTTTTTGGCTTTGCGCTGGGCGATGTCGGCTTCTAGACGGGCACGGTCAACGGCGAGGCGAATGTCGGTGTCGAGCAGGCAGACGACGGTCGCCCCTTCCTCGACCAGTTGGCCTTCTTTGACTTCAACCTTGGAGAGGACGCCGGGATCGCGCGCGGGGACGGCGACTTCTTCCGAGACTTTGATCACGGCAGAGGAAATCTCGATGGGGGCGGGATCGGCCGCGGCCGTGACGAGAGCGATGATGAGGAGTGAGGTGGCGCTCATGGTGATTTCAGAATGGCAGCCAGAGGAGGACTGTGTCAATCAAATCGTGAAACCAGGCTTCGGCGAGCGTGCCGCGGCCGCAATCGATCTTGGCCAAGGCCGTTGCTCCCGGGGCGCGGCTTTCGATTTGTGCTTTATCAATTGTCACCGTGGCTTTGATGTAGCTTTCGCCGGTTTCGTCGATTTCCAGGCGGGGTGAAAGGTCGCCGAGCGTGCCTTCGCGCGATGCGCCGGGACTGGTGGCTAATACGAACGAGACGGGTTGAGATTCTGAATCACGGCGGCGGGCGGCGAGGAGCCGGCCGGCGCGGCGGCTGGGGACTTTGAGCTCGAGTTGCCACTCGCCGGAGACATCGGCGACGGTAATGAGGGCGTCGCCGCGGCGGAGGGGGCGCGAGGCAAGTTGTTGCTCAACATTCCAGGTAACTACGTCGCCTTGGATGGGACTGCGGACGATTAGCTCTTGGCGCTGCTCGCCGAGCATTTTTTGCCGCTCGGTGAGGTCGCGGACTTGTTGTTGGAGTTGCTCTTCTTCGGCGGTGAGGCGTCGTTGGCGGAGGCGAGCGTCGGTGTCGCTGGGGCGCGTTTGCAGGCGCTCGGATTGGGCGGCGGCGAGTCGCTTGCGGGCGGTTTCCAGTTCGCCGGCGACGCGCTGAATTTCCAGATCGAGCTCGGGCGAGCGCATTTCTAAAAGTGGTTGGCCTTTTTCGACGGTCTGGCCGTGATCGACGTGAATGGCGGTGACGACGCCGTCGCGGGGGGCAAATACGTCGTGCCGGACGACGGGCTGCAACTCTCCGCGGGCTTGAATTCGGACATCGGCGGGTATGAGGACGAGCGCGGCGGCGATGGCGGCGAGGGCGAGAACCGCGAGGAAGGCGCGCGAGAAAAACCGGCTGAGCCAGCCGACCTTGCGGAGTTTTAGCCACAAGCGGTGACCGGGAATCGAGGCGAATTGCTGGGCGCTGTTCAGGGCCAGGCGAGCGTGCTCGCCGACGAGGAGGGCGAGCTCGCGCACCGAGGCATCAAAGGGGGCGGAATATTGCTCGAGAATCAAAACGGCGGAGGGCGGTGCTGATTTTCGCTGGGGAGCAGTCGAGGGAAGCAGCGGCACAACGGCGCAGGCGACCGAAGGTGATTCGTCGAGGTAGTTGGCGAGTGCGTCGCGAACTTGGGGGAGCAAATCTTGCGCGGAAAGATCGCGGCCGGTGTGCCAGAGTGGTTCGCCCGAGCGGGCAACGGTCGTCGCGAGTGCTTGCAGTTGGCGGATCGATTCGGAACGGCGATGGACATGATCGGCACCGCTGACGGCGATTGCCTGATATTTGCCACCGCGACGAAGAACGACGGCTAGACGATCGCAGCCCAGGAGAATTCGGCCGTCGTTGGCTACTTTGTATGCGACTTCTGATAGGTCGAGGTTTTCGTAAAGGCCGCGCACAAACGTATCGAGGCGGGAGAGCAATTCAAATTGGCGGCGCGTGCGGCGCTGTTGCTGTCGATCGAGAAAAGTGCCGACAACCTCTGCCACCACGGATAGCACGCGGAGGTAACCGGAAATCGTCGCGGTGTTGGTCCGTTCAGAAAGCCAGGTTTGCACCGCGCCGCGCGTGGAAATGGCCGCGCTCCAGGGGGCGATGACCGAGCGGCCGGCTAGGGCGCTGTCCGTCGCGGTGGGGGAAGGTTCGACGACTTTGGGCTGACCGGCATGGAAGGCAGCCAGCACGGCGGGTTCGTATTCGTCGGAATTGAGCTTTGGGGCGTGGCCGTTGGATTCGCTAGCGGATTGCCAGGCTAGCTTCACAGCCCCTTCGCCATCAATCGTCCACACGGCAGCCGCGGGGCAACCAAGCTGGGCAAGTTTGGGGACGAGGGCCCGGTAGAACTCCTCTTCCGTCAATTCGGCGGCGGCGAGCCGATCAATTTCGTCCAAGATCTCGTCCACGGCCCGCGAGCTGTCGCGGGTTTGAACGTCGAGCGTGGTGGAGGAGACGGACATGTGAACGGTGTTTTTTTGTGGCCAAGCGGACGAGCGCGCACCAGCGGCTATCTAGCTATTACCGCTGGCGCAGCGGGGGGTTTGCTAGCCCCAAACTGAACGAATCGTAGCCAAGTAGTCGTTGGCGGCCGGAATTTCTGGCATTTTCGCGCCAATCGTTCGATTCATCATTCTATGCACAACCGTGTCTCTCGGCATGGCCGGTGTATTCGCGCCTGGTGATTCAAACGTTGTATCCCTTAACTCCGTCAACCCGCAATTTTGCAATGATGGCTCGGCTGCAATGTCGGCTATTTCTGCTGTGGATTGCGCTGATAGCCGTTAGCGGCTGCCGGCAGCAACGCCCCGCTGCCGATGCGCCGTATCCTGAGTCGGCGATGGGGGTTGCGCTGACACGGATTGAATATCCGGACGCGGAAGTGCCGAGCCACGACACCATGTTTCCGGTTGAGGCGCCCCGAACGCTGCGCGATATGTCGGATGTGCAGTATTGGAATCTGTCTCTAGAGGAAACGGTTCGGCTGGCCTTGGTGAACTCGCCGGTGCTACGCGATTTGGGCGGAGCGGTGGTGCGAGCACCCGATACGACGCAAACGTCGATGGACCCGGCTATCGTTGAGACCAATCCACGGTTTGGCGTGGAAGGGGCGCTGAGTGCATTCGATGCCACGTTGCTGTCGCGTTTGAATTCTGAGCGTCTTGATCGGCGAAATAACAACCGCTTCTTGGGTCAGCTTGGTTTTGTACAAGGTGATAACAATGTTTGGGATACCGAGATCGCCAAGCGATCGGCGATGGGTACCCGTTTTGCGTTGCGCCAGCACATTGATTCTCTCCGCGACAACAATCCCGGCAACCAGTTTGTTTATCCCGACGATGCCTGGACGGTTTGGTACGAAGCCGAGGCGAGGCAGCCCTTGCTGCAAGGCGGTGGCTTGCGGTTCAATCGCATTGCCGGGCCGGGTGCGGTGCCGGGGGTGAATAACGGTGTGCTGATCGCGCGGATTCGCACCGATATCAGCCTGGCTGAATTCGAAATTGCTCTGCGCGACTTTACCAGCAACGTCGAGAACGCGTATTGGGATTTGTACTATTCGTATCGCGACTTGGACGCCAAAGTGAAGGCCCGCGATACGGCTTTGGAGACCTGGCGGCGGATTCAGGCCTTGAGCGAGGCCGGCCGGCGCGGCGGTGAAGCCGAAAAAGAAGCGCAAGCCCGCGAACAATATTATCGGTTTGAGTCGGAAGTGCAGGACTCGCTCGCTGGTCGGCCGCTGGATGGAACGCGCACCAACAATGGCAGCCATCCGGGTACGTTCCGCGGATTGCCGGGTGTGCTCGTCAACGAGAAGCGGATGCGCCTGCTGATGGGTGTGACGCCGGAGCATTCGACCTTGATTCGCCCGGCTGACGAGCCGTTTCCCGCGTCGGTGGTATTCGACTGGGGATCGATTTCGACGGAGGCCTTGGCGCGCCGCAGCGAATTGCGACGGCAGCGGTGGCGTATCAAGCAGCGTGAGCTCGAGCTATTGGCCACGCGGAACTTCTTGTTGCCGCGATTGGATGTCGTGGGCTTGTATCGGTTCCGCGGCTTTGGCGACAAACTGCTCGACCCGCAACCGGGTGCTCAGTTCAGTAACGCGTATCAAGACCTGACGACGGGCGATTTTCAAGAGTGGCAGGCGGGTGTGGAGCTTGGCATGACGCTGGGGTTTCGCCAGGCGTATGTGGCGGTTCGTAATGCGGAGTTGTCGCTCTCGCGTGACCGGGCCATTTTGCGGGCCCAAGAGCAGGAAGTGCTGTACGACCTGGCTCAGGCCATCGCCGAGTTGGATCGCGGTTTTGCCGTGATGCAGACGAACTTCAACCGGATGATCGCGGCCCGCCAGCAAGTCGCGGCAGTGCAAGCGGCATTTGAAGACGACGGGGTGCAATTCCTGGCCGTGCTGGATGCCCAGCGACGCCAGGCGGAAAACGAGGCAGCGTATTACCGGTCGCGCGTGGAATATGCCGTGGGCATTAAGAACGTGCATTTTGAAAAAGGAACCCTGCTGGACTACTTGGGCGTGGCTTGCTCGGAAGGGCCTTGGCCGGACGAGGCTTATAACGATGCGACCCGCAAAGAGGCCAGCCGTGGATTCTTCTGGCGTCCGCGGAGCCGGCCGCCGGTGGTAAGCACTGGCACTTCAACCGCAGTGGAGAGCCCGTTTCCTGTGCAGGGGCAATTGCCTGGCCCGCTGCCGACGGAAGGTGGCATGGGGCCGACGAACGCGATGCCATTGCCGCCGCCGAGGCCATTGCCCGATGACGGCAGCACGGCATTCATTCAGTTCTCAACGAATGACCCGGCAGGTCAACAGTTTCCACCGCCGGGAACTGCCGCTAGCGAAGTTGCCTATCGGACGCGCGAATTCCAGATCGATCCGCAGGTTCAGCGGGCCGCGAATGAAGCGGCGGCGATTTTAGCGCAGCCGTAAGTCGCAAACTTTGACGGCTTATTTCCTGCTAAGCCTGGCGGACTTTGCCGCTTCGGTAAATGGTGCTGGCCCTAGACTTTACCACTCGTCCGAAGGGCGAGCGAACCGTCAAGAACGCCCGCATGTGCTGCCGACGATGATGGAAGCGGCCGTGTCGGTTGTGACACGAACAGTAGCAGTGCATGTGCTAGCGGCCGCGCGGGTTGTTCGGAAGATTCTCGCTATACGGCCCCACTTCGGTGGAAGCAGGACGACTCATGCCACGTTCATATAGCCGCTGGTTGCCGCTGGGATTCGCGGCTGCTTGCGCGCTGTCGGTGAACTGGCCGCTGAATGCCGAGGAGCCGTCGTTTATTGGTTCCCTGCCGCCGGTTGAGGCGTGGGTGGAGCTGGAACAAAATCCGATTCAGTTGGTTAGCCAGGTGGAACGGTCGGTTCAGCCGATTGAATCTTCGCGTCAGCCGCTGGATCTGGAGCCACGGTTGGCGGATGACAACGTGTTTGGAGAAGAGTTGCGTGGATCGACGCTGTCGTCGCAGAACCTGCGCGAGTTGGCGCTATTGGAACCACAGCCGAGTTCTGACGTCATTGGACGAGGCCAGGTTTCCGTGGCGGCACCTACTGACTTGGGTTCGCTGTTGCAAAAATCGGCAGATGTGCAGACGGTGGGCGTGCAGCGACGATCGCAAGTTTCGTTCGATCCGCACATTCGCGGTTATCGCTTTGGCGAAATTTACACCCAGGCGGCCGGCGAATACTTCTTGCCGGTACGGCTCGATCTCGACTCGATGTTGAGCAAGATCGACCCGTATTTGATTCAATCGGTGACGGTGATTCCCGGCCCGTACGGTCTGCGCTATGGTCCCGGGTTTGCCTTCATCGATGTGGTGATGATCGATACGCCAAGGAGCGAGTGTGGCAGTTTCTGGAACAACCGAGCCAGCACGATGGGGTATAGCAACGGCGCTCAATACTCGTTTCAAAACACGGCGAGCGGCGGTGGGGAGAATTACGGCTACATCGGGGCTTATGGATTGCGTGGGGGCTCCGACTATATGGCTGGAAATGGCCAAAAAATTCCGTCGAGCTATCACAATCAAAACGCCTTGCTGCAGTATGGCTTTGACACGGATAACGGCCGCGTAGAAACGCGCTACAATCGGTATGACATGTGGAATACGGAATTCGCGTTGCAGTTCTTTGACGTGAGCAGCCTGCGAACCGACAGCTTCAATTTGAATTATGCAGGGATGGATGCGGTCAGCGGCGCGGATCAGATTGCCCAGGTTTGGTACAACCAAAACAAATTCCGGGGCAACAACCTGGGCGCGGACAAAAACGAGATTCGTACACGCGTTGTGGACGGGTTGAACGCGGACTTTGGTTCCAGCCTGACTTCGCAAGATTTTCAGGGATACGTGAACGGCGGGCTGGTTTCGACCGGTGCGAGGGCCGTGCGAACTTACGGCGAAGAGACCGGCGACTATGCCCGCGTGGGCGCGGATTTTCGCTATATCACGCAGAGCACGGCGGAGCGATTCACTTTCGAGCAGGACAACACGAATCCCTTGCCCCCGGAAGTGTTGAGCTTTGGGACGAATCAGCCGCACAGCGCGCTTACCGATCCGGGCTTGTTCGCGGAGTGGGGGACGCCGTGGACGTCGTTCT
This sequence comes from Anatilimnocola sp., assembly GCA_031394445.1. Classification (GTDB taxonomy): domain Bacteria; phylum Planctomycetota; class Planctomycetia; order Pirellulales; family Pirellulaceae; genus CAYLLN01. The sequence goes on from JANNTN010000578.1 coordinate 7,810, forward strand.
TTAAGACGGCGATTGGCGGGCGTATCGATTATGTGAACACGCACCCGCGCGTTTCGGAATATGACGATTCGCCCGCGGCACCGGGCGTGAGCGATGTGGCTTTTAGCCAGAATGACGTGCTGTTCGCGACGTACTTGTCTGGCGAGATGGAACTGACGCAGGAATGGTCGATTCGCAGCGGCGTGGGCTATGCCGAGCGCGTGCCCGATCTTGTGAATCGCTATGCCGACGGCGTGTTCTTGGGCATCCTGCAGAACGGGTTTAGCAAGGTGGTCGGTTTTCCCGCGTTACGGAAGGCCCGCGCGACGCAGATGGACGTGAGCGCGGTGGCTGATTACGAATATATGACGGGGCGGGCGACCTACTTCTATAGCTGGATCAACGACTACAACACGTACACCGCATTTGGCGTCGATCCGCCGACCGGTGCGCAGATTTTGCTGGCGCAGAACACGGCTTTCGCCACGCTCTCGGGCTTTGAGTTGTATGGCGACTACGATCTGTCGGATACGACGACGCTGTTCGCGTCGATGCAGTACGTCGAGGGGACAGACCAAGTCATTCGCCGACCGCTGCCGCAGATTTATCCATTGCAAAGCCGGTTGGGCGTGCGGTGGAGCGACCCGGCCCCAGACAACAATTGGGGACTGGAATGGGGTGTGCGGTTAGTGGCTCGACAAAATCGGATTGGTTATTTGCGAGACGATTTTGGGAATACCCCGACCAGCGTGGCGGTGGAATCGCCGACCGCGGGTTTTGTCACGTCGTACATGCGTGGCTATTACAACTTGAGCCAACAGTTGCATTTGGTTGGCGGCATCGACAACATGTTCAACCGCAATTACATCGAACATCTTGATCTGCGGTTGCAGGGGCCTCCGGTCACTCCCGGTGGCGTGACCGCGGCTTTGGCACCGGGCTTCAACGCTTATGCGGGCATCGAGTGGGTGCTGTAGTTCGATTGCAGATAGCGGTTATAGCTTCTCTAAATTCTCCACGAGAATGCGATCATCCGGAGAGAGCCGGTCTCTCAGCATGGCGCTGGGCTTGAGAAAATTGTGGATGAGCGTTTCGAGTGCCAGATTGTTGGCAGGTAGTTGGGCCTTGCCCTGCGGGAGCGCGGGTTGCAATTTTTTAATTTCCACCCACTGCTTGGCGGCATTGGCACCCTCGTGGCGCAACGTGTATGTGGACTCAACGAATTGACGCAGCCGATGGAGTTCCAGGTTTGAGGCAAAACCGCCCACGAACCTGTTTTGAATTGCCGCGATTTTCTCCTTGCGTAACCGTGCGAGGTTGGCCACTACATCATCGCCATTGGCACGGGCGAGCCGGTGTTCGGCTTGGGCGTAAACTTCGGCCACGTCTTGCAGGTTGAAATTAAGTGGTTCCAACTTGCGGCCCGCGGCTTTGGCAGCGGCGGCCTCGGCTGGACGCTTTTCATAGGCATCGTAGCGCAGTTGAGCGCGCGTGAGCAAGCATTTGCCGAGCGCCGACTCCTTGCGATCGCCGTCCGGCATGTCATTGGCAATTTTCTCGGCGGAATCGATGGCTGGTTCGCCGGCACCAAATTTGGCTTGTTGCAAGAGCACATCCACCAAGAGGTTTTGATCCGCGGGATCGCGGAAGAGGGGCTCCCATTTTTTCAGCGCTGTCAAGGCATTGTTCTGAAGGTTCTGGCCATCGAGCGATACGATGCTGGCATTGGCACCGACCAACACCAAGAGGGCCTGATGGGCGCTTGGACGAGAATAAGCGGTGGAATCGCGCTGCGAAAGCTCCAGGTATTGCGTGGCGCTAGCCTGCAACTCGACTAGCAGCGTTCCGCGAGCCACGGTGGGCAGAAGCTTTTCAAAGGGTTTGAGGTAGGTGGTGAGTTCCAAACCAAATGCGAGGCTGTCGAGCCAATACGTTGATCGGTCTTGAGGCGCGATGATGGCGGCTATGTCGGAGGCCCGCTTTGACAGCCGCCAAGCTTGCTCGAAGTTTTGCAGGCGGAGCTTGAGCTCTGCTTCTGCAATGGGACGCGAGGAATCGTTGCGGCTGTAGATTTGCACCAGACGCTTTAGCGGCTCGGCTTGGAGTGCGTTTTTTTCCACTGCGTTTTTTTCGTCCGCGGCGATACCGCCTGGGCCGTCGAGCGCCGCGGAGTAGAAGACTTGGGCGAGCCACCATTGTGCCTCGGCGGAATCGCGGCTGTCTTGTTGACCGGCGATTTTTACGGCCTTGGTGAGCGTTGTGAATGCCTCCCGAAGCTTGGCTTGCCGCATGGGGCGGGTCATCGTGAATTCGGCCGGCTCGATGGACCAACGATATTGGCAGCGCCCCAGCGACAACAGCGGGTATAGCTTTGACCTTAGCCCGGTTTTTTGGGAAGCGGTTTCAAAGGCGCGGCAGGCGTCGGCATAGCTGTCCGTTTGCTTGCAATAGTAGGCTAAATCTTCCAGGCCGTTGCCTTCGCTGGTATAGGTTTCTTCCGGCAGGCGGAGCTTGTCGTCTTGTTCCGCGGCCCGGGCCAGCGCGACCGCTTGTTGCAAGTGCTCGTGCTTCGACATTGCCTGGGGATCTTTGTCTAACAACTGGAAGTTGTCTTTGGCGATTGTTAGGTCGGCGGAGCCAATCGGTGTGCGAAACGCGGCACGCACGTGGGCGTTGCTGGCGAGGGTGAGGGACAGTGCGTTGAGTGAATAGGGATCGCGGAGGGCGGTGGCCGAAATGGCGGATCGATAATGTCGCAGCGACTTGGCAACGCCTTCGAGTTGCTGTTCACGGCTGGACTCTTGCATGGCGTTTTCCCAATCCACCCAGGCACTGGCCAGTCTCAGGCTGGGATTATCGGAATTGCCCTGAGGATCGTAGCGGGCGACGATTTGAGAGAGCAGATCGGCGTGCTGTTTACGATTGGCGTTAAAATCGTCGCGCGAAAGCTTGAGCAGCGTGCGGGTGAAGCCGCTGGCGGTCGTGAGCGTGTCGCTGAGCCGTTGAGCGCTCTCGTAGGCTTTGTTCGCCGCCAGAATAGAGCGGGCAAAACCATCGCGCGATTCACCTGTCTCGCCGGCTCCCACGAGCGAGGTGCTGTCGTCGCGTTCCAGCAGACGGGCCTTGGCGAGCCAGAGGGCGGCAAGTTGCTCGCGAGTCGAGACGTCGGTCGCACTCACTGGCAGATCGAGCGCGGGGGCGATTACCTGGGAATAGAGGGCTTCGTCGTTGGCTTCGGCTGGTGCATCTTCGTGAAAATGTCGCTGCAAAAGGGCGGCGAACGTGGCTAGAGCGGCGCGATTGGCCGCGGCAGATTGATCATTCTTCAAACGAGCGGCGGCAGTGGCGGCGACAAACTCGACGGCCGGCTTACGACCGGCGGCAGGCGCTTCCTTACTGACTGGCCAATCGGCCAGTGCGGCCGCTGCGAAATCGACCGCTTGCTTCCATAAATTGATATCGTTCGTTCGATTAGCGTTGATGCCTGCCACGAGCGATTGCAGGGCCTGCGCTGTTGCCGACGCCGCATTCAGGGATTTCGCCTTTTCCAAGTACTCGCTGGCGGCGGCAACGCGATCGCTGCTGGCGTTGAATAGCTCTAATTCACCTTCGCGTTCTGGTGGCAACTCGGCATCGGCCAGGCGGAGCATTACGGCGGCCACTTGGGCGGTGCGCGAGAGTGTATGCCAATCGGCCTGGGCGGTGGCGGGCCAGGCGAGCAGTACTTTCAAATCCTCGGGCTTGCTGTTGGGGTAAATCTGGACGTCGATGCGCGCTCGAAGGTAGCGGGCGAATTCGGCGAGTGCGCGGTCGGGTTGGTTCTCGCTACGATCAAGCTCCACCAAAGCGCTGCGAATCTTGTTGCGTTGCTCTGTCAGACGGCGGCTCCCACCGGCTTCCAATTCAGACTCGGCACGCAGGAGGACAACGAGCGGCGCGCTGATTTGCGGTCCGAGAGCGTCCAATTGGTCGCTGAGCCGCGAACGAACGGCGGCGATGGTTAAATCCTCACGCAAGTATGATTCCAAGCGGGTGAGGGACGCCTGTTGCTGATGCTTGGTCAAGTCGGCTCGAAGAGCCACGAGTTGCGGCTCCAGATCGGGCGCATTCGGGAGGAATTGATTGGAAAGTTCCTTCAGATCGGCTTCGGTCGCGAGCAAGCCGGTGTCATTTTTTTCGCCATGTTGGCGACGGACGCGGTCGATTAAGAGTTGCAAGGCTTCGCGATCGGACCAGATCGAGTGGAGGTTTGTTTTCCAGTCGGCCGGAAGTGGTTGGTCGCTGGTCAGGAAGCGTTGACGCAAGTTATCGCGCAAGGTTCGCAAACTGACCTGTTCTTCTTCACGCAGTACCTGACTCCATTGGTGAACGCCCGCCATGGCCCGGGAGAATTCATGTGCTACGGGGTCGAGCGCGGCGGGGGTGGAATCGAGCTTGGATTCGATGAGCACGCGCAGGGCGGCGAGTTGGATGTCGTAGGGCGCTTGGCCGGTGGATTGAGTGGCAAGTTGAGTTGCTTGGTCGCGCCAGGTGAGCCATTGATCGGCAGAAATGGCGGTGGCAGCGGGCAGTTGCGCACTGACTTCGTTGCTCAAGTGTTCCAGGCTGTAGTGCCAGTGGGGGCGGTCGTTGTAAGCCGGTTCGATTTTTAGTTCGGCGAGCTTGGTGCGTGCTTCGTTGAATTGGCCGGCCAAACGGAGCTTGCGGGCTTGGTCCACGATTTCCGTTTCGTTCACGGAAGGCGGTGGAAGCGGAGGTGACGGCGGGGTGGTTTTGGGCTCAGGATCGGGAATCAGAGGCGGAGTGGGCGGAGGTGGCTCGTTTTTCCCCGGGGGATTTAACGGGATAGCGCGGTAGGAATCGACAAAGGCGAGGATTCGCTGCGGCACGCCAGGCACGGCGAGTGACCCACCGAGGGCCAACAGAATGAGCGCCGCGGCACCGATCAGCAAACCCCACACGGCGTTGCTGCGTTCGGCTGTTTCGAGCTCGCGAACAAACTCGCTACAGGTGGTGTAGCGCTCGGTGGGCTGCCGCGAAAGCGCCCGGCGCAGCACATTGCGGACGCGACCCTTGCGAATACGTGATAAGTCGTATTTGCCTGTTTCTTTGGCGGCATAGACCGAAGCGGCGGTTTCGCTGGCATACGGCGATTTGCCCGTGCGAAGCTCGACGTAAGTAACTGCTAACGAATATTGATCGCTGCGGCCTGTGAGAGGCTGCTCGCCGACGGCTTCGGGAGATGCATAGAGCGGTGTGAAAGCGTTGCTCGTGCTGCGGAGGTCGG
>JANNTN010000588.1:0-3368 GCA_031394445.1 Anatilimnocola sp.
GGACTGGCTGCGGACTTCGCCGGTGTCGTCGGCGAGATCGACGGGGAGGCCGCGATAGATTCGGAGCGTGGGGGGCGTGGTCATGATGGTGGTTGTGCCGCCTCTAGTTCCCGACCTAGCAACTCTAGCACCTGCTCGATCACCCAGCGCTGGCGGACGACGCGGGAATCGTCCTTTTTGCACTGTAGGCGGGCCGTTTTGACGCGGAATTCACCGGATTTGCTGGCCGGGGAACGCCAGGCGGCTGTGGATGATTGTCGCCAAGCAATGGTGGAATAGACCCGGCCGTCGAGTTTTGCCGGGGTCTGAGGGCCTAAATGTCCCGTCACGGAAACGGCGACGTCGGCCTCGGGGGTTTTTTTGAGAACCATGACGGCCATCAGTTCGGCGACTTCGGGGCTGACCGGGCCGGGCTTGTGGAGGATGTCAGCCGGGATGCCGAGGTAGGCCATTTTGGTTTCGTTGCGATAGGTGACGACGCCGCCACAGTGATGTGCCGAGATGCCGGGGATTTTTGTGAGCGAACCGCTGACGAGGCCGCCGGTGCAGCTTTCGGCGAAGACGACTTTGAGGTTGGCGGCTTTGAGGAGACGGGCGACGTGGTTGGCGGTGGAGGAGATGGACATGGAATGACGATTGGATTTTTTGGAGTTGCGATGCTCAAGTTTGGAAATCTTTTTCTGCCGGGGACTGTAGTGCTGGTTGTAAGTTGTTGTGGAATTTGGAGTTCGGAGTATGGGTGGTTGAAGCTGGGCGCTCAAGTTGAGCGGGATTTTAGTAGTGGGAGGTCGGTGGTCATTTGTCAGTGGTCAGCGGCGTATTGGGAGGTTCGGCGCGCAGGGGTGGTGATTGCTCACGCGGAGGCGCGGGGCCGCGGAGTTGGGGGCGAAGTGCGTCGCCCCATATGTAGATTGCAATCGGCGCGAAAAACCGGGCGAGAATTTGGGAAATTTTCTCGGAAGGGGGGATGCTTGTCCGTGCCACCCCGCCGGTCGATTGGCGTGCGGATACGGTTGGCGGTGGAGGAGGTGGGCGGGGTTGATGCTAGAACGTAGGCCGCCGACGCCGTCGGGGCTGGAAGCGAGACCGATCGCTGCTAGGAGAGTGACCGTTGTGCGAATGGAACGGTCTATTTCGCATCTGTCCCTCACGGCGTGAGAGGACTACTTTGGCCGGAGGTGATTGCGCGGTCGATTGGTGTGCGGATTCGGCTGGCAGTGGAGGAGGTGGGCGGGGCCTGGGGTTAATTCTGAGCGAGGGCTAGCTTCAGCCAATAGCCTAAGCTACACACCGTTCAACTAGTAAACCGTTGCAGTTCTGACATTTATATGGGCGGCGAAAAATGGACGCGCGATGAAACATTGGTCGCGCTGAACATTTACTGCCACACACCGTTCGGACGGCTGAATGGCCATAATCCCGAGATTCTTGAAATTGCTAACGCGCTGGGCAGGACGCCAAGCGCACTCGGGATGAAATGTTGTAATCTGGCCGCATTCGATCCAGCATTGGCGGCGCGCGGCGTTAAAGGATTGGCGAATGCATCGAAGCTGGACCGAGAAGTTTGGGATGACTTCGCCCATCATCCAGAAGAAACAGCGTTTGAGTCGGAGCAGGCATTTGCGCGACTAGCTAGGCGTGAATTGCGAACCGAGGATGATGTTTGCTGGGAACATGTAAGCGGTCTAGATGCACTTGCGATAACCAAGGTTCGCGTGAATCAGCATTTCTTTCGGTCAGTCGTGATCACCGGCTATCGGGAGCGATGTGCAGTCTGCGAGATTCCATTCAAGGCGCTACTCGTTGCCTCACATATTGTCCCATGGTGCGTGGATAAGTCCGAACGGATGAATCCCCAAAATGGACTCTGCCTTTGCGCGCTTCACGACCGTGCGTTCGACAAAGGGCTGCTCCGAATCAACACCGAATACACGATTTCACTGAGCGATTCCGTTTGGGAACGTCGTGACGTGAAGTCGGTTCAAGAGCACTTGCTCCAATATGATTGCCGGACTATTAACCTGCCCGACCGTTGGCTCCCCGATGCAAAATTTTTGGCCCGGCATGCAGAGATGGTAGGTGATTGTTCATTTACGTCCGACGCGGACGTGTAACATCATTCACCCTGCCCCAACCCCATTTCTTGATGCTGCTGCTTGGCCGAGGCCAAGTAACGCTCGTAAGCCGCCTGATCGCGTTGGGTGGAGAGGGCTTTGAAGACGAGGGCGAAGGAGGGGCGGGGGCGGGAAGGGGAGAGGTTGGCGTCGGCGCGGTGGATGGTGAGGCCGTGGTGGGCGACGGCGTCGCCGGGGGCGAGGAGAGCGGCGCGTTCGCGGGTGAAGTCGTCGGTGGAGTAGTCGGTGAGGCCTTGGGAGAAGCCGAGGATTTTGGATTTGGCGTGGGGGCGGATGCCGCGGTCGTGGGAGCCGACGACGTAGCGGAGGCAGCCGTTCTCGGCATCGACGCGTTCGAGGGCGAGCCAGATGGTGAGGACGCTGGGGGGCGTGAGGCAGAAATAGAAATTGTCTTGATGCGGCGGGGTGACGTGGTTCGTGCCGGCCGGCTTGTTGAACCACTCGGGCTGGTCGGATGCGGCCGGTTCGCCCAGGAGCGTTTCGGCCAGCTCGGTCCAGCGGCGATTTCGCTGGTACTCGGCGAAGAAAGGGTCGCGGTCGAGACGTTGGAGTTGCTTGAGCGTTTCGGGCCGGTCGCGATCTTCGTAGAAAGCGTCTGCAGGGGGGAGCGTGGGAACGATGTCGCGGATGTAGCGGTCGAGGTTGGCCTGTAGCTCGGCCAGCTCAGCGGAGGGGAGGAAATTGCGGACGACGACGAAGCCGTCACGGTCGAAATCGGTTTTGAGGGTGGACAAGGAAGCCTCGCTGGCACGTGGGAAAGGAACCACGGAATACACCAAAGACACGAAAAAGAATACAGGAGGAGCCGCGGATGGAACACTGACGAAACAGAGCGATGCGAAGGGAAAAGAATTGAACAGGAGCTAACAGAGGAAACGGAGAGGGAAATATGCCACGGATGAAACACTGATTTTCATGGCGCGCCCGGAGCCGCAACCAAGAGAGATAAGGAACCACGAAAAACACGAAAAACACGAAAGCAAGCAGGGATGAGCCAAAGGCAGAGAGCAAGCCACGGATGAAACACTGATTTTCACAGATAGATGCGAAGAGATGATGCGGGCCGAGAATCGTTGCGAGAGGGGGGGAAATCCAAGGTTCGTAAAACGAATTCGGCTACGAGCTTTCTAGGAGGGTGTGAGCGTCTTTATTGTAGGTAGTTTTAATTGGGGTGTTCGCGCCAGAATGACTCCCATTGGGTGGGTTCACTGAGGTAGAGGGCGCGGAGGTGGC
>JANNTN010000601.1:0-2856 GCA_031394445.1 Anatilimnocola sp.
CAAATGCACCCGGGGCGCGGCCTCGGGCCAGGCCTGCAAAATGGCGTCCCGGTGGCCACCCGTCATGGTGATGATGCAGTCGGCGAACTTGATGAGCCGTTCCGAGAGGGGCTGGCTTTCGTGCTGCGTGAGATCGAGCCCACGCTCTTTCATCGTGTGGATCGCTTCGGCTGCCGCTCGCCCGCCGGGGGGCGCACTGATGCCGGCTGACATAACCACGACGCCCCGGTCGTCCAGTTCTTCGATCGAGCAGCCCAGGCGGGCCGCCATCCGCTTTTTCAGGAGCACTTCGGCCATCGGGCTGCGACAGGTATTGCCGGTGCAAACGAGCACGATCATAAAACTGGCCAGCCGTTTGAGATTCGCTTCGCTAAACACGCCTGGACGCAGGACGCGAAAGCCCTGGTCATCCACGCGCACGATCGAAGAATATTGTGAGAATTTGCAGCGCCCGTCGTCTAGCACCACATCGACCATATTTCCCAAGCCCTGCACGACGTCTTGGCCGGTCAACGACGATTCACCGGCGGTGCGACGGGCACCGACCATCACGACCGGTCCCGCCATCATCCGCAAAATGCTGAGCACCATGTCGTGCCCGGGCACGCGAACGCGAATTTCCCCTTGCTTGATGACCGCTTCCCGCACCCGCGGCGGCAGCCGATAGACGGCACTTTCGGCGTTATCGATGGCCAGTTGCAGCGTGACGGGGCCAGGCCAACAGCGCCGCGCCAGTCGCAGGCCAATTCGCGGCAAACGGGGGATGTAGTCGAGTACTTCGTCCATGCCCCGCACGGCCAGGGTCGCCGGTTCATCGAGTTTTCCCTCGCGAAGGGCCAGCAAACGCTGCACGGCCTTGTCGGCCAGGCCGCTGGCGGCGGCGATATAGACGGTTTCCGTCGGCAGCGCGACGACTTTTCCCTCGACCAAGGCCTGCACCACCCGGTGGACCATGTCGCGCGGGTCGCTGGCGGCAGTTACGTCGAAAACTTGCGGCGCCATGCGAAAAGCCGATTCCTACGGCCACAACAGAACATTATGCCGCCCAGATGAGACCTACGGCATGTAAATCATTTCCTGGCTTAATTCTCGCGCACTGGGCACAGACGGTCAAGTGCGGCGGGAAAGTCTGCACAATTCGCAACTTACGTTGTGAGCGCACCGCATCGAAAATAGAATCGAAGGCGTGATCAACGTCCGCTCCATTCCGCACCTGTACCGCAACGTCAAGCGTTGGAGCGAAATTCTTGCCGTTTTGAGCAAGTATGGACTGGCCGATTGGCTCGCATCGACCAACGTCGAGTTCATCAAGGACCGCCTCAGTTCCAAAGCGGGCGAAAACATCACCCGACTTACGCGCGAAGCCCGCATTCGGCTGGCCCTGACCGAACTCGGCCCGACATTCATCAAGCTCGGCCAATTGCTCAGCACCCGTCCTGACCTGGTGGGCCGGGATCTGGCGGATGAGCTCACACAGCTCCAAGCCTCCACCCCCGCGGATGCTCCCGAGATCGTTCGAGAATTGGTGGAAAAGGAGCTCGGCCAATCGCTGGACGATCTGTTCGCGGAATTTGACTTAGTCCCGATTGCCTCGGCTTCAATCGGTCAGGTGCATCGTGCGCGACTAAAAACAGGCGAACGAGTCGTCGTCAAAGTGCAGCACGCGGGAATCGATTCCAAGGTCAACGAAGATTTGGATGTGCTGGCGGGTTTGGCGCAACTCGCCGAGCAGTTTCCTGAGTTCACCCCCTACCGCCCCACCGCCAACGTGGCCGAGATGGGCCGCACGCTGCGCCGCGAGCTCGACTTTGGCCGCGAAGAACGGAATTTGCATCAGTTCGCGGAGTTGTTTCGCGAAGATGTGACGATCGCAATTCCCAAAGCCTATACCGAGCTTTCCACGCCGCGCGTTTTGACGATGGACATGATCGACGGCATTCCGCTTTCGCAGCCGGGATTGTTGGAAGCCGCCGGGCTCGATCGCCAGGAAGTCGCCCGCCGCGGTGCAAACATCTACCTGCAGATGATCTTTACGCATGGTTTTTTCCATGCCGATCCGCATCCCGGCAATATCGTTTTGCTTCCCGGCAACGTCGTCGGCTTGCTCGATTTTGGCATGGTCGGCCGCATCGACGAGCGTTTGCGCGAACGAATCGAAGACATGCTGATGGCCATTGTGCAGCACGATGTTCCGCTCCTCGTGCGGATTGTCAAGCAAATTGGTAAGCCGCCTCCGCAACTTGATGAGTCAGGCCTGGCCAACGACATCGCCGATTTCGTCGGCCACTATGCGACGCAGAGCATGGAGCATTTTCCCGTCGGGGCGGCCCTGACGGACATGATCGAAATCATGCGCCGCTATCGGATCATGCTTCCCGCGACGGTGGCTATGCTCATCAAGACGCTGGTGACCCTCGAAGGCACAGGCAAGTTGCTTAGCCCGCAGTTCAGCTTGATGGGAGTCATGCAGCCGTTTCATCGCGGCATGCTGCTCCGCCGTCTGTCACCGACGCGACAAGCGAAAAAGCTCCGCCGGCTCTACATGGAGGTGGAGCAACTCGTCGAGATTTTGCCGCAACGCGTCATCCAGATTTTGGAGCAGGTGCAGGACGGAAAATTCGACGTCCATCTCGACCATCGCGGCCTGGGCCCGAGTGTTAACCGTTTAGTCCTGGGAATGCTGGCCAGTGCTCTCTTCGTCGGCTCGTCGTTCCTGCTTAGCCACAAAGTGCCGCCGCTCATGTTTCACCAAAACGAGGTTTGGCTGGGTATGAAAGATGTCTCACTTTTGGGGCTTTCCGGCTGTACATTAAGCTTGCTCGTGGGGTTGCGGCTCTTGCGAGCGATTGGCAAAAG
>JANNTN010000612.1:0-7102 GCA_031394445.1 Anatilimnocola sp.
ACTTGTTGTTCAACTCGATCATCACCGCCAGCGCCTCGCGCGGATGCGTCGTCCAGTGCAGGATCTTCTTGCCCCAGAGCATGCGCAGGTAGTTGTGCATGCGGCCCTCGCGCACGAGCTGGCGCTGGGCGGCATTCCAGAGCGGGTCGTGCGTGCGCGCTGCGTCGAACTCGTCGAGGGTGTAGAGGTGCTCATCCCCACGAGGAACCGGTGAGCCCGTACGTGGATGTCGGTCCCCACCCGGTCTCCGGCTCCTCCGTCTCCCCGCTCGCGCTCGGCGAACCCCACCCCGCCCCTTGCCCGGTCAGATTCCCCATCGCTGCCGACGGATCGACCTCATCCACCGTCACTAGCCGGTTGCGATGGTCGTACGTGTAAGCCCAATACACCCCCGTCGCAATCTCCCGCTTCCGAATCCGGTTCCCCTCGGCGTCATAGACGTAACTAAACGTCCCATCGCTCTGCAGCAAGTTGTTCAGCCCCGTGCTATACCCCGCCATCGTCCGGTTGCCATTCGCGTCGTACGAATACGCCTCATCCCCCAGCCCCGAATGGTCCGCCCCCGTGAGCTGGCTCGTAAAGTCGTACGAATACGCACTCGAACTCGGCACCCCCACGTCGTTCCCGCTGTTGTACCAATACGACTCCATCCCCGTGATCCGGCTGGCGGCATCGTACCCATACTTGTACCCCGCCAGCGTCCCCGTCCCCCATTGCCCGCTCCCCAGCGGCCACGGCGAGCTCCCCGCCGTCGTATGCACCAGCCCCTCAGCCGCCCCATCCCGTCAAAGTCGTAAAAACTATTCGCCACCGGCTTCGCATACATCCCCTCGCTGGCGAGGCTCGCATAACGCTTGATCGACGCAAACTGCCCTAAGCACCAATGGCGGACGGCGACTAAATCCGCTTTTTAAGGAACATTTTCAAGTCTCCTCGGACGTCAGAAGCCCTGCCTGCCAACCTAGTATCTTTCTCAGCTTCCGCCAAACACTTCTCCACCGAGGAGAGACTATTGAGCCGCCCGTGTAGCCGAGCTAAATGGCCGAAGCATTGAAGGGCAGCTGCGCGCGCGACAAAGTCTTCTGAGTTGCCATACCTCAAGCAAATTTGTTCGACCCAGGCGGTATCCTCTTGATAGAGCGCGGCGCTAATCAACGCGATCGCAATGAGCGATGAACTCCCGCTCGTTAGTTGAGTTTCGATCTCTTGACGCGATAGGACTGGAATATCCGTGTAAAGCATAGTTAAAAAGGTCGACTGGGTGTGAAGCAAATTCAAATAACCTCATCTTGAGGCGAAATCAGCGGCGGTCTCATAAGTCGTTCAAGGTAATCATTAAGCCGATCCCACATTGAGGGTCTCTTATTAGGTGAGTCGTGTTGTGGCCCAGCGGGAACGGGCAATCCGTTAATAATCTTGCCCTTTCCCGTTGTCATTCCGGCTTTTTCTAGGGCTTTTTTCATCTCGGGTTCTAACTCATCCCATCTGCGTACATGACCGTGGAACACGCATTTGTCGGGATGCGTCTCATCGAACACGACGATTTCACCTGTTTTCGGATCGACGCCAACACGTCGGGCAGATGTGGGTTTCACTCGAACTGAATTGTCCAGCGCTTCTTGACCGTTTGTCGGACGTCGATTCGCACCAGGGCGATCGTATTTACCGTGCTTGTTACTTCCGTCATATCTAGCAATTCCCTTGCAAGGGTCGAAGGGTTCGTCGCCTTGGCTTTGAGTTTTTGGTGGGCGGCCAGGCGGCACTTTGTTACCGCCTGGTAGCGCAGGCCAGAAAAGAGGCCAGAAAAGGTGTCAGGAACCGATTTCTGGTTTCTTGGGTCTTCCGCGGGGGCGGACGGTCGTTTCGAGGTGGAGTTTGCTGATTGCACGTTCGCTCCAGACAGCGGTTCCTAAGGGATTGCCCCGCTGAATGCTGCGCCGCACGGCGAAAAGCTCGGCTTCGGTGAGAGGTTCGTTGACATGATCTGTCCAGCCGGCTTGGCGGGGCACGGGCCAGGGGGACAGCAGGCGTTTGTCCTCGGCTGAGCCGCGGAGCCAGCGGAAAAGACTACCCCACCGCCACTGCTCGGCTCGCGCGGTCAGGCCGGCGCGGAGTGCGTTCCGCTCGACATAGCGGGCTACCGTGTAGAGGTACTCATCCTCCTGAACCGGGAAGGATTTGAATCGTCCCTGATAGAGATGCCCCGCGCCAGCCGAATGGCGGTGAGCGTGCCACCGCTGCGTGTGCGTGAGTGTCAGCCAGCCGACGAACCGCGACAATTCCCCGTCGTTTCGCGGCCACACCACCAGGTGCCAGTGGTTGGGCATGACACAGTACGACAACAAACGGGTCTTGGTCCGCACCACCGCCTGCAGCAGCACCGTCTCAAACGCTTCGTAGTCAGCCGGGCCATCAAAGATCGTGAGTCTCGCGTTCGCGCGGTTCAGCACGTGATAGACATAACCGCCCAACGCCGCTCGATGTGGTCTTCCCATCGCTGCAAAAATAGGCGTAACGAAGGCCAAAGGCAACAATTCTTGCGCTCTGACCTCTGATCCCGCCCCCCACTTCTGAGAAAATCTTCCACAATCTGGCCCGGTTTTTCGCGCAGATTGCAATGGATAGAAGGGCGGATGATCCCTCGGCGGTTTCACGCCGGCTTATGGCCTTTCGCCCCCAGCATCACCGTAAAGATCCACCTCGGACATGCCTAATGCCCTGCCCTAAACCCTAAACATTAACGCAGCCAGAAACGCCAACTATCAACTCACAAACACCTACTCCGCAACAACTTACAGCCAACATGAGAGCAAAAACGCCCTTCAAAAAAACGCCGCCTCCCAAACCCTCAAACCTCAACTCAGCCCTCAACTCCCGCAAATGACGAATGACCAATGACTAACGGCCACCCACTCACGGCTCAGGCGGGCAAATGCTACAAAGGCCGACGACTTTGAGAGGAGTAATCGCGGATGTACGACAAAGCGGCGTTGATGGAATTGGTGCGAAAGCTGTCTCTGCAGGTGGGGCAGTTCAAGCTGGCCAGCGGCAAGATGTCGAGCTACTACCTCGACTGCCGCAAAGTGACGCTCGATTCGGCGGGGGCAAACCTGATCGCCGACGGGATGCTGAAGCATCTGGGTAGCAACCTGCCCGATGCCGTCGGAGGCATGGCGATCGGTGCTGACCCGATCACGGCTGCGATCATTACCATCGCTGGCCGCGAAGGCAAAAAGCTCCGCGGCTTCATTGTCCGTAAGGAAGCCAAACAACACGGGACAGGACGCGATGTCGAAGGCCCGGTGAATGCGGGTGATAGCGTTGTGATCGTCGAAGACGTCGTCACCACCGGCGGCAGCTCGCTCGCCGCGATTGAAAAAGCCGAAGCCCACGGCTTAAAGGTACTCGGCGTGCTCGCCATCATCGACCGACTGGAAGGCGGCCGTGAAACGCTTGCCGCTCGCGGCTACTCACTCCACACGCTGCTCACGATCCGCGATTTCGGTCTCGAACCATCCTAATTGAGCTTATCTAGTTGAGTTTGTCTCGCCTCTCCCGTTTGCGGGAAAGCGAAGCACTACCGTCGGGGGAGTATTGGTAGCGATCCAAACGCACGACTTTCACGTCACGGCCTTCGCCGATGAACACCGCTTGCCAATTGGCCGACATCCCCTGCTCGTCGTCCGAAAATTCGCGAATGAACCTGCCGCGCACCGCCGCGGGCGTGCCGGCAGGTGGATTGCGCCGGGCGTGCTCGATCTCGGCTGGCGTGACGAGGTCATTCACGACTCCCGTCGTCCGCAGCCGTTGAAAATATCCCTGCGGCGACAGCTCGTGATAACGAATGTCGATTTTTTTACACGCCTCCCACGACGCCCCGTGCCCCGACTTGGCGAGGATGAATCGCTTCGTGACCCAGTCGAGCGTGCCAACGAGCGATTGTGGGTCATCGGCCAATGCATCCAGCACTAAGCCCCAGCGGCGCAGCACATCGCGGGCCTCTGGCGGAACGGAGTCTTGTCGATCGAGAAACCGCCGGCACGCTTCCCAATAAAATCGCTGAATCTCCAGTGCCGACGCCTTCCGCCCACCCGTCAGCGGAATTCGTGCGGCCAGCGTAGGGTCGCTGCACAGCTTGCGCAGCGAGTGAATCGGCTGACGCACTTGAGGAATCTCCGGCATTTCGCCCGCCTCAATTGCGTCGATCACGAGCAGCGTCGTCGCGACGCGAAGATATTCGGCAGTGTCGGCCAGATTGGAATCGCCCAGCGAGATTTGGAGCCGTTGGCGAGACGAGAACAGTCGTAGGTATTGTTGCGGTGCGAGCCACGCGTCGGCATAAACCGTTTTGAAAAAGTGGCCCAAACAATAAATTGGCCGATCGCCCAAGAGCCCGCCAAAGCCGGTGAGGCAATTCATCGCGCTGGCTTTATCGGCTAACTGGTAGCGCCCGGCCTCATCAACCATGCCACTGCCGGAAACGACGGCCCGGCTAAGTAAGAACGGCGTCAGCTCGCGGCGAATGCGAACGAAAGCGGTGATCCAGAGCGCGGCAAAAAGTCCGATCGCCAGCGGCGCAGTGAGCACACGAGCGGCAATGGAAAGGAATGCCTCGAGCCAGGCGGGTCCCGTTGGTGTTTCGGCGGCCAGTTCCTTTACGCTACACCCAAAGAGCAAACGTGACAGTCGTTCTGGCCGCTCAAAGAGGCGTTCAGCGGCCAGGTAGATCACCGTCGCAGCCAGCGCATAACACGTGACGGCAACGTCGATCAAACACAGCAAGAGCCAAGTGATTGCCGCGAGCGGCAGCAGCAGAACCAGCGAGATGCGCCACACGAGCAAACGCCAGCCGGTGGCGAGCGTGGCTTCGTAATTTTCTTGAGCGCCGTACACATTTCCGAGAGCATCGCGGTCGTTTTTGATGAGCCGCACCGTGCGGCCGAAGGCGGTGTCGGCGGCTTCGGCCAGCATTTCGTCCTGGGCACGCTGCCACACCAGCAGTTGGAAGGGGGAGCGGCATTCGGGCGTCGAACCTTCGATCAACCCGCCCCCTTGGGCTGGCCGCTCGGTTTCAAACCAGACCGCGCCGCCGGCGGCGTGAAAGACGCCTTCTTTCATACAGCGGGCCCGCACGCACGGAATTTTGGTGCGGAGGGCGGCGACGAACTCAACAAATAGCGTGTGGCGATTGGTCCGCAAGTCGCCCGACACCGAGGGTGCCAACAGGGCGTACTCGGTTTCGAGTCCGATCAGGCGTTGAAAAACGCTGGGCTTACTCGCCACCGTGAGGGACTACCGTATCGCGAAGGTAGGTTTCGGTATCGCGCTGGCTGTCGGCACGGATGCCGGCCAAGGCTGTGGCCAGGGCACGCGGGTCGAGCGGAGTACGGATCGGTGAATCAGCGGTTGGGGCGCGATCTGCGGGCGAAACTGAAGTGTTCTCGTTCATTTCCAAGTCATCCGAGGCGAGGCAAGGCTTTTGGTAGCCGGCTCGTACCGGCCGAGAAGATTTCATCCTAATACCGTGCCGCGGCGTCTGCAAGCGCGCGGGGTGGCGCGGCGTTTTTTCGGGTTTTCATCGTGCAAAATGGCTGGGTTTTAGGCGTGTTGTGGGATTGCTGGCGGCGTTGACCGAACTACACGCCGCTGTTAGGTTGCTAGGTTCGATAACAAGTCTTGATAAAGGTCGGAGAAACACCGCAATGGGCGGAATCATTCAGCGGCATCGTGAGTTGCGTCAACGTCGGCACCGCAAGAAGAAGCTGACGATTCTTAAGCGCCGCGCCGTTAAGGCGACGCCCAGCGAAAAGGCTCATATTGCCGCCAAGATTCGAAAGTTGTCTCCCGGTGGCGAAGTGATTATCGCCAATCTGGGCCTTGAAGAGCGCAAGTAGAGAAATGACCGATAACCAAGCTCCAATGACCAAAAAGTTGTTGGAGTAGGAGTTGTTGTTCAATTCAATTACAGCCATTTCGGCTCGCGCTTCTCAAGGAAGGCGGCGAGCCCTTCTCGTGCGGCGTCGGTTGTTCGTGCCGTTGCACTGTCGGCGGCTCCGACGGTGAGCAGTGTGCTGAGGTGCTCGCCGATGGTCTCGTTTAAGAGCCGCTTGGTGAGCTGAATCGATTCGGGGGCACTGGCGGCGATTTCTCCTGCGACTTCCTGGGCACGGGCCCAGACGAAATCGCTGTTTACCACTTCGTGGGCCAGGCCGATTCGATGTGCTTCGGTGCTGTCGATTAGACGGCCGGTTAGCAGGAGGTTGGCGGCGTGCGAAGCGCCTAGCCGAAAGACCAAGAGCGGCGCGACCATCCCTGCGACGACCCCGCGTTTTGGTTCGGGAAGCCCGAACTTGGCTTCATTAGCAGCAATGACAATGTCGCTGGCGAGGACGAGCCCTGCGCCGCCGGCGACGGCGGGGCCGTTCACGGCTGCGATGATGGGTTTGGGGAATCGCAGCATGATGTCGATTAGTTCCCGATATTGAACCGCGTCGGCATGCCACTGGGCAAAGGCGTCTGGCTGCTGGCTCGTCTGCTGCATCTCGGCTAGGTCCATGCCCGCGCAAAACGAAGTGCCCGCCCCGGTGAGAATGACGGCGCGGACACTTCTCTCCTGGTGGAGGTCGTCGAAGGCCTGAGCGAGTTCGGCCAGCGACTGCCGCGACAGGGCATTCCGCTTGTCGGGCCGGTTGAGCACGATCGTGCCCGAGGGGAGGTTTTTCTTGACGAGGATGGTCATGGAATCGGGTTCCGAAATCAGTTTTTACGATTGGCTTCGTCGAATTGTAACGCGACCAACAGTTTCAAAGTTTGGAGAGGCATGAGGGGTAAGTTTAGGGTTGAGGGTTTGGGGCGGGGAGTTTTTTGAAGGGTGACGGGCGCTATAAAGTTGGCTGTAAGTTGTTGAGGAGGAAGTGTTTGTGAGTTGATGGTTGGCATTTTTGGCCGCGCTAATGTTTAGGGTTTGAGGCATTGTTTAGGGTTTGCAAGGGAAAAAGTTGAGGGTTTGTGTAGGGCGGCGATTGGGGCGCGGTGGCCCTCCTTCTATACCATTGCAATCTGCGCGAAAAACCGGGCCAGATTGTGGGAAATATTTTGGCGG
>JANNTN010000617.1:0-6328 GCA_031394445.1 Anatilimnocola sp.
GTATATTGCCGCGTCAGCGAATTCTTTGGCTCCTTCAAAATCCGCACGAAATCGTCCTTCGTCAGATCCTTTAGCTCGACGCGAATCGGAAACCGCCCCTGTAGCTCCGGCATCAGTTCGCTCGGCTTGGTTTTGTGAAACGCGCCAGCCGCGATGAACAAAATATGCTCGGTCCGCACATGACCGTAGCGAGTCTGCACGTGCGTCCCTTCCACAATCGGTAATAAATCGCGCTGCACACCCTGCCGCGACACATCCGCCCCGCGCGAATCGCTCGCCACGATTTTGTCCAGCTCGTCAATAAAAATAATCCCCAGGTTTTCCGCCAGGGCAATTGCCGATGAGTTGATCTTGTCGGTATCGAGCCGCGCGTCGCATTCCTGCTCGAACAAAATCTTCCGCGCCTGCTTCACCGTCAGCTCGCGGCGGTTCGTCTGCTTCGGCAGGATTTTTTCGAACATCCCTTGCAGGTCGATATCCATATTCTCCATGCCGATCCCACCCACCATCACCGGCGTCGCCCGCGTCTCCACGACGATCTCAACCTTCCGATCCTCCAGCTCCCCCGCCGCCAATCGCCGCTGCAATTCCTCTACGCTAATATCCAGCGGCTCCTCATCCTCCTTCCCCTCCCGGCTGGCGGCCTTGATCATGTCGATCAGCCGTTCCTCCACCGCGACGCGGGCATCATCCTCCACCTGGGCCTTCTCCTTGGTCCGCACCAGGCTGATCGAGCTATCCACCAGCTCGCGCACAATGCTCTCCACATCGCGGCCGTAATAACCCACCTCCGTATATTTCGTCGCCTCGACCTTGATGAACGGCGCCCCGGTCAATTTCGCCAACCTGCGGGCGATTTCGGTCTTGCCCACACCCGTCGGCCCGATCATCAGAATGTTTTTCGGCGAAACATCCTGCCGCAGTTCGTCCGGCAACTGCTGCCGCCGCCAGCGATTACGAATCGCGATCGCCACCGCCCGCTTCGCGTCGTTCTGGCCGACGATATACCGGTCCAGCTCCGCCACAATCTGCCGCGGCGTCAGATTCTTCACCTGCGCAATCTTCTCTTCCGCCGGATCCTTTACGCTTCGCACGAAATCTCCTCCACCGCAATATGCAGATTCGTATAAATGTCGATCTCCCCCGCAATCTTGAGCGCCTCCCGCACAATCTCCGCCGCCGAGAGCGAAGAATGCATTACCAACCCCTTCGCCGAAGCCACCGCCAGCGAACCGCCCGAACCAATGCCCAAGATGCCGTCGCTGGGCTGAATCACATCTCCCGTGCCGCTCACCAGCAGGCTGTGCTTTGCATCCGCCACGATCATCAGCGATTCCAGCCGCCGCATCGCTCGGTCCATCCGCCATTCCTTGGCAAGCTCCGTCGCCGCCCGCGGCACATTCCCCGGATTATCTTTCAGCTTCCCCTCAAACCGCTCCAGCAAGGCAAACGCATCCGCCGCGCTCCCCGCAAATCCGCACAGCACATTCCCCTCCCGCAGCTTGCGAATCTTATTCGCATCCCCCTTCATCACCGTATTGCCCAGCGTCACCTGCCCATCGCCGCCCAGAGCAACCTTGCCGCCATGCCGCACCGTTAGAATAGTTGTCATGCACCCATTGTCGCCGCTTAAACTCAATTGCTCCAGGGGCGTGCAAAAAAGGCCAATGCACACCGCAAAGTATCAGAATTTGCCGGCGATGGATTAATCGTGCTACAGCTCGTCTTTTTCGACGGAAGTTTCCCAACCGTCGTAGTCGCCTTCGAGGGACTCTGCCAGCTCAAACAATTCTATGGTTACTTCGTTGATGGAATTCCAATCGACGTTCTCGACGCGTTCGAAATTAAGGCTGAGCGGTTGCGAGTGGTTTGGAATATCCACTATGCCTTGATTGGTGACGGCAAAACCTCGCTCGTTAATGGCAGCGACAAACCGATCCCGAGAGGATTCATTCGAGAAATATGCCCAGTGGTAAACAAGCCTCGGTTTCTTGAGCGGATCGCCATGCCTCTCCAACACTTCGATCACGTGGCGATTCTTAATTCGCTGCCAATCTTTGGGGGATGGGTATAACAGGTTTAGGTACTGGTTCCAGTCAGGTTCGTGTTGTGTGCCTGAGTCGAAGCGATAGTTAGGGAACTGTTCCAAGCCTTTGCCAACCGCTTCATCAAAAGCAACGAAGGTTGCACTGTAGAAATAAAAACCACGATGCCCGTCAGTTGTGATTCGGCCAACCAGAACTCCGTCGGTCGCGTTGCCAACAATCTCTGTAAGAACGTCCTCGATCTCCAAAAGAGTTGCGGCCTCAGGGTTTTGTGAAAGCCCGTCTTCGCGAGGATTGTTGAGATAAACCCATACCCAAAGTAGCCAAGGCTTTTGAGCGTCCAGAGCTGTTTCTCGGATCCCAAGATCGACAAAAAGTGACGAAATCTTGTCGTTCACATTGGCGAAATAGAAATCCCATTTATCAGACATCGAGTTACGCTCTTATTGCTTGGCATCCATTAGATGTGTTTGACTGATAAGCTCGATTCAGCGCTCCCGGCCTCACTTCCCCTCAAACATCGCCCTCGCCGCCACCGGGGCCATCCGCGAATTATCGTGCCCCACGCCCGGCACAACGACCTTCGTCCATTTGAGCGGCACGCCCAGTCGCTCGCTCGCAGCTTCCGCAGCGCGATAGAAATTCTCCCCCCGCGCCAGCCGCATCGGCCCCTGGACCATCGCCTCGACATTCTTCGGCAAGTATTTATCGTTCGTGTCGATGTCCTTCTCCCCCAGCAGCACCAGCATCGGTGCCTGTAGCGCCCCCTTCAGCCGCTCCTCCGTCATCGCCGATTCTTTCAAGCCATACGGAAACTTCACGTCAAATTCCGGAACCGTATAGCTCCCCGCGTTGGCAATCACGGCCAAACCAATGCGATTTTTCGCCTGAAACAGCACCATCCGATGCACGAACTGCGCCCCGGCTGAATGCCCAAACACAAAATACCGCTCCCGCTTGCTCCCCGTCCGCTGCTTAATGACGTCGAACAAATGCTCGACCGCCGCGAACGTCCATTTCGCCTCCTCGATCGGCTCCCCCTTCTTCGTCCGCATATTGCCGAACTGATACGTCGTCGTATCGCGATATTGCTCCAGCGAAAACTCCGGCACCACGACCAGCGCCCCAGCTTTCTCTGCCAGCGGCACCCACGGCTCTCGATACGTCTCCCCATTCCGCAGCGTCCCATGCATCACAAACACAATCGGCGACTCCGCCGCAAACTTCTCTGGCCGATACATCCACACCCGAATCGGCTTATCCGCATTTCCCTTCTCATCCACAAACACAAAGTCCGACTTGCCAGTTGGAACAACCTCTGCCGCTGCGATGCTCCCCGCCACAACCACAAATGCCAACCACGTCACGTAACTAAACAAGCGCTTGAACTGATAACCAAGCCAAATACTTTGTGGCTTCTGCGAGTTGAACATCACGAACTCCCGAAATCGCTTTTGCAAAGAGCGAAACCATCCTATCCTGCCTGCCGCTCGCCAAACCAGAAACAAAGACCATCCGGTGCCACGACGAAAAAGACGTTCCACGTCGCGCCCGCACGCTGCTCGGTGCTGAATTCAGAAATTTCCTTCACCAGACCCTTCGCCCGAAATTCCGCGGCCAATGCTGCCAGATCCTTGACGTGAAATGCACAGCCGTCTTGCGCGGGATCGCCTCCGTTCTCCGCCAATCTCATCTGCACCTGGTCGCGACCAAGCACTGCCGATTTGTGCGGCGAATCACTTCGCGACAGCACCTGGAAGCCCAAGATGGTTTCGTAAAACAGCAAAGCTTTAGTGAGGTCTGGGACGGGCAGATTCATATTGTCCCCCTGATAACCAAACGCTTTCTCCAAAATTCCCGCCACGGAAATATCCTTTCGCCTGAATAGCCCTGCGTCGTCCCGCAGCAACCGCCTTACCGCAGCCAAATCATTTTCGACGATTGCCGCCAACCGTTCGTTCATGCACCCTCGCGGCAACGGTCAGTTATGAGACGCAGCTTAGAGCGACATCCGCTCGCATTCTCGAAGCACTCTCTCGCCCGCCCGTAACTTTGCGCCCTTTGCTACCTCTGCGCCTTTGCGTTAAATGCAGCAGAGGTAACTTACCAACAACCGCCGCGCCTCACCGGTCAACGCGGCTGCTGAACTTTCTTAGACAAGATGCCAAGACTTTCTTCGCCTACAGCGTCTTCGCAAACATCTCCACCGCGGTACACATCTTGTCCATCTTGTCGAGATGCTTTTTCACTTCATTTTCATCCGTGGCCTTAATTTGTAGGTTCGAATAGGGCGTGATGGCTTCGAACAGTTTTTGCGCCGTCGGCCCGTTCTTGACCTTAAAGCCCTTGTCGTGCGATTTCGCGATGTTTCCGAGCGCCGTCGTGTAATCGCGCAGCATCCCCTGACAGGCGTTATTGTATTTCGTTGGCGAGGGATCCTCACGCAGCTCCTTCATGACCTTGGTGTGCTTGGCCATGTATTTTTTCAATCCCGTCGGCCACACATCCAAGAAGTTTTTCTGCACGAACGCCAGAAACTCTTCCTCCATTTTCTTAAGCGGCTCGGACATCGAGTTCTTGTTCAACGTCACGCCCAGTTGTTCGGCCGCGGTGGCGACTTCCCCCACGTACTTGGCGCTCGCTGACGGAATCGTCTTGCTCTTCTTGAACTTGGCCTGTGTTTCGTTGGCCAGATCGCGCAGTTCGTACAGCGCCTTGGAAACTTTGGCTAGGTCGCCGGTCACCAAGTCCTTGGCGTCCTTCATGATCTTGTTCCAGCTTTCCATGCTGATGTGCGTACCATCCCCTCCCCACCGCCAATCCTCTCGCAGCTTGGTCAGGTTGAGCGTGGCCCAGGCCAAACCGTCATAGAGTCCCTGCACCGCGTCCATCTTCTCGCCGATCCCCGTTGGGCCATGCATCTTCGCGAACACCCCCTTCTTCTTATCCCACTCCTTGCTGGTCAGAATCTTCGGGTACTCAGGCTTGGTAAATTCGAACGGCACGGTGTTTCTCCCACAAAAAATCACAAAGGAATTACCAGAAACCGCTCACATTTTTGCACGCCAAAATCCAATGTCCAGACCCGGTTTCCACTAAGTAGAACCGTTTTTGGAGTTGGGTTGGAGTGGGGCAAATGAGTACATTCGTGGGGATTCACTCGCTCACGGAGGCACTCGCATGGCTCGCAGGAAATTGACGGACAAGGAATGGGACGCGCTCGATGCGCTGCGGTTTTCGACCACGGATGCGGCCGCGTTATGCAAACGCTACCGCCTACGCTGGGGTATGGATTTAGCGTCTGCGATGAAAGGCAAACGCGATGAAGCCGCCTACGAGAAAGCCCGCCGAAAGCTGAAACCCTTGAAAAAAGGGCGATTGCGAAAGCTAGCACCTACGAGCTGATTTACCAGGATGAGATGGAAATCCACCGACATCCGGCTCTGACACGGATGTGGGCTGCGGTGGGCCAGCAGGATCGCACGAATGGCAAGTCTGGCGCAAGCACCTGTACGATTTCGCGCCGCGGCTATTTAAGAAGTGACATGGTGGGGCAAGGTGGCGCTGATCCAGGCATGGGCTTCCTCACACGGAGCGTGAGGGCTACTTTACGCCAGCAGCTCTTTGATGATTTTCGCCGGCTCGACACCCGTTAACCGCTGGTCGAGGCCGAGATGACGGACGGCGAAACGCTCGTGGTCGAAGCCCAGGAGGTGGAGCATCGTGGCGTGCCAGTCGTGGAGATGGACGGGGTCTTTGACGATGTTGTAGGAGAAGTCGTCGGTTTCACCGTGAATCACGCCCCCTTTGATGCCGCCGCCGCACATCCACATCGTGTAGCAACGCGGGTGATGGTCGCGGCCATAGTTCTCTTTGGTCAGCCCGCCCTGGGAATAGATTGTGCGGCCGAACTCGCCGCCCCAGATGATGAGCGTTTCGTCGAGCAGACCGCGCTGCTTGAGGTCTTGGACCAGGCCGTAGCAAGGTTGATCGACATCGCGGCATTGATCGGGCAGCCGGCCGGCGACGTTGGCGTGCGTGTCCCAATTGTTGTGATAAACCTGCACGAAGCGCACGCCGCGCTCCACCAGCCGCCGCGTGAGCAGAGCCGTGTTGGCAAACGTCCCGGGCTTTTGTACCGCGTCGCCATACAGCTTGAGCGTCATTTCGCTTTCGTCGGATAAGTCAGTCAATTCAGGCACGCTCGATTGCATGCGGAACGCGAGTTCGTATTGTTCGATGCGGGTCCGCGTTTCAGGATCGCCAATTTGCTGATACGTCAG
>JANNTN010000620.1:0-3074 GCA_031394445.1 Anatilimnocola sp.
CAACTCGGGAATGAGCGCGGCCACGTGAATCATCGCGGCCATTGAAACGCCTGTGTGATTGTTGCTGTGCTGGCTGAGCACCCAGCCCAGCGAGCGGGCGATGGTGCCGAGCGTTTGGCAACCCGTGATGCCGCCCCAGTAATGATGATCGGCCAGGACCACATCTATCGGCTGATTACGAATCGCCGGCGCGATGTCGTCGAATTCGACTACGCACATGTTGGTGCTCATCCGCAGCTTGGTGCGACGACGCACTTCGGCCATCGCTTCCTGACCGCGCACAGGGTCTTCGTAGTATTCCAGCGGCAGGTCTTTCATGCCGCGGCCGATTTCTACAGCCGTCTCGACCGACCAGCGGCCATTGGGATCAATCCGCACCTGATGCTTGCCGCCGAACTTGTCGGCAATGGCCTTCAAGGCCTCCAGCTCCACATCCGGCTTCAGCACGCCGGCCTTCAATTTATGAACGCGATAGCCATATTTCTGATGCATCTTCCAAGCCAATTCCGCCATCGCCTCGGGCGTGCGAACTTCACCGTATTGGTCGAGAGCTTTATCGCCCCGGCCCCGGCTATCGACAATTCGCTTATCGGCCAAAAGCAACGGGTTATCGGCCGCATAACGGAAGAACAGATAAGCAGCGAACTCAGGCTCTTCGCGCACCGGGCCGCCCAGCAGCTCGCACAGCCGCAACCCCGTCGCCTTACCGATGGCATCCAAACAGGCCACTTCCACCGCCGCGTAGGCCCGGGCACTCATCTTCAGCGGCGGCTCGGGAAAGGTTCGATAGGCCAGCGCGCTGGTGCCCACGATGCTGCTGGTCAACCGTTTCAGTTCCGCCACCGCTCGCTCACTGCCGCCTGTCTCCCCCACGCCGATAACGCCGTCAGCCGTCACTATTTCCACGATCGCTCGCAGATAATATGGCCCGTGGCAGCCCGACGCGGCCAACAGGGGCGGGTCGGGTAATGCGACCGGAGTGACGCGAAACTCTTTGATCGTCAAATCGCGGCGGGATTTCGTGAGCCGATTGAGCGGAGTGTCTTGCGCGAGTCCCCCGCGGGACAAAACGCCTGCCGCCAGCCCGCCAGCGCCACAAGCCAGTAGCCGAAAACAATCCCGCCTGGAGAGAGTCATCGCATTTTCCCCTTGTACATCGCCGCGTTAAGTGACCAGTTCCCGTTGCGGAATCATGGTAACCATCCGCGCAGCACAAAGGAAATCACAGCCCGGGTAAATCAGGAGAATTCGCCCAGGAATGGCGGCGATGTCGCGCAGAGGGGCGGAATGATCGAGGCGAACGACTTCGGAATGGCCAGATACCTAGCCAGCAAAACTACGCTGCTTTCCGGCCGACGGTGCGCTGGCTCATTTGTGCGGAGATCATATTGATCAGCAGGTGCATGGCTGTCTCTTCGATCTCGGCTCGCCGCCTTGCCAGAGCCGCGCCTTCCTGCTCGATCAATCGCGAAGTTTCCTCGCGAACGACCGAAATGCCGCGGGCCCGCAAATAGCCGCGAGCCTCCGTCGGGCCGAGAGTGGTCAGCCGATGCATCACCCGTTGCCAAACTCCCATGCGACTGCGGCCAGCAATCCGTTCAGCCAGTTCCGTAATCCGATCTGACCCCAGCAAGTGCGAAACTACTTCGGAGACGGTCAACATGGCCACATTCCTCTTCGCGGAGCGAACCGATTGCCTGCCTGGCTGGTCTATTGCCAGCATGGGCGTCATAGCGTTCCATCGAAACAGTTCGCCCGGCTACTTAATCTCACGGAAGGTGGCGTGGTCTCGGTAAGACACGTAACTTATGCGGCCTGGTTTTCGCCCCCGTCAATTTTCTCCCCTCGGAATGCCGATAACATCCGGTGAGGTTAGCGTAACCAGCACAAACTGCCCGGCTTACGTTCTCCTCTTGACCGTTAGACTCAAGTTCGTAAGCTCTCAGGTAATAGAAGATTAGGCGCTGTAGCCAAGTGGGAAGCCCCTAGCTACTTTCTCTAAGTGCTTTTCTCTCAGCACTTTGTGGCGAAATCAGAGCGGAAAAAAACTCTGTTAAAAGCAGCCAAATTCAGTGCCGTACAGTGAGGTTTTGTGCCGAGTCTTGTGCCATCAAGTGCCGCCCTTTCGCAATGATTTGAGCGACGAAAATCCGCTGCTTTAGCCGCCTTGCTACAGTGCCAAGGCTTGGCACAAAACAGGCGCAACAAAAGAGCCGGTAGCTGTGGGATACTCATCGCCGTCAATGAAAGCGATCCTCTGGATGAGCCTTGGCATACTCCTCACCGACATCCGCAAGTTGAGAGAAAAATTTATCGCTCGCAAGCAAAACTCTAAACCGCTCTGACTCAGGAAAATGGACTGCCTGCGTTCCCACCGTCCTTAGCCTAGCACAATGGACGCCACGTCTCCGAATGAACGTGACCCGAACTGATATTCCGCTGATCACGTCGGCATAGGGGTACGGATTTTCCTCGGCTTTCTCTGCTTGCTGTAACTCCGCTGCCAAGGATGCGATAACGGATTTATCAGTGATGATTACCGGTCCGGTGCGGACGTAACCTTCTTCAATAATTTCATATTCCACCCTGTCGGCCGACTGCACTACATCCATTATCTCTTTCCAAGCCTCCTTAGCGGTTTGCTGCGGCAGATGAATATGAGGAGCATTGCGATGGCTCGGCCAAAGAATCGCTGCCAAACCCAACACAACAATTAGCCAGTAGGCGTCACGAATTGACGGACGAAACATGCCACAATCCTAGCTAGTTGAATTTCTCGTCGTAAGATCCGAGTACGTGCCGAGCGTCAAAGACTGTCAGCGTATTCCAAGACTTCACGCCCGTGCTCGCTCGCCAAGTAATTTAGTCAGGTCCAGCTAATTCTCGCCTCTGACTCCGAGCAAGTGCGCAGCATCAAGCCTTCCTTATGCGGGATGTAATTGGCCGGTCACTCGACTTGTTTTGCTCCAGTCGAATCTGGACAGCCGCCGGTGTTGGGTTATTTTGACCCAAGCGGAGGTTTTTATGTCAAAGTCAGCGCGGCGGAAGTTTCAGGATTCAGAAAAAGTGGCGAT
>JANNTN010000650.1:0-5536 GCA_031394445.1 Anatilimnocola sp.
TGACTGGCCGATGTTGACCCCGCGTTTGGCCAATACGGTGGAAACTCGACTTTTGCACTTGCTGATCGATTCGAGCACGGCCGTAGCGCCGGGAGCGGACGAACCAAACCGCTCATCGAGCAGATCCCTGAGCGACCGGAGCGCCGTCTCGGCTTCGTCCATGTCCTCATACAACCGCTGCAAAAAATCGGTTGAGGACTCAGCCGCGGCCTGTTCCATCGGCCCTTGGAGCGGTTTTTTGTCTTCGAGCTGGTTGATTACGATCGAATGCCACAGGTTGTAGGTTACCGGGATGATTTCCTCGGTATCCGGATCCCGCACGGGGTTCTTGGTCAGCGGAATCTCGTTCACCCATAGCGACGCATTGCGTTCTAGCAGGGACTGCAGCGGAGCCGCACGAACTTCCAGGTCTCCCTCTTCGTCGGCTAGGGGATACACCCCCTCCCAGAAGCGGTCGCAGAGGCCGTGGATCAGTAGCAATCCGTCACGCAGGCCGGCAAAGCCGTGTTGATGCACCAGCGCCTCGGTCAGCCAGGAGGCGATGGCGAGGTCTTTGGATTTGTCGCGGAGCTTCTGCGAGGCCACTTGGATCAGTTTGGGCCATTGACCTTCTTGACCGCTGGATTCGAAGGCGTCTCGATCGGGCTTGGGGAGGAAAGACTTGATCTCGTCGTAATCAGGGGCATAACGCAACGAAGCTCCAGCCGGGTTATCGCCCGGAATGGGAGCGAGTAGAGCTTCCAGATCAAGGAGCGGTTTGGTTGCCATCCGCTCACTCCGCAGTTGCCTATAAGACGCGGTGCAAAAAAAAACTAAGTGCGAAAAACGTAGCGCAAAAAAGCCGGGAAAACGCCTGGCGCTTTCATAAAACAAGCGGCCCGTATGATAGTTCTCCGCGTCGGCACTGTAAAGCAAGCGCTTGCCGAGCGTTTTTTATGCAACCTCTCACTCGCTCTTGAGCAATCAGCAACTCAGATACGCTTGAACCAGCGGATATGGCGGGCGACTTCGGTGAAGCCCTCGCTTTGATACAACGCGTTGGCGGTCTCGTTGTCGGCCAGGCAATCCAAGTTGACGTGCTGGCAGCCCAACTCTTGCAGGTGGGCGAGCATTCCGCGGAGCATTTGCCGACCGAGGCCGTGCCCCTGAAATTCGCCAGACACGGCGAGTACATCGATAAATCCGAGCGTGGAGGCTTGGTCGAGCGTGCCGCTGGCCATCGCGGCGAGGTGGCCCGCCGACTCCCCCAGTAATACGACTTGGGTTTCGAAGATTTTCTCAAGCCGCGATGTCCAGCGGTCCCGCCAATCGCGGCCATTGAGCAGGCCAAATTTCTCGTCGAGTTTTTTCTGCCAGGTGATCGGCTCAAAGGCGGCAATGACCATCGACTCGATGGCAGAGTAATCCTCAAGTGCGGCAATTCGGAAAGCGAGCTGCATGCGAGGTGGTGTCATTCGATTACATGCGCGCGTTTGAGACCGCGGGCAAGCTGATCGAGCGCCTTAGCATGCAGCCGGCTGGCCCAGGCCTTGCTAATCCCGATCTCCTCGCCGGCGTCTTTCAAGGTTTTGCCTTCAAAGTAGGTGCCGCGAATCAGTTGACGGGCATCCGCCGGTAATTCCTCAATGAGCGTTCGCAGCGATTGCTTCAGCTCGTCATCGAGCATGCTTTCCAGCGGCATCTCGGCCTGGCCATCGGCGACCTCGGGATTGCGATCTCCATCTTCGCTCGAATTGCTAAGCAAGAATACCACCGCCAATTTGCCGCCGACACCGCTAATCCAGTTTTCGTTGTTGGTTGACCTTCCGGTAGCTTCTGAGTCAGCCGCGTCTGCGGCAAGTACGTCGCCACTCATGCGATCGTAAGCGTCGCCCACCCGCGTGACCCGCTTGAGCCAATTCATCTGATTGGCGCCATCCAGAATCGCGCCGCGAATTCGGTAATAAGCAAACGTCGAGAATTGGTGCCCCCGGCTGGGATCGAAATCGCGCGCGGCCTGGGCCAGGCCAAC
The DNA here is from genome assembly GCA_031394445.1 of Anatilimnocola sp. GTDB lineage: Bacteria > Planctomycetota > Planctomycetia > Pirellulales > Pirellulaceae > CAYLLN01. Next base: position 2,012 of record JANNTN010000650.1, read on the forward strand.
CTGGCCATAACCGATCAAATCGTCTAGCTCGATATAACTCGGAAAGCTGCGGTGAATGCCCCGCGCGATCGCCAGCACCAGCCCCTGATGGGAAAAAACCAGATCGTCGGGGTGAAAGCTGCTCATGCCGCTTCCTCCGCCAACGTGGCCCACAAATGTTCCAGCCGCCGGCGAGCAGTCAAATCGGCCAGCAAAGATTCTGCAACCTTGTGAGAAACTTTGGTGAGCAACGCCGGGCGACCTGCAAAAATTGGAAACTCCGTTTTCAAGACAGCGGCCAGCAGCGCCACGCCGGCCGGCTCTAGCGTCATCGGCTGTCCCGCGAATTGACGGGCAACTTCGAGTAGCGCCGCCCTGAGCGCCGGATCGGTTGGCTGCGCTAGCGCGAATTTTGCGTTGGTCTCGGCGACAATGTCCGCCAGAATGTCGGGCGGAAGCTCGGTCGATGGTTCGCGGGCGCTCGATACCGTCGGTTGGGTTGATTGCTCGCGCTCGGGATTGTGACTAGATGACATGCGAGCCTCGTTGCTTGGCATTTTCGGGCTATTGTCGCAGCAATCGATACGCCAGGTAGCAGGTGAAAATCACCAGGATGCCGGCGAATAACATCCCCACCCGTGCCCAGGCTTCCCGAAGCTGATCCTGCCGCTGGGCCTCTTCGGTCCATTGCAGGTCATCTTGGTTTTCTAACATGCGGTCGGCCAGCACTGCTTTTAAGAAGCCTTGAAGTTTCTCGATTTCGCCCGTCGCCGCGAAATAGCAGCCGGCAAACAGCATCGGGCGCTCGTCGGGGTCTTGCTGGCCGAAAGCGTTGGCGAGATACGACTTGAGCAGGTCGGAAAACCCGGTACGGGTGCGGCAGAGCAGGTTGTACAGCTTGCCGTTGCCCGGTTTGTTGTAGCCGTCGTGCATCTTGTAGAGGTCATAAACATTCCCCTCCACACGATCGCAAGCGTGAACCGCCAAAGCTTCCAGTCGCTCGCGCGTGGCGGGATTCCACGGCTCAAACCGCATGCCGATGCGTTGCTCCAGAGCCGGGCCGGTGCCGACCCGGCGCACCAACTCGCCAAAGCCCGCTTCGTGTTCCATGCCTCCGATCAGCGAGATGACCGGGCAGCGGATGCGGGCTTCTTTCTGAATGGTTCGTAAATCCTGCCGCGTGGCTTGAGCAAGATGCCGAACTTGCTCTGGCCCGCGGCGCAGCAATCCGAACGGAGTAACCACCAGAACGCCATTGAGCGTACAAAACGGATCACGGACGCGCTCCAGCAGATGGCACACATGCCCCAGTCGCTCGGTTTGCCGCGTTTGGTCGGTTTTGTCGAGCAGCACCGACATGTCGGCATGCAACTCAGCACTGTTGCCCGACGAGCCCTTTTGGTCGCCGAGGTCCATCGTGCCCCGCAGATTGACCGGGGCGTGTCGGGCGAGCGGCGTGGCGGGTGCCGCGGGGCCGACCACGGTGCCGCGCAGCGGCTCGATCGTTCCCGGCCGCGGCGTATCGCCCGAATCGCGAATTTGGCTCATTCGCACGGTATCGTCGGGCGGCCGGGCGGCGCGTTCGCGGGCTGGCTCGGTCGTCAAAGCCACGAGTTTGCTCATTTGGCTCGTATCGGTGAGCATCAAAAAGACCGCATTCCAGCTCTCATCCCGTTTAACCTGATAGTTCTTGATTGCATAGAAATAGAGCGGGTTCGATCCCCCCTCGGGCGCACCAAACACGGCGAACTGCATCCCGGTGGAGTTCATGAAGGCCCGCACTTGCCGCTCATTGCGCAGGCCCAGCACTAGAAAAATGGGCGATTCGGCCAGTGATAGCCCCTCGCGGGCCAGGGCCTCGATTCCTTCTTTCCAGGCCTTATCGATATCGGGAAAGCGTGACGAACGACCCTCTCCCCAGAGCCACACGGCTAAATAGACAACCGGCGGCGTCACCAAAGTGAACAAGGCCAGCCGCAAGGTGTACTCGCGGAGGACCGTTTGCATGTTGGGGCTGTCGTGCCGCACCCACGGACTGGCCAGCACCGTTGCCGCGATCGTCAAAATCAGCATGAAGAGCGCGACGGCAAGCGCCGCGCGCGCCGGCGCGGAAAACCCTCGCACTGCCCGCGAAGCCGCCAGCACAGCCACCGGCGCGGAAAAGAGCAGTTGGAAGGGATAGCAAACAATCTCGACCAATCGGCCTAAAAACCGCACGCGTCACCGTAAGTATGCGAATAGCAACCGTAAAGGGCAGGGCCGTGAATCATTTTCGGTCAAAGCCTAGCTAGAACCCGTGTGAATTACAACAACAAGCGCGCCGATCGCCACACCCGCGATGATGGCGATCAACAGCGAAGTGCCCAGTAGCGTACGCTTGCCATAGCGAGGTGGCGCGACTTCGGCGGGACGCCGCGCGTCGGTTATCACCGGCAGTTCGCGTCCTAGCCGAATCGCATGAGCATATTGACTCATCCAACTCCGCAAATCCGGCGGCAGCCCGATCGATTCGATGACGCGGACCTTATCGTCTTCGGGCAGGTTTTCGTAGAAACCGCGAAAGCCCAATACCACGCAGACGTAGAACACTTCGAGTGCGTCTTTGGACGTCTGTTTGCCCGCTTCCTTGGCCCGCTCGAAGAACACGACGTTGGCCAAGCCTTGCCCCCAATAGTCGAGCTCCAGGGAATGCGAATGCCACCATTCGCGCCCTTCCCACGGCCGCACCTTGGCAAGTTCCGAATCGATCCAAGCGTACAGGGCGTATCGAGCTAGATCGTTCCACTCGGGCGATTGGCCCAGGTGCGCGCTGGCGGCGTCAAAGCATTTGACGATCTTCGCCTTTTCATCGGTCGGCTCGCACGGCTGCCCGCGATCAATGCGATCTAGCAAGTCGAGCACGCAAGAAAAGATCGGATCGACGGCTCGGGCAAACTTGGGAGTCATAGCTGGTTTGTGGCGATTTCTCTGGCTTAGCGTCGCGGAGGAACAGCAAATAGAGCAAACTGCAAGATAACATTCTGCCCCTTCACGGAAACGACGAGATCGTGCTTTCCCTGCAAACTATCGAGGTTGCGAATCAAGTGCGTGTTCAACCGCATTGCCAGATTCTGCTCGCGTTGGACGTTGGGCCAAGCTTCGTTGTCGCGGCGGACGGCGTAATACAGCCAGTGGCCGCCGCTGGGCAGATTCCGCGGAACCTGCGTCACCTCTTCCAGACGTAAGCCCGGATGGAAAGCCCTTTTATAGTAATCGACCATGTTCGCGCTGCCGAATTTCCAGTCGAGATTCATGGCACCGGGCTTTAGCAGCTCGCGAACCTCCGCCTCGGGTAGCTTGCCACGGTTGACCCCCACATACCAGTTCCAGCCCTCGGCCAGCCACTGCGGATCGAGTTGCACCTGCATGCCCGGCCCGGTTCCCACGAAAAAGCGGCGAACCACTTCGTCTTTGCCAGAGATGCCGCGCAAAATCTCTTCGATCTGGTCCTTCAGCCACTTGAACACCGGGTACAGATTGTCGTGGTCGTAGCGCGGAAACTCAGGC
>JANNTN010000690.1:0-7610 GCA_031394445.1 Anatilimnocola sp.
ATCTGCGTGTAGTCCCCACCGACCAGCGTGGCCGTGCCGTTGGCCGTGTTGATCAGGACCGTCATGTCCTGGCTGGCCACCTTGTCCGACGTGACCGTGAACGTGAAGATTCCGCTTTCACTGACGCTGATGTCGTCGATCGACAACGTCGCCGTGTCGTCGTTAGCAATCGTCCCTGTCGCCGTATGGTTGGGCGACAATGCCGCGTGATACCCCGTGCCCGAAGTGACCGTCAAAATCACGGTTTCGCTCAACTCCACCGTGGTATCGTCCGTCGGCGAGATCGTAATCGTCGCCGTCGTGCTCGCTCCAAGAAACGTGACTGTCCCAGCCGCGAAATCCAGCGTTGCGTCGGAGCTCGTCGCCGAATAATCCGCCCCAGAAAATCCTGGCTGAATCGCCGTGCCGGCCTTCCCAATATTGATCGTCAGATCACCGTCCGCAATATCGCGCGTGAAGGTATAGGTAAGCATCCCCGCACCATCTTCGTTCACCGGCGAACCCGAGACGGCAACGCTGATTTCTGGTGTTACCGCCTGCAACACCACATCGTTACCGCCCGTACCGGTGTTATAGAAAATCTTGAAATAGCGACTCCCGATTGGCACCACGATGCCGTTGGCAGGGCTCGTGCTCGGCGTGACCGCTCCCGCACTCGTTTTACTTATCAGCGTCAGAATATCGTTTTCAGTCGGCGCTGTCGTGTCGCTGGTGTTGACAAAGGTGAGCGTAGCGCCGCTCAGATCGACATCGCCATCTACGACGTACTGGTCGTAATCGGTCCCCGCATTGCCCGGCACATAAGGCGAATTGACCTCGAACTGGACCGTACCCGTCGGCGTGAAATTGCCCGTAATGTGCATCGATCCGGGGCTGTTTCCCGGCGAGAACGTGCCGGTGCCCGAAACGCTGCCCGTCACCGTGCCGCTCCCCTGCAGCGCGCCAGGACTGGTCACCGTGACGTTGCTGGTCAGCGAGCCATTGACGCGCAGCGTGCCCGCCGTGGCGCTGGTCGAACCGGCAGAAGTCGTCGAAGCGGCGTTTAGCTGTAGCGTGCCGTTATTGGTCGTGAGAGCACCCGTCGCTGACAGGCTTCCGGTGAGTTCCAACGTGCCGGCCCCTGTGTGCGCGATACTGTTAAACGTCTGCCCGCTGCCGTTAAGCGTTTGCGAACCGCTGGTCTTCGTAAATGTGACAGTGCCACCATTGGCGGAGAAAGTTCCGGCTGTGCGTGTCCAATTTCCGCTGACATCGAAGAGAGAGCCGCTGGCGGGAGCCGTCAACGTGCCGCCGGAAATGTTGACATCAGAGACAAGGACGCTGCCGACATTGCCCGTGAACGTGCCAGCGCTCACCGTCAGCCCGCCCGACAATGTTTGCGTCCCGCTGCTCGCGCTATATGCACCGCCGGAGACCGTGGTCAGGCCGGCTACAGTGCTGGCCTGTCCGCTGCCGTTATACGTGCCGCCGGTGATCATCAACGAGCCGGCAATTATGTTACTGTTGCCTGCGCCAACGCCGAATACCGCCGCGCCGCCGCCGCTGATCTGCAGATCGAAATAATCAGCACCTGACGCATGAAAATCCTTCAACGTGTACGGCCCGCCCGTACCGACGTACTTCCACGTGCCGCTGTCGGTATCGTTACTTACCAACGTGACAGATTCAGCACCCTGTAACTGAATCGTCCCGTCATTCAATAGCGTGCCTGCCACATTGAGCGATTGTCCGTTCAGATCGAGCGTGCCATTGACGTTGGAATTGTCCAATGCCCCGCCAACCGCCAGTCCGTTCGTGACAAGCTGCAACGTGCCAGCGCCGGAATGCGTGATACTTGTAAAGTCGGAATTTGCGTCTGTGCCACCACTGTTGAGTGTCTGCGTGACGGTGGACGTGAAGGTTACTGTCCCGCCATTCGAGTTAAACACACCACCTGTTTTCGTCCAATTGCCCGATACACTGAAAGTTTTGCCAGCGCCGGGAGCTTTCAGCGTTCCCGATCCGATGGCGACATTGCCGGCGTTCACGTTGCCAATGTTCGCATCGTAAGTTCCCCCGTTAACGGTTAGCGTGCCGTTGACGGTGTTCGTGGATACGGAAACAACTCTGAACGTAGCCGCAGGATCGTTCGCGTCGTTAATCGTCAGATTGAAATAGTCGGCCCCGGTTGGCGAAAAGTCCAAGATGTCAATCGTTCCGCCGCTACCGGTCCCGGCATAAACCCACGTGCCATTCGCTGTGTCATTGCCCATCGCCAGCGATACTGCTTCGTTGCCCTGCAGGCGAATCGTGCCCAGGTTCGTCACCGTCCCATCCACGTCGAGTTCCTGACCATTCAACTCAAGGGTCCCGGCTGTGTTCGACAACGAGCCTTCAATGAATAAGCCACTATGAAGCACCAACTGACCCGCGCCTGAATGCGTCAAGTTATGGAACGCGAATCCGCCGCTGTCGATGGTTCTTTCACTTGCCGACGTGAATGTCACCCGGCCATTGTTATGGTTGAATGTTCCGTCGCTGATTGTCCAATTCCCCGGAACATTGAATGAACCGCTGCTATTCGGCGAGGTCAGCGTCCCACCGTTGCTCACGGAAACGCTGCCACTCGTAATGCCCAGGCTGATCGTTCCACTGCCACCGGTCATAATGCCACCCTTGATGGTCAACCCAGCCGGGAACGATTGCACACCACTACCCGCCACGTACTCGCCACCCGAAATCGTCACCGTTGACGAAATCGAAACATCGCGGCCATTGGCGTCAAATTCCCCCGCCGCGTTTGTGAACGATCCCGCTGCGCTCAAGTTGCTGGACAATTTCAGCTCACCGTTGCCTGTATGGCTGATATTGCGGAAGGCCGATCCCCCGCTGTCCACATTCTGAGTGCCCGAGGCAGCATTGAACGTCACCGTCTGCCCACTGCTAGCCGAGAACGTACCCGCATTCGCCCAATTGCCGCCGACGGCAATATTCTTGGAGCTTGAATTAGCACTCAAAGTGGTTCCCGAACTAATTGACACATTTCCAGCAACAGTAATCGCGGCGGCAAGCGTCTTCGACCCCGATCCACTCGTAGCCAAATTGCCATACGTTTTAACTGACACGGATTGGGTCGAGCCGCTGTAATTCACCGTGCTTGCCGCATTCAGCGAATGCGTTGCGTAATTCGTCGGAAAGCTGTTTGTGCCACCGATTTTGAGCGTAGCGCCGCTACCCACGGTGATCGTGCCGCCGCTGGCAGAACGGTTAGCTGTGAAAGATGACAAATCCAGAGTGCCGCTACCAACCGTCAGGTGGCCGTTAATCACGATGTTGGCCACGAGCGAAGCAGTACTGCCTCCCGTCTTATTAATTGAGAGAGTGTTGTAGGTTGTCGTCGCAACCGTTTGTGCACCGCTTCCGTCGTAATCGACTGTGCCAGTGCCGGCCGTGAATGTTGAAAGTCCTGGTGTAAGCGCAAAGGCGGCCCCGACATGCAGCACACCGCCCAATGTCATAACCAGAGTGCCCGAATAGCCCGGTGCAGTCAGGTCACCTAAAACTACATTCCCGCTTACATCCAAATCACTGCCCGCATTGAACTTGAGTGTGCCTGCACCTGGACTGGGTGCCGCTGCAGACCCAACTTGCATACTCGTAGCAGCTGCGTTGCTTACATTAACCGTCAGCGTGGCTCCATTTTCAATAATGACATCGTCAGCTGCTGAAATTGATCCCGCAGGGCCACTGCCTCCCAGCCCGTTGTCTGACCAAAATTGGTCAGCGGTAATTGTTACCGTCGCCAAGAGCGACCGATCCTCCAGTCGCTCCATGCGAGTGAACCTCCGGTGCATATTCTGTCGCAAGAATCGCCGCCGCATCCTCCGGCCAAATCGCTGATACCAATGCTTCCCGAGCGAGCAAAGCGAGAAGTGGCGAAACAATTTTCCCAATGCCATGGCGAACGTCCTAAAGTCAATAACGTTTTTGCAGTCGTAAGAAATTGCCGCATCCATGCGGCAAGAATAATGCAGCTCAAAGACCCAAACGATGTGTTGGCACAGCGCCAGGGTTGGCAACTGACAGCAGACGTACCGGCCGGAAGGAACTGGCTGGTACGCCCGGGTGGAACTTTGCTAACAATAGCCGCGTCACAAGGTTGGTTACTCGGCGGCGGGCGAGAGTGGAGAGGTATGCTCGCAATCCGGAGGAGGCGCAGCACAGAGTAGTAGGAGGAGGCGGCGAAACATGGCGAATAACTCCGAGACGAACGTAAAAAAGGGTGCGGAATCAACCCGCGAACCGTATAAAAGCGACGAATTCCGCTGACCACTGTTGATCAGCGGACAGCAAATACCAATTCGCGGCGTTGGCCTCTTCCCGTCGCGATAAGTTCGAAGATCGCGACGGGTCCGACCAAACTCGCCGTAAAACAAACATTGCAAAGCACTTAAAGTACTCGGATCACCTGAATGCTTTCACGACCTGCCGCAGTGAGTTTGGCCATTCACGATGGGTGCGAGTGGCCGACCACTGGCCATGGAATACGGGACGACGCGACGCCTGGATTGACGTATTAATTTAATGCACGTCGATCCCGCGCGTAGTTCCGCCCTCCATGCAGCAGCATCCAGGAACCCGAAATCAGGTAGTTCAAACTATGTACTGGGAATCAATTTTGATTGCCCACCGACTAGGTGTCAATTAATTGGCGAGAATTCACTTGGCAAAATCCCCGAAATCATGATTTGAGCGCAGCCTGAATATAGGGGGGTGGCTATGAACGGCTGCTAACCGGGTGCATTCCCTTATATTTATGGTCATTTAGTACCAACTGGGCCTCGGGTCCAAAATTACGCATGATTTCGAGCTAACCCCCAGGGTTAACGCACACTTTTCCGTTGAAGATGGACACGATGATAGAATTTGGGAAAGACCTGTTGATCTTGACATGCTGAACCAGTTTGGCGCACTCGGTGCGGAGTGCGTGAAGTCGCGGTTCTGCGTCAAGACCATCTGACTTTGCCCAGTCTTCCTGATCTGTACTATGGCAGGCCCTATCGGAGCCGGGTGCCAATCGCCAACGGCAACTGTCCTCGGATTTGCAAGTTGGTCGAACTTCTCCATGCTGACCACCGCCTATCTCGTCATGACCAACGTGCCGCCCCAGCAGTGGGTTGGCCCCCTGCTCGACCGCCGCCAGGTGCTGGGCCGCGGCGACGAGGCCGATTTGCGTGTCCCCGCCGAGTTCACCCACGTCTCGCGGCGTCATGCCGAGTTCTGGGCCGATTCGGCCGGCTGCTGGGTTAACGACCTCGACTCCACTTCCGGCACCCGCATCAACAGCGTGCCCCTCGCCCCCAACTTGCCCTTCCGCCTCACCTTGGGCGACCACATCTGGCTCGGTGCCGCCGAATTCGACCTAGTCGCAAACCCCGACCTCTCCCGCCGCCGCCCGTTTCCCAAGGCCGATGACGAAACCATCGGCTACGGCACCGGCCCCGGCGAGACCGTGAAGTTCTCCGGTGCCTCGGCTCATTATTTTGCGGCGCTCAGCCAAACCGAGCTCGACGTCGTTCTCTGGATGAGTCGCGGCTTCACCGATCCCGACCAAATCGCCGAAAAGCTCCACCGCAGCCCCCACACCATCCGCACCCACCTCGGCAGCATCTTTGGAAAGCTCGGCGTCCACTCCCGCGATCAGCTACTCTCTTGCCTGCTCCGCCGCATCAGTGCAACGCCGGAGTAGGAGAACGGAGAAAATCGGCGCGGAGGACGTGTCCGCCAATAAACCGTTGCCTTGGCGGCACGCGAATTTGCGAGTTCGCATCTTCTGAATGCACTATGCGGAGTTGCTTGCTGTTAGTATCTGCTCAACCCATTGACCTGCGAATACTATCTCACTCTCCGGCCTGGTGATACCGTCATCCGTCGGTGGGTAGGCGCTCAGCGCGGCATGCACCGGCTTTTGTCGCGCCCAACAACCGAACGGGGTTGATTGCTGCATACAAATTAAACCGTCATTGGTAACCGATATTCTCCATCATGCGTAAATCATTGCTTGGGCTCACGACAGACCGTATCCGAGCCCCAGCCAATTAAATTCAACCATCATCGAGGCTAATTGCAAATAGGTTTGCACGGGACATATCCGGCGAAAGGCTGCTTTTTTTGATTGGTTACAGCGATGACCAAACAATCCCGACACAATGTCCGATTTCCAGACACGTAGCCGGTAGGTCGGCTTCCTTCGGCGCCGTGCGCCGCCAACTCCCATCGGGGTTGCGTCGGGCGAGGTACGAGCCGCGCCCATTTCGGACGATACTGATTTCGGCCCGAGGATTCACCGCCTGGGATATGAGGATCAAATCCCCGTGTTGCAGCCGCCGGTCAACGTCAGCGCGCCCGAACTTGAGAACATAGGGCAATTCGGCCAGTGCCAACTTAGCCACCGCCGGGCCCGCAATCTCGATGCCCGTGCCGTCCCACTTCGGGTGGCTGCGAGGATCCCCTTGAATCGGATATGAGAACAAAGGCAGCCAAGCCTGACTGCTGGAGCCCATGCTGCCGACGGCGGCAACGACACTCGGGGAATCAGCCTCGCCCGTCAACCACTCGTAATTCACGTCAAAGACTTCACCTAGACGTCGGGCTACCAATTCGGTCATCGAGCGACGTCCGCACTTGATATCACTCAAATATTGAGGCGGCAGGCCCGCCTTGGCAGCGGCCTCATTCTGGCTGAAACCGCGTATTGCCAAGCGCTCGAGGAGTCCGGCGAGTCGTTTCTGGGCCTTACCGGACGCTGAATATTCAGAAGAACGCTTATCCATATAAACGGCTGTAGCGGGGTATTTACCCAATTCGAGTCCAACCGGCGACTCCCTTTACTGTCAAAGGAGCCGCCAACCGCACGATCAAACATTAGTTCTTCAATGTGGCCGGAACGGGCGTGGGTATCAAGTTCCCATTTCTTCGCTTGGAGGTGAATCGAGATCTTTGGCAGCGTCCGGCTCGTGGTCGTTGCCGCCGCTCTTGCCCAGGCGCTGCGCACGCTGCTCAAACTGTGCGAAGCGGTCCACCTGCCGGGTCACCCGGAGATGCGTCTCAATCGCCGGGATTACCTTTTGCAGCCGTTCGATCGACCGGGGGCCATAATTTATAGACAGCTGAATCGCCTCGTCCATGCTAATCGCAATCCGCATTAGGCCGCTGTTGATGGACCCGATATTGGAATGCAGGGGATCGGGCTTTTCCAGGCTAGCATGTGCGTAGTCATTGACTCGTTTCAGGCGGGCCTGGCTGGTATCAGTCTCGGAGTTCGGGCCCCGCGGCGGGTGCGCGTGCGCGGCCAGATTCTCGGGCGTAACTTCGTCGAAAAATTGTTCTTCCATGGCTATTCATCTCCAAAGGATTAAAAAGGAATCGACCTTAGCTTGAAAACGATGATTGGTTACGCGGACGGCGAATGGCCTGCCCGTGGTATTTCCAGCCTGCGGCAGCGACCAGCGGCGCTGTCGATTTTTTGGCGTCGCGCAGCAGTTGTCGCGCTAATGGGAGCAGCCTGGCCAGCCGCCGGATGAGCCGGAGTTCCGCCTGCAGTTGGGAAAGCTCGAGGCTGACTTCTTGCG
>JANNTN010000694.1:0-12970 GCA_031394445.1 Anatilimnocola sp.
GCCGCTCCACGGATCGGATTCGGATTGGATCATTTTTCCCGGTGAAGTTGGTCAGCCGCCACATGCGGTATGCCCATTTTGGACTGGTCGATATTGACCGACAGGAATTTCGCTATGGGCACCAGCGTTCGGTACTGCCCACTGCTGGCGAGGAAACGGAACGGTTTCAAGTATGGATGCGTCGCTGGTCGGCGGGAGGCACGAGTGAGTGCCATCGTCTTTCATGTGCGATTCGCGGCGTGCGGTTTGAACTGGAATTGAAACCGACCAAGCCTGCCGTGAAGCATGGGCTGATGGGATTTCGCACCGGCGAGAACGGACAGCAGGCCCTCTATTTTTCGTATTCGCGAATGCGGGCCAACGGACGAGTCGTTGTCGATGGAGAAGAGTTGAACGTCTCGGGCGAGGCCTGGATGGACCGCGATTACGGCGGCTTTACGTTCGATCGGTACAACCGCGGCTGGGACTGGTTCGCAATTCAATTCGACAATGGCCGTGAACTGATGATTTTTCACATGCGCGATCAGCAGGGGCGGCAATCGCAACATTCACTGGCAACATTGATCGAGCCCGATGGGTCCGCCGTTCGGTTGGCACCGGAAGCGATCGAGGTGGAGCCACTCCAGACCTGGCGCAGTCACGTGTCGGGTAGTAAATATCCCGTCGAATGGCGCGTTCGCCTCGCGCCGATCGGCGCAGAGCTGAAAGTGGTGGCGCAGAGGCACGAGCAAGAGTTGGACACCCGAGGCTCGACGTGCTTGTATTACTGGGAAGGCCCCACGGTGGTCAGCGGGAAGCTCTCGGGTCAAAATGTGCGAGGCTGCGGCTACTTGGAAATGGTTGGTTATGACGAGCCCGGCGGCTTCGGGATCTATGACTTTGAAACCGACAATCTTGGCTTATGCGGCTGGCTTGTGAATGAGTATCGGCTGCGTGCCTTTGGGCCGGGAGTGGTGAGCAGAGGACGGGTAGTCGGTCCGTGAGGCGCAGAGTTGTCAGCAGGGGCTTGTCGTTCTATCGTAGCGACAGGCCAGTAAGACAGTGTAAACGGGCGCTAATGGTGGTACATTTGGCTATAGCATCACGGGCCGGCTCGCAGTAATTAGTAAAGTTTGCAGCGCTTTCGCCGGTTCTAGGGCAGGGAAAATAATTCACATCGTTTTACCGCTTAACAGGCGGGTGGCTGGTTTGCAGGCATGAGTCGTAAGAAGTCGGCACGAAATACTCCACAGGAAAGCCACCCTGGAAATGCCAAGCTGGATCACAGCAGCGCCAATCTGGTCGGATTGAGGCGAAAATTAGCAATTACGATTGCCTTGTTCGCGTTATCGGTCGCGATTGCCACTGCATTATTCGCCGATTGGTATTACGGCCTGCCGGAGGGGGCGAAGGCGGAGTTCGTCGGGCGGCAGTCCTGCGTGCAGTGCCATCAAGAGCAGCATAGCGCGTGGCAGGGATCGCACCACGATCTGGCAATGGACGTGGCCAAAGATATGACGGTGCTCGGTGATTTCAATGATGCGGAGTTGACGCATCATGGCACTACGTCGCGGATGTTTCGGCGGGATAGCAAGTATTTTGTGAACACCGAGGGGCCAGATGGCCAGAACGCCGATTTTGAAGTGAAGTATGTGTTTGGCGTCGATCCGTTGCAGCAATACTTGGTGGAGTTCGATCGATCGGCAGACATGCCAGCCAATGAAGTGGCGCGGTTGCAAGTGTTGCGAATTTCGTGGGACACCCGGAATAAGCTGTGGTTTCATCTCGACCCGCCGGACGTGAAGGAAAAGCTGGAACCAACGGACGAACTGCATTGGACGGGGCTGGCGCAGCGGTGGAATCACATGTGTGCGGATTGCCACTCGACGAATCTGCAAAAAAACTTCGACGTGGCGAAACTGCAATATCACACGACGTGGTCGGAGATCGATGTGAGTTGCGAAGCCTGCCACGGGCCGGCGAGCTTGCATGTGCAGATGGCTTCAGCAAATTCACTATTCTGGGATCGCAAGCAGGGGTACGGGCTGGCAAAGCTGAAGGACGCGAGCAATGTGCCCCAGATTCAGGCGTGTGCCCCGTGCCACTCGCGGCGGCGGATTATCTCGCCAGACTATACCGCCGGCTGCAATTACTACGACTATTTTTCCAACGAGGTGCTGACGCCAGCAGCCTATCACGCAGACGGCCAAATTCTCGACGAGGTGTACGAATACTCTTCGTTTCTTGAAAGCAAGATGTATCACAAGAACATCAAATGCAGCGATTGCCACGATCCACACAGCGCTCGGCTGAAGCACAAAGGCAACCAAGTTTGTACCTCCTGCCATCAGCATCCCGCGGGGAAATACGACGGGCAGAATCATCATCGGCATCCGATGACTTCGACGGGGGCACAATGCGTCGAGTGCCACATGCCGCAGACGACGTATATGGATGTCGATCCGCGGCGCGATCACAGCTTCCGAATTCCGCGGCCTGATTTGAGCGTGAAGTTGGGGACACCGAATGCATGTACGCGGTGTCATTTGAAGGATGAAAATTTGCCGGGCGGAGCAGCGCAGAAGTCAGACACGGGTAATTTGGCGGCATTGCAGGGCCGATCAGATTTGAAAGAGTATGCCGGGTGGTTGTTGGCGGCCCGAAGAGGCGATGAGACAGTGAAGTCGCGTTTGGCGGAGGTCGATCAATGGGCCGATGCGACGCTCGACGTGTGGTATGGCAAGACTCGGAAAAAAGAGCCGCATTTCGCAGAGACCCTAACGGCGGCACGCGAAATGGCTCCCGATGCGCCGGAAATGCTTGAAGCGTTGCTCGCCAATCGCAATCAGCCGGCGGTGGCGCGAGCGACTGCGGCGCTAGAGCTATCAGCTTATGTTGAACCGGGTAACGAGGTAGTTTTGGCGCTACGAAAGGCATTGGACGATCGCGATCCACAGGTCCGTGCGGCAGCCGTGCTTGGTTTACAAGCCGGGGCGGGCGGTCCGGATCAGAATTCTCTGATAACCTCGCTGGCCAAGTTGCTCAATGATCAGACCAGGCTGTTGCGCACGGAGGCCGCGCGGTCGTTGGCGATGCAAGGATTTGAGCTTCTGCGTGGTGAGGACCGAGCAGCGTTTCAAAGGGCAATTGAGGAGTGCTTTACCGGCGCTCAGGCCGATAACGATCGGGCGGCGGGGCACATGAGCGCGGGAATTCTCAACGAAGGATTAGGCAACCTGCGCGACGCCGAAGCCGCGTACCAAACGGCACTGCGAGTCGAACCCGGCAGCATTGGGGCTAGGACAAATCTGGCAGCGCTTTACGATCGGCAAATTCAGGAGGCCGAGCAGCGGGTGCGCCAACTGGCCCAGCAGGGCAATCGGGCCGCAGCGGAGAAGGAAATCAATGCGGTACGGCACCTGCCGGAAAAAGTGGACCGGTTGAGGAGTGAAGAATTGGGTTTGCTTGAGCGGGATGCACTGCTTGCGCCGGACAACGCGCCGATTCAAGGGCGAATTGGGCTCGCGCGTTACCTGGCTGGCTGGAAAAAAGAAGCCGACACGGCTTTGCTCAATGCGGCACTTTTGGAGCCGCGTAACCCCGAAGCATTGTTCCGTTTGGCGATCTATTATCGCGATACCGGGCGAACCGCCGAAGCGGGCAAATTAGTGCAACGGCTTTTGAAATTGCGGCCAGACAGTCAAGCGTTTCAACAGTTCGCGGAAGAGTTGCAAAACCCAGCGGCCGGTGCCACCGGTTCGCCAAATGCTCGATAGGCAGCGCTAATTTCCGACGGCGACAGCGGTGGTTTCGGCCGCCGGAGCTTGAGCTGTCAGCGCGCGTGAAATAATCGCTTTCACCTCAGCAGCGTTCGCTTCGCCGACAATCTGCTCGCGATGCCATTTGCCAGCCGGAGTTTTGGCAAAGACAATGAGCTGTGGAATCGCCGAGCCGCGCATCAATTGGCTGGCCACATCGGGTTCGGCGTCAGTATCGACGGTGACATAGCTAACTGTTCGCATGCCCCCTTCGCGTTCCAGCGAAGGAATGACAGATTGCTTCATTGTTACGCAACCGGGACACCACTTCGCACCAACAAGCACCACCAGAGGCCGCTGATTGGCCTGGGCGTCCTTCAGGGCAGCCTGGTAAGAAGTCGGATCCGCGCCGAGGATTGCCTGTTGCAGGATGATGAAGGTGACCAGACCAGACATGCGTGATTCCTTTCAATTGCCGGCCTGGGCAGGCGGCAAGTGACTCGCTGAAAATGTGAAGACGGAGAGTATAGGGAAACTATTTCGTCTTGTCACCCATCCTGGGGTTTTGGGTAATTTATACCGGCCTGACCAATTGTGCGGAGCGAAACGGCGACAGAAGTTGTTTCTGCCGCACAGTTTAGCGTCGAAATTGGGAGACTTCCCGCGCTGACCCCGCTATAATCGGCGGCGGGACAGCGTCGATCTTAGCAAGCAAGTTCGCGGCGAGCCTTTCATGAAACTGCGAGTAGGAATTGTCGGGCTTGGAGAAGCTTGGGAGACGCGGCATCGTCCGGCGCTACGGGCGCTGTCGGATCGATTTGAAGTTCGTGCGGTCTGCTGCGAGGTGGCGCATCTGGCGGAGCAAGCCGCGCGAGAATTTTCGGCTCAAGAAGTGACGGGCTTTCGGGCGCTGGCCGCGCGAGAAGATGTGGATGTCGTGCTGGTTCTGGCACCGGAGTGGTATGGGCCGTTGCCGGTGCTGGCCGCGTGCGATTATGGCAAAAGCGTATATTGCGGCGCGGCATTGGACATCGACGATCCGGCCCAGGCCAGGCAGTTGCGCGAGCGTGTGGAAAAGTCGGGTGTGGCGTTCATGGCGGAGTTTCCCCGGCGGCTGGCACCGGCGACGCTGCGGCTGAAAGAATTGATTGCGACGCGGCTGGGTGCGCCGAAGTTGATCTTTTGCCATCGCAGGTCGCCGATCGATCCGAACTTGCCGACGACGCGGCGGGGACGCAATTGCCCCACGATGTTGCGGGAAATGACGGAGCAGGTCGATTGGTGCCGCTACGTCGCAGGCTTTGAACCGACATCGGTGGTGGGCATCGAGCATGGGACACTAGATACCTCAGACGGTGACGACTATCGGATGATGAGCTTGGATTTCTCTCCCGCGGACAAGTTGGGAGAGGGGCCAATCGCGCAGATCAGTTGCGGGCGGTATATGCCGAAGCTGTGGCCGGAAGCGGTGGCGTTTCGGCCGCCGGCGGCGCTGCAGGTGTGCTGTGAGAAGGGAATCGCGTTTATCGATTTGCCGGCGCAACTCATCTGGTTCGACGGTGCGGGCAGGCACATGGAATCGCTCGAAGACGAGCGGCCAGTCGGCGAGCGGCTGCTGATGCACTTTTATCGCGCGGTCACCAGCCTGGTACGAAAAACCAACGACGTAGAAGATGCTTACCGGGCGCTATCCATTGTATTGGCAGCGCGGGAAAGCTTCGATTCGGGCCGGCGCATCTATGTGCCCAATGGGCACGAAGCGTAAGCAGCACGGGCAAGATGCCAGTGCCACCCACAATGCTCGACGTTAGGCAAATAGCTCTTTGATCACCTTGCCGCTGTTGGCGATCTTCATGGGGCGACCATTGTTGCTGGTGAAGGTGGTTTCCAGCGAGATGCCGAGCGTCTTGCAGATGGTGGCCATCACATCTTGCGAGGTGTAGGGGTCAGTATCGACGGCCGTTCCGTCTTCGTTGGTTTTGCCAACGGCAACGCCACCTTTCAGTCCACCACCACCGACCATAACACTCCAGGCGCGGGCCCAGTGATCGCGGCCGCCGTTGCCATTGATCCGTGGGGTGCGGCTGAAATCGCCCATCCAAATGATGGCCGTGTCTTTCAGCAAGTCGCGCTGCGACAAGTCTTCGACCAATGCGCTCAGCGCCTTATCGAGCGAAGGGAGCTTTTGGTCCTTCAAGATGGTGAAAATGTTGTTGTGATTGTCCCAGCCGCCGTTGCCGACTTCGATGAAGGGGACGCCAGCCTCAACCAAGCGGCGAGCCATCAAGCAGCCATTGCCGAAGGCATCGTTGCCATAGCGATCGCGAACGGCCTGGGGCTCTTTCGTGACCTTGAAAGCGTCCATTTGCTTACTGGTCATCAAGTTGACGGTTTTGGAAAGGATCTTCATGTGATCGCTGGCAGCACTGCCGCGGCCTTGACTCACAAAGCCCTTTTCGAGGACGTCGAGAGCCCGCATGCGGTCCGTCAGGCGCTCGATCTCCGCGGGATTCACATCGAGATTGCGGATCTGGCCGGTGCTGGTGACGTTGAACGGTGCCCAGTTCATGCCGAGGAATCCCGGGCCTTCGCTGGTACCGCCGACCGAGACGAAAGGCGGAATCTCCAAGTCCTGACGCTGATCGAACAACTCGTGCGAGAGGACGGCACCATAGCTAGGGTGCTCGATGTTGGGATTGGGCACGTAGCCGGTGCGCATGTAGTACTTGCCGCGGGTGTGATCGGCCTCGCGAGTGCTCATCGAGCGGACGATCGAGAGCCGGTCCATGACCTTGGCGGTCATGGGCATGTGCTCGCAAATTTGCAAGTCGCCCGCGGTGCTAATCGGCTTGAACTGACCGCCGGTGGAGGTGCCGGGCTTGAGATCCCAGATGTCGATCGTGGATGGCCCACCTTCCATGAACAACAAGATGGCGGATTTGCGATTCTTCTTCAGTTCAGCCGCTTGCGATCGCAGGCTGTTCACCAGCGACATCGCAGGAAAGACCGAAGCCGAAGCCGCGGCCATGTGGCTCATGAAGTGACGACGAGACATGCCGGAGGGGACGTTGAATTGCATGGGAGTGCTCGCGGTGAAGCAGGAGTCAGGAGTCAGGGGGCAGGAGTCAGTTAGTGCTGGAGGATGAATTCGTTGCTGTTGAGGACGGCCCAGAAAATATCTTGCAAGGCATGAGCGGCAGGATCGATAGCGGGGCCGTCATTCTTGCCTTTGGGCTTGGCCTTGCCTTTGGGGTAAGCTCGCTCGATTTCGCGCACCAGCAGTTGATTGGCGATGCCGATTTCGTTTTGCGTGGGCTTGCGAGCCAACGCGGCCTCGAACAGGTAGCTCACCTTCTCGCCGGGCTTGATGCTGCTGGCGGCGAGCTTGCTGAGGTAGCTGCCCTCTTTGACCTCAATGGCCTTCTTCATCAGTTCGCCATTCATCAGCATCAGGGCTTGCGGGATCGTGCCATTGAAAGTCGTGGACTCTTCACCTTCGTCGTTACCAAAGGCGACGATGAACTGCCGCATCCAGTCTTCACGCAGTTTCTCTTGCTCGGCGGCGGGGAGGGCCAGTTGATCGGCCCGCGTGGCGGTCAGCAACGATTGATACAGCTCCTCTGCCTGCATTTGGCGGAGGTAGAAGTGTGAGAACTTGGGGGTTTCGCCCAGCAGCGGGTCATCGGCTTTGTTGCTGGTGGTGATCTTGCTGGAGAGCGAATAAGGCTCGCTGAGCACGATCCAACGAGTAAGTTCTTTCAGGTTGTAACTGTGCTTTCGCACTTCCTCACCGAGGAATTCAAGGAGGGCGGGGTGTGACGGGTTATTGTGCGGTCCCAGGTCATCGACGGGCTTGGTAAAGGCATAGCCCAGGTAATGTTGCCACATCCGGTTGGCAATGGTTTTGTCGAGGAATGGCGACTGCATCGCGAGCTTGCCCAGTTCTTTGCGGCGCTCGCATTCGGTGACATAGCCGCTCTTGCTGATCTCCGTGCCATCGACAAACACCGGGAACGCCGATTGGAGCAGGCCGTTTCGCAGCTCGTAGTAAATGATTGCTTC
This sequence comes from Anatilimnocola sp., assembly GCA_031394445.1. Classification (GTDB taxonomy): domain Bacteria; phylum Planctomycetota; class Planctomycetia; order Pirellulales; family Pirellulaceae; genus CAYLLN01. Next base: position 7,800 of record JANNTN010000694.1, read on the forward strand.
GTTGGCACCGGAACCGGAAGCTCCCTCGCCACGAAAATCGCGATTGACGAGTTGCACGTTGACGACATCGCGCCCACCGCCTTGCTCGAACTCACGCACAATGGATGTCTGGCGGAAGAAGGCGTTCATTTCCCAGAACTTTTGTTGCTTCCATTCATTGAACGGATGGTTGTGACACTGCGTGCATTGCACCTGCAGGCCCATGAAAATCTTGGACGTCATCGCCGTCGCCTGGGCAGCGTTTTCATCGAGCTTCATGACCAGGAAGTTGGTCGCACCGTTGAAATCCGCTTTGCCCGGTGTCGTGCTGCCGGTGGCAGTGATGAGTTCATAGACCATCGTGTTGTACGGTTTCTCGCGAGCGAACGAATCGCGCAGATACTTCATCATCCCTTCGCGGTTGATGAGGCTTCGCCGTTCCAAGCCGCCGTTGCGGCCGACCAGGATATTGGTCCAGATGGTCGTCCAGTTGCGGGCATAGTCTTCCGTGAAAGCCGAGTCGTAGAGGAGCTTGTTAACGAGCTTGGCTTTTTTGTCCCCACTCTCTTTTTGGAAATCTCGCAACTCGTTGACGGAGGGAACGCGCCCTAGCACGTCGAGGAATACACGGCGGCACCACTCGGCGTCGCTGGCGGGGGCTGAGGGACGAAGCTTGTTGTCTTCCCAAACCTGCCGGATCTCATCGTTGATTTTCCGAACCTGGGGGATGCCATGATCGTTGCCGGCGCTCGCTTTTGGCGCTTCCGGCTTGGCATCGATTTCAGACTGAGCGAAGGCTGTCTGAGATAAGACAAGGAACGGTTGGCCCACGAGCAGCGCTGCGAAGAGGGCGATTGCTCGCCAACCCAGGTTCCGGCGATCCAATGATGACATGACTCACCTAGAAACGGACTGGAGCAGGGAAACCCGCTCTCAGCCCTTGAAACGTATGGCTAATCGAAAGGTACTCAAATTGTTGCCAGGACAACGCTTGGGTACAACGCGAGGCGTCAATCAGCATTGTTATGAACGATGGGGCGATACGCAACGCAAAGGCTGATTTTGTTGGAGCAGGGGTTCAGGGTTCAGAAAAGCTGTGTTTAGAGTGATTGTTTAGGGTTTAGTGTTTGGAGGCGGGGGAAATTTTTGGGGAGTGAATGGATGTAAGTGTTGGTGCGGCTGAGTGTTGGGGAAATTGGTGGTGCGCTAATGTTTAGGTTGAGGGGGAAGTTTAGAGTTTTGTCAGTTGTCGTTGGTCACTGGTGGGGCGAGCCTAATAGGTAGATTGCTATTTGGGGGAAAAACCGGTCGAGATTTTGGGAAATAGTTTTTGGGAGGGGCGGTAAGGCAGCACGGATCGGCGAGTCAGGGTGCCGCCGGGCCGGCGGCACCTACAGGAGCGGCGGCGGGAACGTATCGAAGAGTAGATGGCTTAAAAAGCAACAAAATGAGTGGCAGATTCAAAATTATCGATAAAATTCACCAGGAAGGTTCTGAATCGCAACTTTTGGCGATTCGCGAAAAGTATCAAAATCAAACATATGTATTGAAGTGATACGCGCAAAAAAGAACAGGCGGGTTAGAGTCGCTGTTCTCGACTCCAACCCGCCTGTGTGTATTAGGAACGTGTTACCAGGCGTTCCTATTCTTCTCTGTCCCTTGCCTCACAGCGAGTGCCTATAAAAACCAATGATAACTGGCTTCGGGGGCTGATTTCGCTGCTCTTCTTGCCTCTTGTGCTCCGGCCCCGAGATCGAGCGCCTCTTCTCTATCTCCGGCCCCACACAAAACTAACTCGCAAATTGCCAAGGAACAATTTCCATTAATGCACGTGGCGTGCCAAACGGAATTGTTGGGTGCGAAAGGGCGGTGTGGTGAAAAGGCAGCGGAGTGGTGGTGTTTTGAGGGAGTGGCGAGTAGCCAGTAGAGAATAGGAAGGAGGTAGGCGCGGATGGTGGGCCTGCGCTCGCAGGCTCACTGGTCCCACCCTACGGATGCTATTGGCGAGCTGAAACCAGCACTCAACGGAACTCTTACGAGTTCCGCTACGGTGTGAGGCGTTAGCCGGCGAGGCGGCGGGAGGCGGGGATGGGGGTGCGCCAGTGGGGGCCGCGGAGGATGGAGGAGTCGCGGGGTTGGAAGCGGGGGCCGGTGGGGCCAGAGGCGGAACCTTCCCAGTGGTGGCCGGCGATGGAGGTGAGGATGCGCTCGGCGACGTCGAGGGCGCGGCGGCCGTCGGAACCGGTGACCGCCACAGGGGCCTGGCCGTGGATGGCGGCGATGAAGGAGCGTTGTTCTTCGAGCAGGGGGTTGGAGTCTTTGTTGACGGGTAGGTCGGTCAACGGCAGGTAGCCTTCGAAGAGGTGGTCTTTGAGGTGCGTGCGGGAGGCCGCGTCGAGTTGGTTCACGTCGAGGTTGCCCGATTCGATCGGCTCGCCGACGCGCATGATCTTGGCCTGACGGGTCGAAAAATCGATGGAGGCTGAGGAATCAGCCGTGATGACTTCCAGGGAGCGTTGGGCCTGCCAGGCGACGCGGGAAGCGAAGAAGTTGGCCACGCAGCCGTTGGCGAAGGTCAGGCGGGCCTGGGCCCAGTCTTCGTTGGGGCCAATCACGGCAGCGCCGAGGGCTTCGGCCGAGACGAGTTCGTCGTCGATGAGCGACAATGCCAGGTCGAGGTCGTGGATCATCAGGTCCAGCACGACGCCGACATCGGTCGAGCGGCAGGTGAAGGGGCCGGAGCGAACGGCGTTGATGTATTTTGGGTCGCGGATTTGCGAGGCGACCGCGGTGAAAGCCGGGTTGAAGCGTTCGACGTGGCCGACTTGCAGGGCCAGACCCCGCTTGGCGGCGGTCGCGATCAGATCGTCGGCGTCGGCGATGTTGAGGGTAATAGGCTTTTCGATGAAGGTGTGAATGCCGTGTTCGAGCAGGTCGATAGCGACCGCATGGTGCAGCCGGCTGGGGACGGCAACGATCGCGGCATCGATGCGGCCAAAAAGCTCGCGGTAGTCGGCGAAGGCGGGGACGTTGAGTTCGGCGGAGACGGCGTTGTGGGCGGATTCGGAGGGGTCGGTAATGGCGACGAGTTGCGAGTGAGTGGTGAGTGGTGAGTGGTGTGTGGAAAGCAGGCGGGCGTGGATGCGGCCGAGGTGGCCGACGCCGATAACGGCGATGCGGAGCAGGTTCATGCGGCGGCCCTCCGGCGATCGCGGCCGCGGCCGTTGCGGCCGCCGTGTTGATGCTGAAGAAAGTTAAGCAGGTGGACGGCTTCGGGAACGAGCATGCCGCTCGCGCGCAGTAGTTCGCGAGCTTGTTCGAGACCAGCCTTGGCGCGGTAAATCAAGCGATGGGCTTCCGCCAGGGCGCGGATGGCGTCGGCCGAGAAGTTGTGGCGTTTGAGGGCGACGATATTCACGCAGCGGGGCCGGGATGGGTTGCCGTCGGCCAGCATATAGGGGGGAACATCGTGCAGCACGCGGCTGAGCCCGCCGGTGAAGCTGTAGCTGCCGATTGTGGAAAAATGATGCACGGCGACGCCGCCAGAAATGGTCGCATCGTCCTCGACATGCACGTGACCGCCGAGGAGGGTGGCGTTGGCCATGATGACGCGGCTGCCGACGCGGCAATCGTGAGCGATGTGGCAGCCGGCCATGATGAAGGAATGGTTGCCGAGCGACGTGACACCGTCTTCTTTCTCGGTGGCGCGGTTGATCGTGACGCCCTCGCGGATGACGTTGTCGTCGCCAACGACGAGCTCCGTATCGCTGCCGCGATAGCTGACATCTTGTGGGTCGCCGCCGAGCACGGCACCTGGGAAGATGCGATTATGCTCGCCCAGACTGGTGCGACCCATGATCGTGACGTGATTGAGCAGTTGCGTGCCGCGGCCGATGCGGACTTTGGGGCCGACGACGCAGAACGGGCCGATTTGGACATCGTCGTCCAATTCGGCACGCGGATCGACTGCCGCGGTGGGTTCTACGTGGATGGACACAGGAAGAAGTCAGGGGGCAGGAGTCAGGAGTCAGTAATCAAGCGCTTTTGCGGTGGAATTCTTCGAGACGGCCTTCGTGGAGGAGGACTTTGACGAGCTCGGCGTTGAGTCGGTGACCGCTTTTGTGGGCGATGAATTGACCAACAAAGTCGCAGCCGGAGAGGGCCAGGTCGCCAACGAGGTCGAGCGCCTTGTGGCGGACGTATTCGTTTTCCATCCGCAGTTCGTTTTCCAGCGGTCCGTCAGGGCCGATGACGAGCAGATCTTGATTGGTGACGCGCAAGCCGAGGCCGCGCTCGCGGAGCCATTCGGCTTCTTCCGTCAAAATGAACGTACGGGCGGAGGCGAGTTCGGCTTTGAATGTCGCCGGTGTGATCGTTAGATCGACAGTCTGGCGACCGATGGGGTTGTTCGGGCCGTAGTCGAGCTTGTATTTGATTGCGAGCTTATCGCCACGGATTGGCCGGGCCTCGATCCAACAATCGTCGTCGCCGACGCGGGTGACATCGGTGATGATGAGGCGGCGGCGGTAGGCCTGTTGTTCGACGATTTTAGCGGCGGTGAGTGCTTCGACAATGGCCTGGCAGGAGCCGTCGAGGCCGGGCATTTCCGCGCTATCGACCCAGACTTCACAGTTGTCGATGGCGAGGCCAAACAGTGCGGCCAGCATATGCTCGACCATTTCGACCTGAGCTCCGTCAGCCGCAAGCGTGGTGCGGCGAGGCACCTCGATGCGGCGGGCCACTTCGGCGGGAATTCGCCGGGCGGGCATGAGGTCGCCGCGGACGAAGACGATGCCCGCGTGGGGTGGGGCGGGGCGGAATTCAACGCGAACATCGCGTCCATTCCAATATCCAAAACCGGCCACCGAGCACGGGCCAGCAATAGTGCGCTGGAGTCGCAGGGCTGTCGTCAAGGTTGGTCAATCAGAGAAGGAGTCAGGGGCCAGTAGGCAGTGGCCAGTAGGCAGTTGCCAGAGGCCAGTAGTCGAAATGGTGGGCCCGCGCGAGCAAGCTCGCTGGTCCCACCCTACTTTTCCGGGACCAAGTTTGGTCCCGGCTGTTGAACTATTCAACTATCGCTGCTGCGTTCGGGGGCCAGGAATCGTCGGTCGAGCGGTTGGCGTTCCTGGAGCAATTGAATTGCCAGGGCCTGGCAATGTGGGAAGCCCGGTGCCACCGCCACCAGGAGGCAG
>JANNTN010000724.1:0-6550 GCA_031394445.1 Anatilimnocola sp.
GGGGAGGGGAGGAAGGATGAGGGCTGATGGATGAAGGGGGAAAGGGAGAGGGGGAGAGTGGGGGAGAGGGTGACTCGGCCGGCTGGAAGCCCGCCCCACGGGAGGCGGTGTTGGTGGGTTGGGGGGCGGGGGAGTGGAAGATGGTTTCCGCTTCATGTCCCTCAGGGCCTGAGGGGACTACATTTTGGGGGACTGCTTTGGTGGCGAGGGAGTCGAGGTGGTGGGAGGAGACGCCGAGGCGGGCGAGGGCGACGATGGCGCGGGTTTGTTGGCGCTGGTATTTGGGGTCGCCGGAGCCGTCCCAATAGTTTTGCAGCGTCTCGATTTGATGTTGGAGCTGAGCAGCCGCGAGATGGATGGCGTAGCGTTTTTCTTTTTCGATGTCTTGCTCGGCTTTGAGCGGGAGCATTTCGGTCATCCATTCGGCGACGTGGCCGATGATTTGGCGAACGCGGGTTTGGGAGATTTTGAATTGCTCGGCAATGCGGCGGGTGGAGAGGAATTCGACGAGTGCGAGGCGGTGGATTTCGAAGTCGCGGGAGGAAGGGGGAAGCGAGGGAGTGGTGAGTAGGCAGTCGGGAGTAGGGGAGGCGGTCGTGGTCAAGAGAGGCTCCTGGGAAGGGAATTCAGAAACGAAATTGCCCAGGAGTGTACGAAGGGGGTTGGACTAGTCTGGTCATTTTCAGTCAAGAAGAAAAAAGATTTTTCGAAATAGTTGGGGGAGGGACGGGTCATTTGTCATTTGTTGGGACCACGAAAGACACGGCCCGGCGTAGGCGGAACCAAGGGACAGGAAGTAACCACGAATCAGACGAATTAAACGAATCCGGCAGAGGCAGGCCGCGGATGAACACGGATGACACGGATTTTTTGGAACAGAAGCGAGCAAAGGAAACAATGAGGCGGGAAGAGCGAGCATCAACGCGCGATGACATTTCAAGATGAGTAGATCGCCCTATTGGTTAGGCATGGCATCGAATACGACGTGCGGTATGTGTGGGATTGAACGCGGCCCACAACCATCGCTAGGCGATGGGGCGATTTTGTCTCGGGCGGGTACCGTGGGTTGAAACCATCCGTGGGTTGAAACCCACGGCTACCGGCATTGGGCCGCTCCGCGGCTGGGAAGGGCGCTTCGCGGCGGTAAGGAGCAGCGCGCGGCGGGAGGACGGATTTATTGAGTCGGACTAGCCCGCCGCGAGTTCGTTGAGGGCGGAGATGGTGGCGTCGATTTGTTCTTGCGTCGTGAAGTGGCCGAGGGAGAGGCGGAGGGTGCCGGAGGGGAGGGTTTTTAGGGCGGCGTGCTGGCGGGGTGCGCAGTGGAGGCCGGGGCGGGTTTGGATGGACCACTGGGAATCGAGAATGGCGGCGAGCTCGCGGGGGTCGAGGCCGACGAGATTGATACTGACGACGCCGACGCGATTTTGGCTGGAGAGGGGGCCATAAAGCTCTAGGCCGGGGAGGCCGGTGATGCCGTTCAGCAGCCGTTGGATGAGGGAGCGGGCGTGGCCGGCGATGCGATGGGGGCCGAGCTCGGTGATGTGACTGACACCTGCTTCGAGACCGACGATGGCCGGCATGTTGAGATTGCCCGATTCATAGCGGTCGGGCAGCTCTCGCGGTTGTCGGTCTTCGTCGCTTTTGGTGCCTGTGCCGCCCTGGCGAGTGGGAAACAAGTGTTTTTCGACGCCGGGCGCGACATACAAAATGCCGCTGCCGAGCGGACCGAGCAGGCCCTTATGACCAGGAGCCGCCAGCAGATGACACCCGATCTGGGCGAGATCGATTTCGACATGGCCCAGTGACTGGGCCGCGTCGAGCAGAAAGAAAATATTGTGCTTTGTCGCGATGCGCCCGACTTCCTCCGCTGGCTGAATCGCTCCCGTCACGTTCGAGGCGTGAATCAACGCGATCAGCCGGGTTTTGGGTGTAATCGCGCGGCGAATGTCGGCGGGATCGATATATCCTTGGCCATCGCAGGGGATATAGGTCGTCGTCACCCCGCGCTCGGCGAGGAAGGAGAGAGGACGGAGGACGGAATTGTGTTCACAGACGGTCGTGATGACGTGATCGCCGGGGCGGAGGATGCCGTGGATGGCGAGGTTCAGCGAATCGGTGCCGTTTTGCGTGAAGATGATCCGCGTCGGGTCACCCAGGTTGATGAGGTCCGCGATTTTCTTTCGGCAGGAAAAGACAATTCGCTCCGCTTCAGTGGCTTCGGTGTACGCTCCACGGCCCGCTGGTGCGCCGAGGCGACGCTGGTAATCGTCCACCGCGCGATACACGGATTCTGGCTTGGGCCAGGAGGTGGCGGCGTTGTCGAGGTAGATGCGAACCATTTGTCCAAAGTCCCAAGTCCAAGGTCCAAGGTCAATGTACCCTGACCAACTTTAGACTTCGGACATTGGACCTTGGACTGTATTACCCGCCGATTTGATACATCGCCCTGTCGGGTTTGTGAAAGTCGGCGGAGTCGATGCCGTGGCCGGGTTTTTTGGCGTGGACGCAGTCGCGGAGGAGTTGGGTCAGGTCTTTGTCGGTGCCGCCGCCGCGGAGGAGGGCGCGGGCGTCCCACTCGACCATCGAGAACAGGCAGTTGCGGATTTTTCCCTCGGCGGTGATGCGGAGGCGGTTGCAATCGTGGCAGAACGGCTGCGTGACGGGATTGATGAAGCCGATCGTGCCGCTGCCGTCGGTGAAGCGGAAATCGGTGGCGGGCTGGCTGGGGTCGGGGCGGTCGGCGGCTACCAGCGGGCCGATGGCGGATTCGATTTGACGGCGAATTTCCTCGCCGCTGAGCACCTGGTCATGCTGCCAGTTGTTCTCCGCATCGAGCGGCATGAACTCGATGAACCGCATCTCCAGGCCTTGCTGCCGGGCATATTCGGTCAGCGGTACGATCTCCGGCTCGGTGACGCCTTTGATTGCGACGGCGTTGAGGCGGATTTTTTTGAAGCCGACGGCTTTCGCGGCGTCGATGCCGGCGAGGACGCGATCGAGACCGTCGCGGCGGGCGATTTTGCGAAAGGTCTCCTCGGTGAGGGCGTCGAGGCTGATGTTGATCCGCGTCAGGCCGGCGTCTTTCAAAGCCTGGGCCTGCTCCGCCAGCAAGATGCCGTTCGTGGTGAGCGCGATGTCGTAAATGCCTTCGATGGCGGCCAGCCGTTCGACAAGTTCCGACAAGCCGGACCGCACGAGCGGCTCACCGCCTGTCAGCCGCAGTTTGTTCACACCCAGCGCCGCCGTCACGCGGACAAATCGCTCGATCTCTTCAAACGTGAGAATGTCGCGCCGCGGCAAGAACTGCACGGTTTCCGGCATGCAATAAAAGCAGCGGATGTTGCATCTATCCGTGACACTGACACGCAGGTTGGTATGCAACCGGCCGAGGGTGTCGATAAGGGGCTGGTGACTCATGTCATTTGTCATTGGTCATTGGTCATTTGTTGCTGCGATGGCTTGGTTTTGGGCGATGGATCACCGATAGAGCGAAGGTAGGCATTGAGGCGAGGTCCAAGTTCTTCAATGAGTGGTCGGAGTTGCTTTGTTTGCTCAGGAGTCAATAATTTTCTTCGAAAGGCTCGTCGCAACCAGTGACGAGATTCGTAGAGGGAGCCGCGGGCAACGCGGACATAGCGGCGATTGTCAGCATACGTTCCCTTTCCGCTTCCCTCCGCGATGTTGGCACCAATGCTATCGCAAGCTCGAATCAGTTGTTTGCCCACGGTGTCTTGCGCGAGCCTCGGCCAACAAAGCACAAGTTCCCAAACATCGTCCGCAAGTCTCTCTGACAGTTGATACACGGCCAAGTTCTCAAAACCACGACTTGACATGGCGACGCGAGCTCACAAATGACAAATGACTAGTGACCAATGACAAAAAAACCGGCTACGACTCCATTCCGGGATGGACCCATTCAGTGGTGCCATCCGCCCAGTTTTCACATTTCCAGATGGGCACCACTTCCTTGATTGTATCAATCAGCCACTGGCCTGCGGCGAAGGCGGCGGCGCGGTGGGGGGAGCTGACGGCGATGGCGATGCTGGCTTCGCCAAGTTCCAGGTGGCCGAGGCGATGGATGATGGAGCAGCCGGTGAGGGGCCAGCGGCGGCGGGTCTCGGCTTCCAGTTCGGCCAGCTTTTGCTCGGCCATTTGGGGATAGCACTCATAGTCGAGCGATGCGGTGCGGCGGCCTTGGGTGAATTCGCGAGTGGTACCCAGGAACAAAACGACCGCGCCGGCGTCGTGCGAGGCCACTTGGGCCAGGACGGCGGAGGGGTCGATGGGTTCTTGGGTGAGGGAAATCATGAGTGAGGACAGGAGTCAGGAGCCAGTAGTCAGTTGTCAGTTGTCAGCCGCCGCTGACGGGAGGGATGAGTGCGATTTCGGTGGTGGTGGTGATGGTGGTGGTGTCGGTTACGTATTCGTTGCTTACGGCGATGCGGGTGTGGGGAAGGATATCGGCGAGTGGCGGGAATTGCTCGGCGAGAGCGCTGCGAAGTTTAGCGACGGTGGCACCAGCCGGGAGTTCGACTTCGATGGTGCTGCTGCCGATACGTTGACGGGCGACGGCGAAGAGCTTGACCGCGACATTCATGTTGGGACTTTCATGTGACGACCAGTTCCTGCCCTTCGGAAGCCAGGAGCATCTTAATTTCAGGCATCAGTCCGTAGGCGTAGGCGAGGATCTTGAGCGGGTGAATGGTCGGCTTGTGGGTCCCTTGTTCCATTTGCATTTTACACGCGCTGCATTCGGTTGTGCCAAACTCGATCGCTGGGTCGCGCATCGCGCTAATCAGCCCCCAGCCGGCGCGGAGGCTGGCGCGGTAGTTCTCGCGTTTGAGGCCAAAGGTGCCGGCCATACCGCTGCAGCCGCGTTCGATGCGGCGGACGTTGACGCCGCGAATCAGTCGCAGCAGGTTTTCGCCGGGCGAGCCGATTTCCAGTGCCCGCAAGTGGCAAGGGAGGTGGTAGCCGAGCGTGAGATTCATCGGCTGAAAGTTCAGTTCCAGCTTGCCGGTTCCATGCAGATCCCACAGATAGGAGCAGGCTTCGTGCGTGTGATTGGCGACGAGGCGAGCGTCTTCGTCGTCGATGAGGTCGGGATATTCCCGCTTGATACAGAGAGCGGCGGTGGGCTCGGTGCAGACAATTTCGTAGCCCTGCCGCACCGCTTCGGCCAGCAGACGGACATTGCGAGCGGCGACGGTGCGGGCCCGATCGACGTCGCCGATGGCCAGGCGGTTCATTCCCGAAGCGTGTTGATCGGGGTGAACATAGACGGCGACGTTGTTGTGCTGCATTACGGCGACAAAGGCGTCGGCGAGTTGCACGTCGTACCAATTGGCATAGAGATCGACGAAATACAGCACCTTGCCGCCCGTGCGGCGCGTGGCGCGGGTCAGGCGGCGCTTTTCGGCGCGGCGGAGGAAGCTCGACGAAGCCACTTGCGGCATTTTGCGACCTTGGGCGATGCCGACGGTTTTTTCGAGCAGCCAGCGGGTCCAACGCGTGCGGAAAAACCAATTCGACAGCGGGGCCAGACGCGACGACCAGCGAGCGAATGTATCCATTCGGGACAAAACCCAGTCAGCCGTGCCGAGGCCGTTGCTGGCGACGTATTGGGCCTTGGCCTCGATCATGAGCTTGGGTATATCGACGGCGGCGGGGCATTCGAGGCGGCACTGATGGCAATTGACGCACAGATCGGCAATTCCCTTCAATTCGTCCTTGGCGAGAGAGGCGGGATCGAGATCTCCAGCGATGACAGCGCGTATCAGATTGGCTTTGGCGCGCGGCGAGGCTTCTTCGGACGGAGCCAAGCGAAAGATGGGGCACATGCGGGCATCGGGCGATTGCGTGCGACAGCGGCCGCAGCCGTTGCAGGCATTCGACGTGGCGGCCAACTTGCCATCCCAGACCAATTGCAATTCCAGCAGCGGTTTCGCATTGGTCGGCGGTTGTTGGCCGTTGCCGCTAGCTGGCTGGTCGAGCTGCTCGTCGGTGAGAGAGGTGGTAGTGGATGTTGTGCGGAGATTTTTGGTAATCGGCTGTGGCACGTCGGCGATGACTTTGCCGGGGTTGAGCAGATTTTGCGGATCGAAGATGCGTTTGACTTCGCGAAACACGTCGTACAGCGGACCAAATTGCTTGCGGAGAAACCAGGTGCGGCTGAGGCCGCTGCCGTGCTCGCCGCTGATCGTGCCACCGATTTTGAAGACTTCGTCGTAAAGCTCATCGGCCAGGGCCTGCATCTTCCGCACGTCGGCTGGGTCGCCCAGATTCAAAAACGGGCGGACATGCAATTGGCCGTGCCCCGCATGCGCGAAAAAAGAAGCCGTCACCTGATGGGCTTTGAGCACGTTTTGCAAGCGCACCAGAAAATCGGGCAAGGCCTGCGGAGGGACGGCGATATCCTCGACAAAGGGCGTCGGGCGCTCCGCCCCTTGCACGCGATAAAGCGTGGGCGAGACGCGCCGCGTGAGCCTTCGGAACGCGTCGAGCTCGTCAGGGGCCAGGGCCATGTGAAAGCCGAACGCCAGCCGCTGGC
>JANNTN010000737.1:0-3269 GCA_031394445.1 Anatilimnocola sp.
GACGAAATGGTGAACGTAATGCTGCTCAACGCGCTCAAGTCATTCGAGCCGACAGCAGCCGTGCCACCGGTATCCTTCACCTGGAAGCTGATCACCGGTGCAGCCGCGTTGCCGCTGTGCTTGTTCAAAAACGGCAGGAACCTGAGCTGGCCGCTGGAGATCAGGTTTGAGATGTCCTGATTCACCGTGATTGTCGTATTCGGCGTTTGTGGCGTTCCGCCGATGAATATTTGACCGACCGAGCTGTCGGGCACGACCAGTAAGACATCCTTCAGCGCGTTCGCAGGTCCGCCATTGGCCACTTGGTCTTGCGGATCGCTGAACGGGAAGTCCGCGAGCGTGAACGTATAGAGGACATCTTCGTTGCTCGTCCTTGATACGGCCGGGCTGGATACCGGCGGATCGTTAACCGGCGTCACGTTGATCGTGAACGTCTGCACGGCTGACAAATTGACACCGGTGTTCGTGGTGCCCGCATCGCCATTGACCACCGTGGTGCTGCCGCTGTCGCGAGCCTGGAACCGGAACGTCGCGTAACCGTTGCCGTTCTCGTTGGGTACCGGGATATACACCAATTGGCCGCCCGTGATATGGGCCGCGGTCACGAAATCGCCCGCGTTCACTACCGTAGCGGTGGTCAGGTTAAACAACTGACCGCGTGGCTCACCCAGGGTGTTTGACGGACCCTGGGTGATCTGAATGCCCTGGAACGTGTCCGCCGTGAGAGCGGCCGGCTTTAGGCCGTTGTCGTTCGGATCGAAGTTGGCAGGCGTGTTGTTGATGAAGTTGGCGACGTTAAACGCGAACGTTTGATCTTCGCTGATCGACTGCGCAGGGTTGGTGTTCGCAACCGGGGCATCGCTCACGGGCAGCACGTTGAACGTCATCGTTTGCGTGGCACTCGTGTTCGTGCCCGTGCCGCCGTCCTGCACCTGGAACGTGAAGGCGTCCAGCGGCGAGGCCGTGAAATCAGCGGTCGGCGTATAGACCAATTGGCCGATCTGGTTGGCCAGCACCGCGAACGTCGTGGTCCGTTCGATGGTTTGGAAGAACAGCTTGCCATTGGCCGTGGCGTTCGGAGTGATCAGGATGTTGGCCAGCGTCTTCGTCGGGCCTGCCGGGTCGCCGTTGTCATTCGGGTCGCTGAAGTTGAATTCAAAGCCCGTGGCCAACGTGCCTTGTGAACCAAACGTGTAGCTGCGGTCTTCCGGAAGCGTGATGGTCCGGTCAGCCGCTTGCGGCTGATCGTTCACGCTCGCGACGTTGAACGCGACCGTGTAATTCACCAATTGGTTGAGATTCGAGTTCGGTGCGTTGTTGGGGCCGTTGTCCCGCAACTGGAATGTGAAGCTGAACGCGCCATCGGCCGGCAATTGTGCCGAATTCAGATTCAAGCTCGGCTGGAACGTGAATTGGCCGATGCTGCCGGCGGGATAATCGAAATCGAGCGTAATAGCGTTTCCACCGAACAACAGCGTACCGTTGCTCGGCAGCGACTTGATGCGAACAAAGCCCGGCAAATCAGCCGCCGAAAGGTGGTTAGCCGGAGAATCCGTGGCATCCGCGAATCCGAATTCAAAGGCCGTGCCCGCGGTACCCGCGGTGCCAAACGTGTAAATGAGGTCTTCATTCACCGGCAGTCGGGTGACACCCGTCCGGTTCGTGCCGGTCGGCGGATCGTTGATCTCTGTCACGTTGAACGTGACCGAGTACTCGATCGACAGGTTCGAGCCGCCCGCGCCCGTGGTAATGTCGCCGTCGTCTTGCAGCCGGAACTTGAAGAACGGACGAGCATGTTCCGGCACGGAATCGTACGTATTTAGCGCCGGCACGAAATTGAGCTGGCTGATCTGTGCCACCGGAACGATCGTCGGGACGGTGGTAATGTCGGTCGTGCCGAGCCGCAGCTTACCGTAGGTCGCAATCGGAAGTTCCGTGATGCGCAGGAAGACCAGATTGTTGCCTGTTGGGAATTCCGTCGAGACATCAGCCGCGTCGCTGAAGCCGAACGTGGACGCATCCATTGGCGGCTGAGCTTGGCCGGCATCAGGATAGACCCCGTCTTCGTTCACCTGATACGTCGGATTCGTGCCCGTCGGAGCTTGCGGCTGCTGAATCACGTCGAAAATGAACGTGTTCGCTACCCGATCGATGTTCTCATTCAGAGGCGTGTTGCTGCCCTGATCGATGACCTTGAAGTCGAATTGTGCGTACGGCTTGCCTTTTTCGGTGTTTCCGCCGAGATCTTGGTCCGGCGTGTAGCGCACATTCGAGAGGTTAGCAACGGTGATCACGTCATTCTGTGCGACGGGAAGGCCGGAGCTGATGTACGATAATACGCCATCTAGTGGCAATGTCGTGATCTGCACGCTGGCAAAAGTCCGATTCACCGCTAGGTTATCAAACGCATCGAGCGGGTCGCTGAAGCCAAAATCACCACTTGCGAACGTGTAATTCGACGGGGTGGCAATCGTATTGATTGCGATCGTCTTGCGATTGTTCGTACCCTGCGGCGGGTCGTTTAGATCGCGTCGATTCAACGTAATTACTGTGCCCGTGGCTGCATCAAGGGCCGGCGTGACCGGCAACGTGCCCGGGGTGACGCCAACACCCAAGTTGACAGCCCCACCACCACCGCCACCACCCGTCGTGATCTTCTTGATGACTTCGAGCTCGACCGTGCTTTCCACAGTCACGTTTTGGCTCGCCACGATTGCCGTATCGCCCGCCAAACCGGCAGCCGAAGCACCGCCACCGATGTCGATTCCATTCGTATCGACATAGACCAAAGAACCACCGGGAATATTTGCCGACAAGTTCATCGCATCATTGGTCTTGTCCAACTGGAAGGTGCCGCTGCCTTGTAGTATCAGGTCGGAAGCTGTGATGCCAAAGGTGGCAGCCTCGGTTACTCCGCTGGCGGCCGTAATATTGACCGTTGCGGCCGTGCGGCCCACATTCGCGCCGATGGAAACCGCGCCACCGGCGTTCATGACAACGCTCGTGGCCGTGGTGTTGCCCACGCCCGCGTTGATGTTGATCGAGCCGCCCGTTGAGGTCAGCGAGACCGCCGTAGCATCCACTGCCGCCGCGACCGTCAGCGCTCCCGCCGAGGACAGGGTGGCCGTGCTGGTGCTACTCAGCGGACCCACTGACAAAATGTTCGAATCGGCATAGGTCACCGGTCCCGTTGGCGAGCCGGTGATCGTGTTGAAATCGTTTACGGTGCTGGTGTTCAGCGTAACTGTGCCGCTGCCATTGACCGTCAG
>JANNTN010000461.1:0-5949 GCA_031394445.1 Anatilimnocola sp.
CCGCGCGATTTTCACCTGGTTTAACACGCATTTGAAAAACGATCCCACACCTGTCACAGATGATGTTACAGACTACGTTGAGCCCGAGGAGAATCTGCTCGTCTTCAGCGGCACGCTGCCGCAAAACGACGAGATGCGCCGTATCGACAAGCTGCTCGTACAGCGCCCCGATCTGCCAAAACTCACCGACGAGGCCGCCTGGCTTGCCCATCAAAAATCCTCTCTCCAGCGTTTGCGAGACTTGACCTTCCGCACCACAGTTCCCGACCGCGCACCGCGCCAACGCGACTTTCGCGCTGACGGCAGCGACGCTGGCGGCGCAGCTTCCACATATGAGTTCGACAGCCCCGATGGCCTCACGCTCAGCATCCGTACTAAACGGCCGTCTGATTCTCAGTGGCCGATGCCCACGCTTGCTTGCCCCGTTCAGCCGGATGCTCCGCGCACCTTCGCTGGCGGCGGCCCCTCGCGCCCCGGCGTGAGCGGTGTCGCCACGGCCGCCGTTGAGGTTCGCAACACAGGTGCTACCTCCGTCGGTCCCGGCTATCTGTTGACAGCGCGCCGCACGTATCCCCTCCTCGGCCAGACGCTCCCCGAGCGCCAGGTCAGCGACTTGCTTTCCGCCATCACGCTTTTGCGGAATGAGCCCGTGACGGGCAATGTCGCCGTTTATGGCCAAGGCCCCACCGCACCGCTCGCCATTTACGCCGCGCTGCTCGACCCGAACATTAGCGAAATCGTGCTCGCCAACTGCCCCACCACCCACGAAGACCCTCAAACGCCGGAATTCCTCGGCGTCCTCCGCATTGGCGATCTCCCCCACAACCTGGCCCTCGCCTACCCGCGACCCATCACCTTCGTTGGAAAAATGCCCGACGCCTTTGCCTGGACTCGCCAACTCTACGAAAAATTCGGCGCAGCCGATCGCATTCGAGTCATTAACAACATCCAAGCCTGGCAGCCGCAATAAGTCGTCTGGACTTGGGGAAATTTCGCTCTGTTCGGAAATTCTACCACCGTCGCCGAGGTTCTCGCTGGCAAGATACAATGCCTGCCTGTTAACTTTACTATGATGGAGTGATAGAGGGCCAGGAATGCAGTTTCGTTATTTCCAGACGGCTGACATAGCGCGAGCGGCTTTGGCGTTAGCGCTAGTAACAGGGTTCGCAGCGGCGCAGGAACCGCCACCGCCGCAGTTTTCCGCCCAACAACTGGAATTCTTTGAACGGGAAGTCGCCCCGATTCTCAAGGCCAATTGTGTTTCCTGCCACGGGGGGGAAAAGAAGGTGCAAAGCGGCCTGCACCTGACCAGCCGAGAAGGAGTGCTCACAGGGGGCGAAAATGGGCCCACCGTCGTGCTCGACAAACCGGACGAAAGCACGCTGCTGGAAGCGATCAACTATCGAGCCTACGAAATGCCCCCCAAGGGGAAACTTCCGCAAGCACAAATCGACGTGCTGACGCGGTGGGTGAAGATGGGCCTGCCTTGGCCCGACGGTGAGAAGGGACAACTCGTCCACCACGGTCCACCCGTGGTCGATGAACAGGCACGCAACTTCTGGTCTTTCCGGCCGGTAGTGCGATCGGCCGTTCCGGCCGTCAAAAACCCAGCTTGGGTCCGCAATCCGATTGACGCCTTCATCCTTGCCAAACTCGAGGAGAAAGGCCTGCAGCCCGCGCCGGCGGCAGACAAAACGACGCTCCTTCGCCGCCTCTATTACGCCGTGATCGGATTGCCTCCGAGCCCAGACGAGGTTGAGGCATTCGTTGCCGATCAGTCGCCCACGGCCTACGAGCAAGTTGTCGAAAAGCTCCTCGAATCGCGACACTATGGCGAGCACTGGGGGCGTCATTGGCTCGATCTGGTCCGCTACGCCGAGACGAACAGCTTTGAGCGTGATAACGCCAAGCCATTTGTCTGGCGCTACCGCGACTATGTCATCCGCTCGCTGAACGACGACAAGCCTTATGACCGGTTCATCCGCGAGCAACTCGCGGGTGACGAATTGGACGAGGTAACGCCCGAGACGCTCATCGCCACCGGATACTACCGACTCGGACTGTGGGACGATGAGCCAGCCGACCCGCTATTAGCCTATTACGACGGGCTCGACGATATCTTGGCGACAACTGGCCAGACGTTTCTCGGGCTGACCGTGAATTGTGCCCGCTGCCACGACCACAAGATCGATCCTTTCCCGCAGCGCGACTATTACAAGCTGCTTGCGTTCTTCCACGGGGTGAAGCACTACGGCAATCGCAGCGAGGATTCGGTCGCTGCGGCTTCGCTCCGCTCCATCGCCCAGCCCGCTGAACAGGATCGCTACAGCGCCGTCGTCGCGGAATACGAGCAGCGTGTGGGTGATCTCGCCCGGCAGTTGCATGAGATTGAGGAGCCGATCGTTGCCAAATTGCCCGGCGGTGAGCGAGACGACTTCAAGGATCCGAAAAGCCGCGTGCCGACGCTAAAAAAGCATATTGGAGAACTGATTACTCGCGAGTTGTTTGACAAATATGTCGGTCTGCAGCGGGAGAAAGATCGGCTCAACCGTCAGCGACCCAAAGCATCCGAGCAAGCGCTGGTTGTCAAAGAGGACTCGCAGCCGCGAGACAGCTATATCCTTCTCCGCGGCAATCCGCAGAGCCACGGCGATCGTGTCGAGCCTGGTTTTCCCGCGGTGTTCACTTCCCCCGGTGCGGCCGATCTCCGATTGCCACTACCGCCGCACCCGGCTGGCTCGGAAACATCTGGTCGCCGCCGCGTTCTGGCCGATTGGATCGCCAGTCCCGCCAACCAACTCACCAGCCGCGTGATGGTCAATCGCGTCTGGCAATACCACTTCGGTCGCGGGATCGTCCGTTCCTCGAGCAATTTTGGCTATCAAGGCACTCCGCCGACACATCCGGAATTGCTGGATTGGCTGGCCAGCGAGTTCGCTGGGAGTGGGATGAAATTGAAGACGCTGCATCGACTCATGCTTACTTCCAACGCCTTCCGCATGTCGGGCCAGGTCGATCCGGCCGCAGCGAAAATCGACACCGAAAATGAGCTCCTCTCGCATTTCGACCTGCGGCGGCTCGCGGCCGAAGAGATTCGTGACTCGATTCTCGCCGTTTGTGGAAACCTGAACCTGGCCAAGCAAGATGGCCCCAGCATCTATCCGGTGATTTCCGCCGAAGTGCTCGCCGGCCAGTCGCGGCCGGGTCAGGGTTGGGAAAAATCGACTCCGGCCGAGGCCGCCGCGCGGAGCGTCTTCGTTCACATCAAGCGATCGCTGGCGGTGCCGATTCTGGCGGCATTCGACGCGCCCGATCCCGACGCGCCCTGTCCGGTCCGCTTCTCCACGACGCAGCCGACGCAGGCTCTGGGGATGCTCAATAGCGAATTTATGAACGCCCAGGCCGACATGTTCGCCAAGGCCGCACAGGCCAAGGCTGGCAGCGATGCATCGGCCCAGGTGGCATTCGTCCTCCGCCGTGTTCTGCAGCGCGCGCCAACAGAGTCCGAAATTGACCGGGGTCTAAAATTCCTTCGCACAACTCAGCAAAACCGGTCAGCCTCGGCCGACGAGGCCCTCCGGCAGTTCTGCCTCTTGGCGCTGAACCTGAACGAGTTTGTGTATTTGGACTAACGAGATAAGTTAGAGTAAACGAGACATGACCATCCCAAATTTTTGCGGTCGCACGCGACGCGAGTTCCTCTGGCAGTCCGGCTGCGGATTTGGCGGAGTTGCGTTAGCCAGCCTATTGGGTGACGATTTCTTCCGTTCGCAAGTTGTTGCCGCGGATGGCGCAACCAAATTTGCCAATCCGCTGGCCCCGAAGAAGCCGCACGCGCCGCCCAAAGCGAAGAGCGTCATCTTTCTCTATATGTATGGCGGGCCCAGCCATATTGACACGTTTGACTACAAGCCGTCGATGGTCGGCATGGACAACAAAACCATCAGCGTCAAAACCTTCGGCCGCGGCGGGCACAAGAACCAAGGTCGAATTGTCGAGCCACGCTGGAAGTTTCAACAGTACGGTAAAAGCGGCAAATGGGTTAGCGAACTATTTCCAAATCTCGCCCAACATGTGGACGACATCGCATTTTTGCATTCGATGACGGCCGATTCGCCGATTCACGGCTCCGCCATGTTGCAAATGAACACGGGAAAAATCCAAAGCGGCGGCCCGTGCCTTGGCTCGTGGGTCAACTACGGCCTGGGAAGCGAGAATGAAAATCTACCCGGTTTTGTCGTCATGCTCGATCCTCGCGGCGGACCGATCAGCGGGGCCAAAAACTGGAACAGCGGCTACATGCCGGCACACTACGAAGGAACGATCTTTCGTTCGCAAGGTACGCCCATCCTGGATCTCGCCCGCCCCGCCGCGATGAGCGAGGCTGGTCAGCGGCATCTGCTCGGCACCCTGCGCGAGTACAACGAAGAGCATGCCGCTCGCCACGGCGGTAATCAGGCTCTCGCCTCAAGGATTTCTAGCTACGAACTGGCATTCAAGATGCAGGCGACCGCCCCCGAAGCGACTGACCTGGCGCAAGAGCCCGAAAACATTCAGGAACTCTATGGCCTGAACGACAAGCGGTGCGCCACGATGGCCCGACAGTGCATTTTAGCTCGCCGGCTGGTGGAGCGAGGCGTGCGATTCGTGCAGATCTATTCGGGGGGCGCTCATAACGACGACAACTGGGACGCCCACGGCGACCTCATCAAAAACCACAACCTTCACGCCGGCGAGACCGACAAGCCCATCGCCGGTTTACTCGCCGACCTCAAACAGCGAGGCCTCCTCGTTAGCACGCTCATCGTCTGGGGTGGCGAGTTCGGCCGTCAGCCAACAGCTGAGTATGCAGAAGGTACCGGTCGCGATCACAATGCCTACGGTTTCACGATGTGGCTAGCCGGCGGCGGAGTGAAGGGCGGCATCAGCGTCGGCACTACCGACGAGATTGGTAGCGCCGCGGTAGAACAGCCCTTCCACGTCAAGCACCTCCACGCCACTGTCCTCCACCAACTCGGCCTCAACCCCGACCGCCTGACCTATTTCTACGGCGGCTTGGACCAAAAGCTGGTCGGGGTCGAAGGTGCCAAGCCAATCCGAGCTCTTATCTGAGTTTTGTGTACGAATCGGCATCGGTACACAGCACGTCCATCGCCCCGAGGTGTTGAACGGCATTGATCCGCTTCATGCTGAACTTGACTTCAGGTCAGAGTCCCTGGAGTGGTCGCATTTGAGCATTGACTGTCTTCGTTAACGCTGCGATGACCGACTCGACTTGCTGATGTAGTGGTTGCTCGGAGTCAACTTGCAATTGGGGGACATTAGCCGGCCATTGTTCCCACCGCATTCGTTGAAGGTCGTGGATCTCTGGCTGGGCGTCCGAGGCATCGCGGGCTTCTGCCAAGCGCTGTTCAATCCGCGCGTGAGCAACTTGTAGTCGGCAAATGCATTCGATCGCCAGGAAAACGCTGCGCGGATGAGCGGCCAAGTCGCGTGCTTTGTGCAGCAGATTCTCCGTGGAAAATGTCCCGTCGAGGACTACCGAAATGCGATCGGCATGCATTGCTGCTGCGCGATGAAACATCTCTTCATAGACGCGATTGCGGGCTTCCTGACGATAAATATCGCTGTCGGCTGCGGTGGGACGGCGGCTAGTTCCAAAAATCTCCTGACGGATCACGTCCGTCCGCAGCAGTTCCGCACCCAGAGCATTGCTGAGCGCCGCCGCGAGCGTCGTTTTGCCAGTTCCTGCTAAACCCCCGACTGCAATTACGAGGGGGCACAACCACGAGTTGGCGTAACTGTCGGCCAGACCCAAGTGCCGATGCGCCTCGGTCACGGCTGCTTCCTGCGACGTGCCTTGAAGCTGATCGGCTCGCAGCGCTGCCACCTTCGCGCGAACGCAGGCTCGATACGACTTGTAGAAGGCCAAGAGGACTGGGGCGGGCT
>JANNTN010000794.1:0-2829 GCA_031394445.1 Anatilimnocola sp.
CTCGTGATCGACCGCACCGCCGAATTCCAGCCGGGAAATCTAATTGTCGCTAAAGTGGAAATCTAATTGTCGCCGAACAGGTGGCATCGTTCGGACGCGCGGAAATAGCCGCAATAATGCCAAGCGGCTTGGGGGCTTCGATCCTACATGCCGCTGCGACGGCACAAGAGACATATCATAGTGGGAAGCAGGCGGCCGGCCTTGACCGCTGCCCGGCTCGCGGAGAGTTGATAGAGCGTTGAATGCGGAATCGAACCGCCTTCTCCCGCATGGTAAACGGGCGCATCAGCCGGCAATGCTTCCAACGCATAGGCGGAAAGTGACCGCCGATGAAGCCTAGCCTAAAAATCAGCCGTGTCTTTCCGGTTTATTTGCTAAATCCCGCAAACGCCGCAAGGAGCGGCATCATGCCGCTATGTAGGCGTAGGCGACCAGCTCTGGGACGCGCGCGGCAAATATCGGCCAGCCCAACCGTCGCCAACTGCTGCATTTGGGGTGTCGAGGCCGGCGGCGCGGAGTATTGCTGCGGCAGTTGAGTAGCAGCCTGCACGAGAACCACTTCTGTGAAGGGTAACTAGAGCGGCTGCAACGCTCCCACGAGCCTTTCAAGCTCTGTCACGTCACGAACACCCACGACGGTCGCATAGCCGCCGTCCACGGGCCATGTTGCGGCCAGGCCGTTCTTGAGTTGCACCAGACAGCAGGCTTTGCCATGACATTCCGCGCGAATCATGGGGCGAGTGTGAAACCACTCTGCCTGTTCCTTCTCATGCTCGAACAGCACGAAGGAGGTCTTTCCGCTGGCGGCATAATTGGTTTGCACGCAGTCGCAACAAGGCATTTTGAGCAGATAACGCTGGGCAACTTCGTGCCTGCCAAGAACAACCGGCCGAGCGACCGTCGCGCGTTTGAGAGCGCTAGACGCCGCCGCCTCGCTTACCAGCGTTCCTCGATACTTGCGGGCGAGTACATCGACCGCACTGGTTTCACCTTGCTCATACGCATTGAGGAATTCGCCAAAGACCTGGACCATTTCCTCATGGCTGTGCGGCGGCGCACCGACGAATTGCCATGTCATCAGGCCAACGACCAGTACAGCGACCGTCGCCATCAGAGCCGCCACGGCACTCCGTCGTGAAAGGCTGAATTGAAACCCGCTCCAGAGGGGGGCACGCTCATCAAAAGACCGCGCAATCTTCTGAAGTAGAGTGTCAGGAGCTTCTGGCAACGGACTTGACTCAACTAGGTCGGAAAGTCGGCGTATGGACTCTAGCTCTTGAGAGCAGGCTGCACACGATGCGACGTGATCCGCCACCGACCCGTGCTCATCGGGTGCAAGCTCCCCGTCATGAAAAGGGGAAAGCAACGGGATGACTTCATCGCAGTTCATGGTTCGTTAGCTGGCCCATCCCAGGCTACGAAGCCGCTCCTGCAAGTCGTGCCTTGCTCGGCTGAGCCGAGAAGCCACGGTCCCCATTGGGATTCCCACAGCGACTCCGATTGCCTCGTAGGACAATCCCTCCACTTCACGTAGCACAAAAATTGACCGTAACTCGGGCTCGATTTCCGCGAGGGCACGGTCGAGCAACTCACGTGTCTCTAAACTCTGGCATCGGTCCGCCTCACGGTCTTGCGGTTCCCAATTCAGGATCGCAAAGCTACTCTTCCTGCCCCGGCGTAGGTGCTGCATCGCCTCGTTTACCGTCACCCGATACAGCCACGTGCTAAACAACGAGTCTCCGTGGAACCGAACCATCTGCCGGAATACCTGCAAATATACCTGCTGGGCAACGTCCTCGGCATCCTGCACTCCCACCAAGCGAACGAGCGCGCGATAGACCCGATCTTTCGTTCGCACGACTAGCTCGCGCTGCGCGCTCGGCTGGCACCGCCGGCATCCTTCGACTAGAGAGGCCAAGGGATCGGCGGTTAATGCATCCTCATGCCTTGCTCTTACCGCTGTGTTAGATGCCATCTCGTCCTAGATTCTTCCCAAAAAATGAAAGCCACGGAGAGCATAAAGATTTCTCCACCTTGCGCAAAAAGATCGCGCGCTTAGGCAAGGCGATATGGCAGGGAGGCCAGAGTCGTCAATACTTGAGCAAGTCTGGTGCCCCTCGGCAGCATAACGCTCAAGGTGCTCAATTTTTCCTGCTTTCCCAAGGGTATCGGAGCTATGCGGCTTTGCAGGGAGGCTTGAGTGCCAGCCCTCGCGCGCATCTGTTGTGCGAAATCGCACATCACTGAGCGCCGCCAAGCCCCAGGGACTCCGGTTCGGTCACATTCACGGCCAATGTTGCCCGACCGAGTTCTTTTTCAGAATTCCAAGAAGAATGAGCAGTGTCGCCGCATCAAAGCATCAGACTCGGAGGCAACAAGCCGGACGCTCGTCAATTGCCGAACGCCTCGCTTTCAATTGCCGTCACGCATGCTGTCAGCCGCACGTGTCGTGAAGACTGGGTCATGCCAACCAAGGGCCGCCAGGCGGAGTCGGCCCCAACCGGCAGTATGACCAGCCCCTGGCAACTTTCTCATTGCGGCTTGCGAATTCAACATTTTGATTGAGGAGAACGCTATGAACGTGAAACGATTTACTCGGGTTTGCCTGGCTCTTATCGCCGGGCTGGTGCTGGCTGTCGCACCGCAAACGACGCGCGCTCAAAACACCACCAATCCTGGTGCCGGGGAAAAGATCACTGGTGAACGTTATTGGCCGAGTCGCGCAACCACGCGACACGTTGAGTCGGCCAGGTACTATGCCCAGGAATTCCAAAGTTACGTTGCGAAGACTCCTCAACCAGAACCCTCCGTCGTGAAGGACATCAAAAC
>JANNTN010000825.1:0-13257 GCA_031394445.1 Anatilimnocola sp.
CGTTGAATGGCAAATGACCAATGACCAATGACCAATCAAATTCCAAATCTGAAATTTCAAAACTGAAATCATAAATCCCCGATGGAAGCCCTAATCTCGCCCACGATGTTGTTTCGTTTTGCCGCGCCGTGCTTGTACACGGAGGGGAAGTGGACGGCTGCGGGCATCAAGCTGGGTGAGCAATACCGCCTGCCGTGCTTTGCGGAGCTGGCTGGCAAGCAGCCATTTGCCGATGTGCGGCTGGGCTGGAGCGAACAGGGCATTGCGCTCAACGTGACGGTGAATGGCAAGCAGCAGCCGCCGTGGTGCCGCGACTCGCGAATCGACGATAGCGACGGCATGCAAATCTGGATCGACACTCGCAATACACAAAATATTCACCGCGCGGGGCGGTTTTGCCATCGGTTTGCGTTTCTGCCGATTGGCTCTGGCCGCCAGCTCGATGAGCCGGTGGCGGTGCTGCTGGCGATCAATCGGGCGAAGGAAAGTCCGCGGGAAATTGAGTCGGGGGCGCTGAAGGTGCGCTGCCAGCGCCTGGCGGGTGGTTATTCGCTGGAAGGGTTCATCCCGGCGGCGGCCCTGACGGGCTATAGCCCGGCCGATCAGCCGGCG
Source organism: Anatilimnocola sp. (assembly GCA_031394445.1). Lineage (GTDB taxonomy): Bacteria > Planctomycetota > Planctomycetia > Pirellulales > Pirellulaceae > CAYLLN01. The sequence goes on from JANNTN010000825.1 coordinate 613, forward strand.
ATTGGATTTAGCTATGCGGTGATCGACCGCGAGTTGGGCTGGCAAACCTTTAGCGTTGGGCAGGAGCTGCCGTTTGTCGAAGACCCGAGCTTGTGGGGCACGTTAGATCTGACTCGTTGAGACGGGTTTCGCTACCGCCGGCCCGTGTCGGGGTATTCGATCTTGGGCTTGGTCCACCAGGTGATCTGACAATTGGGCGCGGCTTTTCGTAGCTCGGCGAGTTGTTCGGTGGTGAGGTCGAGGCCGCCGACGTAGAGGTGCTTCAGGTCGGGGTGCGTTGTGAGTTGCGTCAGGCCGGCGGCTGTGATGTTGGTTTCGGGGATTTCGAGCGTGACGAGCTGGTTCATCTTCAAAAAGACGGGGATGGCCGAGTCGTCGATCGCTTTGGCTTTCCACAGCTTGAGGTGTTTTAGATTGGGGAGTGCAGCGAGGCCTTTGGCGGTGACGCGGGTGGAGCGGAGGTCGAGTGTGTGCAGGTTTTTGAGCTTGGCGAGCTCGGCGAGGCCGCGGTCGGAGACGTTGGTCTCGCCGAGGTCGAGGACTTCGAGCTTTGTGATGGCGGCGATGTGAGGCAGGTTGAAATCGGTGACGGCGACGCTCCAGAGGCCACTGTCGGTTCGCTGCTGACCAGAGACGGACAGTTCTTTGAGGGCGGAGCAGGATTTCAAGAGTGGTAGGGCGGATCCGCTCATTTTGTTGCCACCGAAGGAGAGGTGCTCCAGCTTGGGCAGGCCGTCGAGCAGCTCGAAGAAGTCGTCGTTCACGCGGCTGTTGCCGACGTCGAGGAAACGTAGTTTCTGCATCTTGGCGATATGTTCAAACAGCGTGCTGGTGACTTTGGTGCCGCGAGCGTTGAGATACTCCAGGTTCTGCCAGTGCTTGAGGTGGGCGATGCCGAGGTCGGTCACCGCTTCGGCGTAGTACAAGTCGAGTGACTTCACGTTTTTCAGCGGGGCGAGATGCTCCAGGCCGAGGTCGGTGATTTTGGTGTAGGAGAGGTTGATCGATTCGAGCGTGGGAATCTTGGCCAGGTTTTGTAGATCGGCGTCGGAGAGCCAGGAACGGCTGAGATCGACGCTGATGATTTGACCGGCGCTGTTGGCAGAGACTTGAGCACCGAGAGCGCGGAGATCGTCGAGAGTGTTGGCCAGAGTCGGCGACGTGGCGGCAATCAAGCAAGCGCAGCACGCCGAAATCGAGAGCAGAGTTCGCATGATTGTTTGCTTAGCTTCGCCGGCGCTTGGAGTCGCTGGATTTGGGATCGAAGATGATGTCGCAGTGGGGTAGGGCTTCGCGGAGTTGCTGGTAGCCTTTGTCGGTGAAGAAGGTGTGGTAGAGGTTGAGTTTTTTCAGTTGCTGGAATTTGGCGATGGTGGCGGCAGAGGGATCGCCGAGGTTGGCGCTGTCGAGGCTGAGACGCTCTAGGTTGGTTAAGGGAGCGAGATTCTCGAAGCCTTTGTCGGAGATGTCTGTATAGTCGAGGTTGAGGTCGGTGAGACGGGAGAGTTTGGCGATGCTGGGAGTGCTTTTGTCGGTGAGGCGGGTGCGGATGAGGGCGAGCGATTGCAGGTTGGTGAACTTTTCGAGGTCGGAGGCGCAGCCGTCGGTGATGCGGGTGTAGTTCAGTTGTAGGCTGGTGAGGCCGGGGAGCTTTGTGAGCTGCGCGAGGCCCTTGTCGCCGAGATCGGTGCCGGCGAGGTCGAGCCGCGTCAGGCTCGTGAGCGATTGAAGTTGGCTGAGTCCATCGTTGGTCACGTCGCTGTAGGCCAAGCCGAGCGATTGGAGCGATGTCATCCGAGCGATGGACGCTAGGGCCTGGTCGCTGATGGGGGAGTCCGATAGTTCCAGTTCTGTTAGCGCGGTAGCTGGGAGGCGTTCCAAGCCGGTGCCTTTGATCTGCGTGTGGGCGAGTTTGAGTCGTTTGAGGCCCGTGAGCGGGGCGAGAGTGGCTAAGCCGGCGTCGGAAACTGCGGTGCCGCTGAGGTCGAGATCTTGCATGCTGGTTAGGCTGGCGAGATGGACAAGGCCGGGATCGCCGATTTCCGTCGCGGTGAGGTTGAGTTTGCGGAGGTGCTTGAGGTCTTTGAGGTTGTGCAGGAGGTCGTCGGTGAGGCTGGCCGAGGCGAGGGAGACTTCGGTGAGGTGGCCACTAGGGGGATTGAAGATGGTAGAAGATGTTGGCGATTCTTCGGGAGCAGGTTTGCTCCCGGCTATTGGGAATTCGAGTTTGGCTTGGCCACCGATGGTTTGGACCCAGGCGGCGACGATGGCGTCGGACTGGCCAGCGACGGGTTTTTCGGCACCGGCGGGGAGCGCGGGGCGGACGGAGGAGTCGAGGAAGGTTACGTCGCAGGCGGGGAGCGCTGCGAGGAGCCGATCAACGCCGGCGCGGGTGGCCCGCGTGTACCGCAGATCGACGGCGTGTAGCTTGGGGAGCGATTTCAGCGTTTCGACGGCGGTGTTGGTGATCTTGGTGCCGTAGAGGTTCAACTCGGTGAGGTCTGGCATGTGGCGAATCGTTTGAACGACGCCTTCGTCGGTCAAGCCTGAGCCTTGCAGGCTCAGTTTTTTGAGCTTCTTCAGGCCGGCGAGGTTCGCGATGCCCCGGTCGGTTATTTTCGTGGCGCCCAGGTCGAGCTGTTCGAGGTTCACCAGGTCTTTGAGGTTGGCCAGGCCGTCGTCGGTGAAGACGGCGTCGCGCAGGAGCAGGCGGCGGAGCTTGGTCATTTCGCGGAGGTTCTTGATCCCTTCGTCGTCGATGGGGCAATAGACAAGGTCGAGGGCTTCGAGGTTGATGAATGGCGCGAGTTGGCGGCCGCGGACTTGCGTGTTTTCCAGGCTGAGCACGCGGAGGGTGGGGCCGAGCGGGGCGATCTCTTCAATGCCGGCATCAACGAATTTGATGGACTCCAAATAGGTGTAGCTGAAGGTCAGCTCTTCGAGCGTGGGGATGTGGGCGATGTGTTTCAGATCGCGGCTGTACTCGATCGTCGCGCCGGAGCTGGGATTCCACATTGGGCCGGGCAGGTTCAGGACTTTGAGCCGCGAGAGACTGTCGAGCCATTTGAGGTCGGGCGGGAGGATGTTGGTGCCGACGAGATCGATCAGCTCTAGCGAAAAATCTGCCGCGGGCAGCTTGTTTAGATCACGAATTCGATCCGGCTTGCCTTCCAGGCGGACGGAGCCGCCGAGGAGGATGACCCACTCGGCGACCTGGCGGTCTTGAAGCTCGGCATGCAGCGGCTTAGGGGCGGCAAGCAGCCACATGGCCAGGAGGGAACTGGCAAAGACCGAGCGGAATCTGGTGGAGTTGGTCATGCTGCGGACAATCTCCCGTCAGGAACGGACAGCGAGTGGCCTTATTGTGCGCTGGCCAGTGGTGCGATGGCAAATGATTGTTCGAGCTAGTCGGGGCGTTTTTTCCAAATGCTCAACTGGGTTGAATTGTTGTGGAGGTGATTTTTGTAAGTGGCAGTGAGGTAAGGGTTTCGGCTGATTGGAAAAAATCGTTGGCGCTCAAGTTGAGCAGTTAGTGAGCGGTTAGGGCGGGCAGTTGAGCGGTTAGTGAGGAGTTGTCATTTGTCATTGGTCAGTCGTCATTTGTCAGTTGCTAGTGCGAAGTTCGGGCGCAGTTCAGGTACAGGCCCTCGCTGACGCTTTGGGTTGGTAAGGCACGGGCCTCCTACCTATTATCTACATTGCAGTTTGGGCGAAAAAGCGGACGGAATTCTGGGTGAAATCGGAAAGATTTTGGGGAATATTTTTGGGAGGAGGCGCGGTTCGTTTGCGCCGGCAGCCGGGATGGGCTAGATAGCCGGAGAGCCTGGGCACGAGTGGTGTCCGAAATGGTTGAGGCTTACTAGCGGCATGTCCCCTCATCCCCAGCCCTTCTCCCCCGGAGTACCTGGGGAGAAGGGAGCCAGAGATTTATTCGAGGGTTTCGCTTGATTTGGTTATGGCTGCGAAGGTGCATTGCGCTGCGCTTATGCACCCTACGAGACTAGATAGCCGAGGGAGTCACTTAGTGCATGAGCGCGCTCGGAGATGGTGGTTTTGGGCACGTCAGTCCCAAGCGGAGCGTGGGAACGAGAGCAAGGTGTATTGCGCTGCGCTTATACACCCTACAGTTCGTGGCGGAGGAGGCGGGAGAGAAGGTCGAGGTCGGTGGGGGTGAGGAGGGGTTGTTTGGTGGAGTTTTCGGGGGCGGTGCCGAAGGAGGGCATGCGGTCGTTGGTTTCGCGGTAGAAGGCTTCGTGGGCGGGATCGGAGATGAAGCGGACGAGCCAGTCTTTGGAGCCCCAGCCGGTGAGATCGGGGGCGGCACCGAGATCGCCTTGGTCGCGGAACTTGTGGCAATCGACGCAGGAGGAGGATTCAAAAGCTTCGCCCAATGCCTTGCGGCCTTTGGCGAGGGTGCCGTCGGATTCGGCGGCTTTGTCGGCTTCGGCCTGAGAGGGGAGCGCGGCTTCAGCGGAGAGGGCGATGATGAGGTTTTGGAGTTTGGTTTTGTCGGCGTCGTCGCGTTCTTTGAGGTTATCGACGACGAAGCCGACCATTTCGCCTGTGATGTGGCGGGTGTTGCCGAAGAAGGCGGGGGATTTGATTTGGGCGGGGTCGAGGAGGCCGGCGAGCCAGGAGCGGGAGCCGAAGTTGGTGAGGTCGGGAGCGGAAGTATGGACAGGCGAGACGCCTATCCTACGATTGGCGTGGCAGGTGGAGCAGTTGGCGGCGAAGAGGCGGGTGGCTTTTTGGAGGTCGGTTTCGGGGGTGGGTGGGGGAGCGCCGACGATGGAGGTCCAGGGGTTGGAGATGGTGCGGGCGAGTTGGACGGCTTGGTGGGCGGTAGTTTGGTCGTGGGGGAGGACGGGTTGCTTGTCTTCAATGTCGAAATAGTCGCCACGGAGCCAATCGACGATGAGGGAGAGCTCGCGGATGCTGATGTTGTTGCTGGCTGGATGAGCGAGGTTCTGCGCGAACGAGGGCATGCGGTCGTTTTAGTGGCGATAGAAGCGCTCGTGCGTGGGATCGCTGACGAAGCCCATTAGCCACTCGTAGGAGCCGTAGCCGGTGAGATCAGGTGCGAGGCCGAGCTGGCCGGTTTCGCCGAATTTGTGACAGCCGCGAGCGCAGTTCTGCTCGATGAGTCCGACGCCGCGGGTGATGAGCTCGGCGTCTTGTTTGTCGGCTTCGCGCTGCGATTTGAGGCCGGCTTGGGCAGAAAGGGCGGCGGCAATGGCGGTGATGTCTTCGGGTTTGAGCGATTCGGCGTGTTGCTTGAGCCAGGTGGCCATGCGGCCGGTTTTATGGGCGGTGTTGCCGAAAAATTCGGGGCCGGTTAGTTGATCGTGGTTGAGGAAGGAGGTGAGCCACTTGCGCGAGGCGAAGTTGTAGAGGTTGGGAGCGGAGGAGGAGCCCTCGCTTGCGCTTCGGGTTGGTGTGTGCTCGCCAGCGGTAACGGCGGCGAGTGAGGAGCCGTCGTCGTGAGTGTGGCAACTGGCGCAATGTTGAGCGAAGAGGCGGGGGCCGCGGGTTTTGGGATCGTTGCGGAGGAGGGAAACCGCACCTTCCTTGGGTATCCAGCGCGGTTCGGACAATGTGCCGTCGGGGAGAGTTTCGCGGCGGTTGATGAGTTCGACGGTGCGCTCGGCGTCGTGCTCGGCGGCTGTGCGGGCGTCGAGGAATTCTTGGGATGCGACGAGTCGCTTTTCGTCCTTGAGGTTGAAACGCTTCGCGAACTCAACGTAGTAGTCGTCGAAGAGGGCGAGGCCGGTGAGAACGACGGCGGCACCGATGAGCAGGATGATGAAGGCTCGGCTGATGTTGTGGCCGGCTTTCGTCCAGCCGACGAGCGGCAAGGCAAAGAGGAGCACAACGACGATCGTGGGGATGACAATCGCGCCGATGATTTCGCTGGAGCCGGGGAAGTATTTGAGGAGTTGAAAGAGGAAGAGGTAGAACCATTCGGGGCGGGCGGCGGCGTAGGGCTCGGAAGCGTCGGCAGGGGCACCGAGCTCGGCCCCGCGGTGCGCGAGTGGCAGCTCGCCTTTGAGGAGGCCGGACAGATCGAAATGGACCGTGAGTAGCAAAACGACGGTGAGCAGGACGAGGCAGGCGATGGCGTCGTAGAGGACTTGGACGGGCCAGAAGTAGTCGTCGCGGCGGCCGGGAGTGATGTGGGCTGTGATGCCGTGGCGGCGGAAGAGGGCGATGTGGAGGCCGAGGAAGGCGACAAGGATGAGCGGCAGGACGCCGGCGTGCATGGCGAAGAAGCGCGTGAGCGTGTGGTGGCCGTAGGCATTGCCGCCGACGGCGAGTTGCTGCATTTCTTTGCCGACGCCGGGGGAGAGGGTCATCAGATTGGTGGCGACGTTGGTGGCCCAGAAGCCTTTTTGGTCCCAGGGGAGGAGATAGCCGGTGAGGCCGAGGCCCATGACGAGCAGCATGAGGACGAGGCCGTTCCAGTAGTTGAACTCGCGCGGCGGGCGATAGGCACCGTCCCAAATGACTTGGAAGAGGTGCAGGACCATCGTGACGACCATGGCCTGGGCCATGAAGTGATGGATGCCGCGGAGGAGCCAGCCGCCGGTGACTTCGTGCTGGATGTAATAGACGCTTTCAAAGGCGGTGGTGCTGCTGGGGCTGTAGGCCATCCAGAGGAAGATGCCGGTGATGGCCTGCGTAACGAAGGCGAAGACGAGCATGCTGCCGGTGACATAGCGGAAGCGGGCACCGCTGGGGATGCGCTCGAAGAGAGTATCGTGGACGAGGCCGCGGTGGCCGGTGCGGTGGTCGATCCAGTCGAGAAATTGATTTAGCATAAATACAAACGAAATGACGAATGTCGAAGCCAAATGACCAATGAAGAGGCATGGGTCATTCAGATTTCTTCATTCTGAATTTGTCACGTGGGCTTTTCTTCGCGGTGTTCTTTGCCGGGGTAGTAATTGACGAATTGGACCCAGACTTCGCCGGATTTCAGCTTGGCAGGATCGACGGCGAGGGAGTCCATGTCGCGGGGGCTGGGGGAGGGCATGATCCGCTCGCCGTCCAGTTTGAAGCTGCTGGTGTGGCAGGGGCACTGGAAGACTTTGCGGTCGGCAGAGTAACCGACGAAGCAGCCGGCGTGGGGGCAGATGGCGTTGAAGCACTCGACCTTGTCGCCGTCGCGGCGGAGATAGACGGCACCGATGGGTTGGTTGGGCTCGCGGTTCCAGGCGTCGGTGAGGTCGGCGATGACGGGGACTTGGACAGGAGTGCCGTCGGCGGGGAGGGCGTCGAGCGAGGCGACGCGGATGGGCGGGTGGGAATCGGCCTCGCCACTGGCTTTTTTGCGGCGGAGGAGGGGGTCGAGGAAGGTGGCGAGGCCGGCGGCGAAGGGGACGATGCCGACAAACCCGCCGATAATCATCGCGGCGACGGCGGCGAGGATACTGCGGCGCGGGGCGGTGGCGGGGTCGCCGGGTTTTGGCGGAAGCGTGGTTGGCGGAGAACCGGTGTTCTGCGCGGCGTGGGGGTTTAGCGATCTGGTCATGCTGGATTGGCGGGGCTGGCTCGCTCGTTTAACGCAGAGACGCAGAGACGCGAAGGCGCAGAGGAAAGACGGATACTGTCTGAGCTTTGCGGTCTTGGCGTGGCTTTGCGCCTTTGCGTTAGAAAGGAGAGAGGGTTGGAACCAGAGAACGGCCTGGCCCAGCAATTCGCATGTCGCCCATGCTGGCAGGCAGGTAAAGGTGGGAAGGTTGATTATTTCATTGCGGCGCGGACAGCGTCAAGAACGAGTTGCTGGACTTCGGCGAGGGGGCCTTTGACGGTTGCGCCGGCCGCGGCTTTGTGTCCGCCGCCGCCGAATTGCTCGGAAAGCTTGCTGCAATCGACTGCACAGCGGCTGCGGAAGCTGATTTTGAAGGTGCCGTCCTTTTGTTCGACGAAGATGACGGCGAATTGAGTGCCGCGGATCGCCAGGAGCATGTTGACGACGTCTTCGGTATCGCTGGGGAGCGAGTTGGTCTTGGCGAAGTCGTCTTTCAGGACGTGCGTGGAGGCGAGCCGTCCGTCGAGCTCGGATTCGATGCGAGTGAGAATGAGGCCGCGGAGCTTGACGCGGCCGAGCGTGTCTTGCTCGTACAGCGTGCTGTAGATGGATGAGGGCTGCGCTCCGGCGTCGATCAGCTTGGCGGCGGTGCGGTAGCAACTGGCGGAGGCAGAAGCGAAGCGGTACCAGCCGGTGTCGGTGGCGACGGCGGCGAAGAGGGGAGTGGCCATTTCGGCTGTGAGCTTCACGCCGAGGGCTTCGGCGGCTTGGACAACGAGGCTGCCGGTGGCTTCAGCCATGACGTCTTTGAATTCTTCGGCACCGATGTCGTCGGCGCTCATGTGGTGGTCGAGGACGATTTTTTTGCCAGTGAAGCCGCGGATGAAATCGCTCATGGGGCCGATTTGGGCCCAGGCGCTGGTGTCGAGGACGAGCACGATATCGGTGTCGGCCAGTTCGGCGGGCTGGATGGTTTGGCCAATGACCTGGATTTGATTTTCGGGATCGATGAAGGTGAGGTTTGGCGGCGTGGCCTGACCGTTGACGATGCGCACGCTTTTGCCGAGCGCTTTCAGCACACCGGCCATACCGAGCTCGCTGCCGAGGGCGTCGCAATCGGGCCTGATGTGGCTGACTAGGACGAAGTTTTTGTGGGCGCGGATAACTTCGGCGAAGCGGGTCCAGTTGATTGACATCGGGCAGGTCCAAGGTCTGAGGTCCAAAGTCCAAAGTCAATAGAATCAAGCTACGACCTTGGACTTTAGACTTTGGACCTTGGACAACGCTCTGTCAACCGAAGGGGGAACATTTACGTGCGTTTGAAGCGGCGGTCGAGTTCTTCGCGGGTGAAGACGAGGGCGGTAGGGCGACCGTGGGGGCAGTGGTGGGAATCTTGGTAGCAGTGCCGCTGTTCGAGGAGAGCGGTGATTTCTTCGGGAGCGAGGTGGTCGCCGGCCTTGATGGCGGCTTTACAGGCGATCATATGCAAGAGTTCGTCCAGCAAGTCGCGGCGCTCGGGCTGTTTATGGCTGGTGGTGAGCAGCTCGACGACTTGGCGGAGCATTTCGCCGGGGCTGAGGTTGGCGAGCATGGCGGGGTAGCTGGAGACGAGGACGGTGTCGCCGCCGAATTCCTCGACTTCGATGCCGAGTTGGGCGAGCGTGTCGCGGGCGGAGAGGGCGGCGGCGAGGTCGGTGGGGGAAAGCGTGACTGGCTCGGGAACGAGGAGCCGTTGCATTTCCATTTGGCCGGCGAGGACTTTTTCGCGGAGTTGCTCGTAGAGGATGCGCTCGTGGAGAGCGTGCTGGTCGATGACGACCATGCCATCTTCGTTTTGGGTAATGAGGTAGCGGTTGTGGACTTGAAAGCCGAGATGGGAGCGGGAGGGGAGGGAAGGGGTGACAGGGAGAGGGGGAGAGGGGGAGAAAGAGTGGGTGGCGTGGCCGGCGTATTCTGCGGCTTGATGTTGGCGGGCGGAGAGAGGGGCGGGTTGCCAGGAGCGATCGAGGCGGTTGAGTTCGAGTGGTGGTCCGGAGGGGGGCTCGAAGCGGAGTTCGAGGGAGGCTTGGGAGTCGTCGGGGCTATCGACAACTGCCACGGTGCCGCGTGGTTGTCCGAGGGCTCCTTTGGCCCACTCGACGAGAGAGCGTCGATGCTCTTGCGTGGCGGTGGCGTCGGCGGTGTCTGCGCCGGGCTCAGTGCCGGCGGCGGATTGCACGCGGGCGGTGAGATCGGTCGCTAAGAATTTTTTGCGGATGGTGCCGAGGAGGAGGGAGTAGATGCGGCCGCTGTCGGCGAAGCGGACTTCGAGCTTGGTGGGGTGGACGTTGACATCGACGGCTTCGGCGGGGATGTCGAGCCGGAGAAAGGCGATGGGAAAGCGGCCGCCGAGGAGGAGGCCGCGGTAGGCTTCGCCGAGGGCGTGTTGGAGGGAACGGTCGCGGATGAAACGGCCGTTGAGAAGCAGGTATTGCAGGCGGTTGTTGGCCCGGCTGTGTTCGGGGTCGGCTGCGTAGCCGAAGAGGCGCACGTCGCCGTCGGTGTTGTCGAGCGGGATGAGCCGTTGCTCTAAATCGCGGCCGAAGAAGGCGGCGATGCGTTCCCGCCAGTTGGCAGTGGGGGGCAGGTCGTAGAGGAGCTTGTCGTTGTGGCGGAGAGTGAAGTGGATGTTCGGTTGAGCGATGGCGATGCGGGTGAAGGCTTCGGAGCAGTGGCCGATTTCGGTTTGCGAGGCCCGCAGGAATTTTCGCCGCACGGGGGTGTTGTAGAACAGGTTGCGGATTTCGATCGTTGTGCCGGGGGGGCAGCCGATGGGAGTGATGTCGCGGCGGACGCCGCCGGTAACGCTGAGTTCGTGGCCGGAATCGCTCGTTGCTGGGCGGCTGCGGATGGAGAGGTGGCTGACTTCGGCGATGGAGGCGAGTGCTTCGCCGCGAAAGCCGAAAGTGCCGACGCGGAAGAGGTCGTCGGCGTCGGCGATTTTGCTGGTGGCGTGGCTGGCGACAGCGAGGGGTAGGTCGTCAGCCGCGATGCCGCAGCCGTTGTCGGAAACGCGGATCAGATCGGTTCCGCCTTGGCCGAGAGTGACTTCGATGCGCTGGGCTCCCGCATCGACGCTGTTTTCGAGCAGTTCCTTGACGACACTCGCGGGGCGTTCGATGACTTCGCCCGCGGCGATTTTGTTGACGACCGATAAGGGGAGTTGGCGAATGACTGGCATAAAAAACCTTCCTTGGATCTCATTGGTCGCTTGTCATTAGTCATTTGCTTCCACTGTATTGCGAATGACAAGTGACTTGTGATCAATGACGGTCAACGATCCTCGTCACCAGTTGTTTCACCCGACTGGTATTTATCGAGCTTGCGGTAGAGCGTGCGGGCACCGATGCCGAGGACTTTGGCGGCTTCTTCGCGGTTGTTGTTGGTGATCTTGAGCGTTTCTTCGATGGCCCAGCGTTCGATTTCGTCCATCGTCTTGCCGATGAGGTCGCTGGGGCCGGCGGAGGCTGATGAGCCGGGAGTGGGGACCGGCGTGTCGGCGAGTTCGGGTGGCAGATCGTCCACGTCGAGCGTGCCGTCGAGATCGAGGACGACCATGGTTTCGACGGCGTTGCGAAGCTGACGGACGTTGCCGGGCCAGTCGTACGAATAGAGCCGTTTGCTGACGACGGGGGAGATGCCTTTGATGTGCTTGTGATGTCGTTTGGTGAACTGGCGGCGGAAGTGGTCGGTGAGGGGGATGATGTCTTCGCGGCGCTCGCGGAGGGCGGGTAGATTGACGGTGACGACCTTGAGGCGGAAATAGAGGTCGTTGCGGAACTTGCCTTGGGCGACCATTTCTTCCAGGCTGCGGTTGGTGGCGGAGACCAGTCGCACGTTGACGCGGATTGATTTGTTGTCGCCGACGCGGGTGATTTGGTGCTCTTCGAGAACGCGGAGGAGCTTGATTTGCGTGCTCATCGGCATGTCGCCGACTTCATCGAGGAAGAGCGTGCCGCCGTTGGCGTATTCGAAGGCACCGATGCGGTCGCTGTGGGCATCGGTGAACGCGCCTTTGACGTGGCCGAAGAGTTCGCTTTCGACCAGATTCTCCGCGACGGCGGCACAATTGAGGGCGACGAGGCGCTTGCCTTTGCGGGGGCTGTTTTGGTGGATGGCCTGGGCGATTAGTTCTTTGCCGGTGCCGCTTTCGCCGTTGACGAGGACGGTGGCGTCGGTGGGGGCGATGCGTTTGAGCCGATCGATGACCGTTTGCATCTGCGGGGCGGCATAGATGATGCCTTCGAAGCCAAACCGTTCGTCGAGCCGTTCGCGGAGCTCGGTGTTTTGTCGTTTGAGACGAATAGCGTCGGCGGCTTTTTCGCAGACGGCCCGCAGACGGGTGGTGGTGATCGGCTTCTCGAGGAAATTGAAGGCCCCGAGCTGCATGGCCTCGACGGCTTTGGGGACGGTGGCGTGGCCGGTGACGAGGATGATTTCGGCGTCGGGGAGGGCCTGACGGGCCCGGCTGAGAATTTCCATGCCGTCCACGTCGTTCATGACCAGATCGGAGACGACGACGTCGTAAGTGCCGGTCTCGATTTTTCGCGCGCCTTCGGGGCCGCTGGTGGCCACGATGCACTCGTAGCCGACCTTGACCAGGCTTTCTTCCATCGCCCGGGCGAGGGCCTCGTCGTTATCGACGATGAGGACGCGAATGGGGGGGCCGGTGGACTCAGCGACTTCGGAATTTCGGGTACCTGCCTCCATGAGAGCGATGATACCCAACGGGGGCAATAACGACGAGTGGCTAACCTGCTACTCGTCGCTCGTAGTTTCGTAGTCTGCGGTCCCGTCTCCGCCAATTCTTGGCGGAGTGGGAAATTCGAGGGTGAACTGAGTGCCGACGCCGACTTCGCTTTGGACGCTGATGCGTGCACCGTGGGCTTCGATGATGCGGCGGGCGGTGGGGAGGCCGAGGCCGCTGCCGCCGGACTTGGTGGTGTAGAAGGCGTCGAACATTTTCATGGCGGTGCGTTCGTCCATACCGATGCCGGTGTCGATGAGGTCGAGGGCAACACCTTGCCGCGTGACGTGGGTGCGGACGGTGAGTTGGCCGCCGTCGGGCATGGCTT
>JANNTN010000892.1:0-3097 GCA_031394445.1 Anatilimnocola sp.
GGCCGCCGTGGCGGTGATCGGCTATTTAATTGGCCGCTTTCAACGCCCGAATTCGACGCCGGCTTCCGACGCTACGCGGCGCGAGCTGAAGCGCGCGCAGGCGGTGGTTGTCGATTTGGAGCGAATTTCCCAACGAGTGCGGCGAGAATTGGCTTTGCATCATGCCAACTTGGCGATCTTTAAGCGACGGGTCTGCGAACTGACGCGAACATCCGAAACTTCGGATTGGCAATTGCTGTGCGATGAAGCGGAACGGTTGCTGAAGCCGACGCAGGATTTGGCGATGCAGTTGGCTCATGCGTATGAAGGCATTCGGCAGCAGGGCAGCCGCTTGATGTCGTTTTCTGGCCAGCGGTGCGATCCGCTGACGGGCTTGTGCAATCGGCAGGCGCTGAATGAGACATTGGAAAACTATCTGACGATGCACCGCCGGTATGGAATGTTGTTTTCGATCGCAGTGTTCGATCTCGATCATTTCAAAAAGTTCAACGAGTCGCAGGGGCTGCCTCAAGGGGACCGGCTGCTGAAGCAAGTGGCGGCTATGTTGGATCAACAGGCCCGCGATACGGACGTGGTGACGCGTAGCGGTGGTGAGGAATTCATTGTTGTGTTGCCGGGAACGGAATTGCCGGGTGCGACGAATTTTGCCGAACGGATGCGGGCGATGATCAGCCGCTCGACGACGCAAACCGTGAGCGCGGGCGTTGCGACGGTCGTGGATGGGGACGATACCAAGACGTTTCTCACGCGGGCTGATTCGGCGCTGTATGCGGCGAAGGCGGCGGGGCGAAACGCCGTGTATTGCCACAACGGGGACGATCTGTATCCGGCCGAGTCGCAAGACATCACTTCGCCGGCGGCGGCCACGATTGTGGAGCAGCCAACGCGGGCCGAACCGGCTGACGCTGTAGCCGCAAGTTCTTAACACGAATTCTTAGCGCTTGCGCCACCACCAACTGTCGGCGTAGATGCGGCTGCGAACAGGTTCTGGCAGCGGGTCGAGGAACTCGCGCGGTCGGCCGCCATCGACATACGGACCCAAGTCATTGTCCGAGTACGGATCGTGGATCGTCGCCCGCAAGCGCTGCTGTTCAATCGTGCCAGGCCGCGCCAGATAGGGATGGTTCATGCAGCCGGGCGCGGCCAGCGTGCAGGCAAAAAGGAGAGCGGCGATGGGTCGGAAGGAGATGGGCATAGGGCGGCGGGATCATAGCCGCAAGTCGAGTTGAGGGCCAAGGGGGAAGTTGAGGGTTGGTGCGGGGAGCTTTTTTTCGCGATGTTTTTGGCCTAAACATTGGCGTAAGTTGTTTACTGATAATTGTTTGTGAGTTGATAGTTGCATTGGAATACCGCGTTAATGTTTAGGGTTGAGGTTTTTTGATTAGGCATGGCGGAGGTGGATGATTAGGGGGGCAGGAGTCAGGGGTCAGAAGCCAGAAGCCAGGGGCCAGTGATCCAAATTGGAAATGCGCGCAGGGATGGTATTCCTCACGCGGAGGCGCGGAGTACGCGGATTGGCGAAGTGGTGTTCCCGCCTATCTACTACATTGCAGTTTGGGCAAAAAACCGGGCGAGAATTCGGAAGATTTTTTCAAGCGGGAAATGGTGGTTTTTTGGGGTCAGTTTCGGTGGGTCAGAGATCGAGGGAGTGGCTGTTTCGGAGAGGCGACCCTGTGCCGGATGTCGATTTGGGACTGCTGCTGCCAGGTTGGCCCACCTGCTCGATCGATCAGACCGAAGCGAATAAGCCCCACGACAATCGCCGCGGGGCTGAGGTTAATCGGGTTGGGGGACGGAGGGTTAGGCGGGCGACGCCGCTGGCGTGTCGTCGGCCGACGCTTCACCGCCAGATTCTTTGCCGTCGCCTTTTGACGACGCGCGTAGCGCTTTGCCTTCCGCGCGTGAAATTTTGCGTCGCGCCTCCTCGGCTTTGTCGCCCTCCATTACCTCGCGCTTGATTACCTCATTGACCAATACTGAGCTAATCTGCTCTGTCTCAATTCGGACTTCGGGTGACACGCGGCGCAGTTGGCGGCGAATAACATCGAGCACGGGCTCGGACAGCACGACAGCACCGATGAAAAATCGGCTGAGTGCTTGTTTCTGCTCGTGATAGTCGCCCAAAACGGATTTCTGCCAACCTTCCTTGCACCAAAGGTAAAGGAGTTCAAGGTCGCTTTGCGATTTGTGATTCATCGCACAGAAATCAATGTCGATAACCAACTCTTGGCTAATCGGCTTTGCAAAAATCACTTTGTACACGCGCCAAGAAGTTCCGTTTGTGAGCAGCACCCAATCGACGCCCTGATTTGCGGCATAGTCGATGGCTTGTTTTACGTGGTTGTCTTTCAAGTCCAACCCGATAGCTTTTACCTCGATTAGCGTTTGAAGAGTGCCGTCAATTTTTGTGGCGAGGTCGCAGAACGTGCTTTTGATTGCATATTCGGACGTAATTTCTGAATACTTTTCGTAGCCAAACACTTCGGCCAGCATGTCCGTGATAATGACGACGGTATCGGATTCGCCAACGTCGCGAGCTTTGGCCGATGCCAAGATTGGCTGAAATCGCTTGATGCCGGCAACGAGCCGTTCAACGACTTTTTTAGGAACCGCGGCCATAAGTGGGAAATCTCCTAATCTGGGGGGATTGAATCGCCGCAGATAGTCTCCCGACTGGCGCGCCGAAAATCAACCGAGGGCATAAAAAAGACCCGGTTACAGCTACCGAGGCAAAAGATTAACCGGGGAACAATTGCCGTGACTAGGCGGCGACACGTTCGCCGATCAGCCGCGAAACCCATTCACTCCCGGCCCCTCTCCCCGCAGCGGAGAGACGGGAGAACAGAGAAGCGGCGAGCCGTTCCATTTGCGCGAAAGTAGTCCTCTCACGCCTGTGAGGGATAGATGTGGATCAGGCATTCCACTTGGGCAGCGGTTATTCGCCAAGTAACGGTTCATTGCGCTTCAAGCCCCGACGGCGTCGGGGGGCCTATCTTTTGATCGCCAGCGACTGCGTTCGGCAGCCTTTGAGGAGATGATGCGGATCATTCGTGAAGAAGACCCTCCGGTGCCCTGCACGCGGTTGAATACTAGCGGG
>JANNTN010000903.1:0-3228 GCA_031394445.1 Anatilimnocola sp.
GGTCAAGCAGAAACAGGCCAGTGAGAACGACAGCTTGTCGTCGCCCGGCGCGCCAATAAACAGCTTGTCGCCGACCAGGGCTAGCGCTTCGCCGAATCGGTCGTTCGATCCCGGCGAAGGATTCTCGATTGTCCAGACTCGCTCACCGGTAGAGCCGTCGAATACATAGACAGCGCCAGCGCTCGATTGGCCGCCGACCACTTCACCCGGCGCGCCGAAAAACACCCAATTGCCGGCCGAGGAGACGGACTCTCCAAATCGATCGGAGAGTGTCGGGTCATCGGGATCGACAAAGGCCTCCAGCAGACCGAAGCCTTGGTAGATGGAGTTGCCCGGCAACGAAACGAGTGCCGAGGGCCGGCTATCGACGCTGAGAAACTCCAACTGGTCATGGAGGCCCAACCCCAAGGGGCTCAGATCGGTAACGGCGTTGTAATCGAGGCTGAGACCGATCAAGCGCGTGAGCAGGCTTACGGGGCCAATGTCGCCAATTTGATTATCGTCGAGCGACAGATGCTCGACGCGCGTCCAACCGAGCGGCGTGCCGGCAGAATTCGTGGCCGATTGGATGGGCGTAATGTCGCTGATCGAATTATCCGAGAGGTTGACAACCCGCAGGTTGGTCGCGTGCTCCACGCCGGTGAGATCACCAATGCCGGCTCCTCCGGCATCCAGGCGCGTAATCATGTTGAGATCGCTGGCATAGATGGGCAAGTGCAGCAGCGGGGCCGGCACGTACGACGTCGTCACGGGAATGCCAAGCTGCTCTGCCAACTTTAGGGCCAGCGGAATATCCGGAATATTCACGATGAAATCTACCGGCGTAGGCTGCTCGCGGCTGTCGTCACCAGCAGGCATGGCAGGCGGCTTGTCGAGGATCGACTCGTCAGACTGCGGGTCAAAGACCTCGATCTTCTCCGCCACGAAATGGTCGATGCCGCTTCTGCCGAACAGCCGATCCAAATGTTTGCGGCCGATGAGAATATCATCGCCATCGCCACCGTCGAGCAAATCGCGGTTGCCGGGCTCATGCGTATCGCCCATTTCTGGGGCGACAATCTCAATGGTTGGCAGAATCGGATCGCCCGTTACCAGATGAAGGGGCGGCGCGTTGAAGGGGTCCACGATTTGGACGTGGTACGTGCCGGCGGGCAGACTCCGCATATCCACGACCGGCCGATTTTCGGCGAGTCGGCCGCCGCGTTCGTCGTACAGGCTGATCAAGTAGCCCGCTTGGCGAGCCCAGTGGGACTCGAGTCCGGTCCGGCCGCCGAACGCGGAGCGAATGATGGGAAGTGTGACGAGCGAATCATTCACTTGCACGCGCGTGGTCAGCCGCGTTTTGCCGGTTGCCAAGTGCTGCTTGATACGGTCGGTCAAGGGCACTTCGAGAACGCCGGACCGTGCGGGAAGAAGCAGTGAAGCGATAAATGTCTGCCCCAAACCGGCACCCACATCCAGAGCGTTGACGACACCGTCCCCTTCCTTGCCGAAGACATCGATTTCGAGATTGATTGCAAACGGGCCCGTGTCCTTGACAGCGGTAGTGCCAGCCAAGGTGCCGTCGGTCACCCACCAGCGCGACTGCAAGGTGGCATCGGGCTGGGTAAAGTAGAGGCGGTCGCCCACGCCCCGCAGATTTCCGATCGGAGATGTGTTCGCCAGCAGTTCCAGGTTTCGGCCTTGCGCCGTCCACAAAGCCGTATTGCCGGGCGTCGTGAAGAAGATCTTATTGCCGACACCGACAATTTGAGCGGGCAGGAAGAACAGCTTCGCGATCTCGCTCACACCGGCCTGATCGAGCATCCAGAGCTGGTGATGGCGACTGCCAACGGGAGGCGTAGTGACAAAGACGAGGCCGCCCGTCACCGTGGCGAAGCTTTGGGGCTTTCTTGTGAATTCAGCAAGTTGCGTAATGACAACGCCATCCGTTTGCATCAAGCGAAACTGCGTTGGGCTGACTTCCGTGACATAGACCAGCTTTCCGCCAAACTCCGTCAGCCCACTGAGCTTGTCGCCCGGGCCATAGGTGGCCAAAAGCCGTGTTCCCGTCGTCGTGCCATCGCTCGCCCACAGTTGATCCTCGTCCCCGGCGGGAGAGACTTCGAAGAACATTTGGCTGCCGACGGCCGTTAGCATGCTGAGCGTTCGGGTGCTCGGATACGCAATTATCAGGGAGGCAGTCGGCTGCGAATTGCCGACGCTCCAAATCTCCTTCACGCTGGGTGTGGCCAGAATGAACAAGCGATTGGATGTGGCGAGCAACTGTCCGCCACTGAACTTCGCATTGGCCGTTGTGACAGCGGTGATCGTGCCGTTGGCCTCTAGGCGGCGGATATCGAGGCTGGAGTTGCTCGCAAAGTACAGCCTGTCGCCTGCCACGACGAGTTTGGATGGCTGAAGCCCCGCAGCGCTGCTGGTTACGGTGCCGCCTAGTGTTCCGTCGGTGCGCCAGAGCCGGTCGCCATCGGTGAAATAAAGTTGATTGCCGAGGCGGACGATTTCGCTCGGCGTTTGGTCAATGTTGAAAGTGCGAATGAGGCGCGTGCCGGCGGAAGTGCCGTTGGTGACCCATAATGCCGGCCTATTGCTGCGATCGCTCGCCGAGAAGACCAGCTCACCGTTGAACTCGACGGGAGGGCTGGCGATGGGCAGCGTATAGGGCGTTTCGACGTTGAGATTCTCATATTCCAGTTGCAGCTTGGCGGCGTCCAGCAGCGACGGCTTTTGGACCGCCGGCAGGAGTCCGGCCAAATCTAACTCCATGATCAGCTCTGGCGGAGTGGGGCCGCCGCTCAGCGTTAGCGTTTCACCAAAGCGCTGGAACTGCGGCGTGGGGAGCGTTCCGGTAAGAAGCGCGTCCTGAGCACCTGCGAAGACCGTGCGAGCTTCCTCCGCGGCAGGGCCGACCGAGATTTGTACGCCGCCGCTGCCATCGCCCAACGTAGTAAACCGGTACCAGCCCTCAGAGAGCTTTTGAGCAAATGGGCCGGTGGCATCGTCAATGAGAAAATCACCGCTGCCGGTGACCGAATGATTGGCCAGGGTTGTTACACCGGTAGTCGGCAGCGTGAATTGCTGTGGCGCACCGTAAAACAGATACGTTTTGCCGGCCCGCGGATTCAAACTAGCAGGGAACAGGTCGGCATGGCTGGCACCCACCAGAAGATCGTCATAGCGGTCGCCATTGAGATCGAGGTTCGGCTGCGTCGGAAGCTGGCCAAATCG
>JANNTN010000006.1:0-3049 GCA_031394445.1 Anatilimnocola sp.
CATCGCCAAGAAAGCCCGCAGAATGCCCAAATCGTCCCTCTGAGTATGGGTATTAGCCGGATCAATTGCAATCTCGTCTTGGCATCGTGGTTGGCCGATTTGCAAAGCCGCGTGAAACAGCCGACAATCGGTGCGAATTCAATCGGCTTGGGGAGTAAACGAAATGCGAATTGCGTTGCTTATTGTCGGTGTCTTTTGCGTTACAGCCGCGGCAGAGGACTTAACCTGCCTGAAGCCGCAACCCGGCGAGCCCGCGGCATCCACGCTGTTCTATGCTTCGCTGCAAAAACAGGCCTACGCAGCGCTCGATCGCCGCCAGGTCAACTACGAAGCGCTCAAGACCGAGGAGCAGATCAAGGCTTATCAACAACAACTGCGCCAAGTGTTCATCGAGCAACTCGGCGGCTTTCCCGACCGTACGCCGCTGAACGCCCGTGTCGTCGGCAAGCTCCCGGCCGACGGCTGCCAGGTCGAAAAAGTCATTTTTGAAAGCCAGCCGCAGCATCACGTCACCGCATCGCTCTATCTACCGAGCACACCGGCACCCTATCCAGCCGTCCTCGTTTCCAGCGGTCACAGCCGGACTGGCAAAACGGCCGAATACAACCAGCGGTTTGGCATCATGCTCGCCCGCCATGGCATCGCCGCGCTCTGCTACGACCCAATCGGCCAAGGCGAACGCTCGCAAATCCTCACTGCCGATGGCAAACCCCAATTCACCGGCACCACTCAAGAGCACACGCTGATCGGCGTCGGATCGATTCTCGTCGGCGGCAACACAGCCCGCTATCGCGTGTGGGACGCCATCCGCGCCATCGATTATCTGGTTAGCCGCCCCGACATTGACGCGAAGCACATCGGCTTCACAGGCTGCTCCGGTGGCGGCACGCTGACGAGCTACGCGATGGCTCTCGACGACCGCGTCGCCTGCGCTGCTCCTTCGTGTTACCTGACAACCTTCCGCCGGCTGATCGAAACCATCGGCCCGCAAGACGCCGAGCAAAACATTTTCGGCCAGGTCGCTCTCGGCCTCGACCAACCCGACTATGTCCTGCTGCGGGCTCCCAAGCCGACGCTCATCAGTTCCACCACGGGCGATTTCTTCGATATCGCCGGCTCGTGGGACAATTTTCGGCAGGCCAAACGCGTTTATGCCCGCCTCGGCTTTCCCGAGCGGGTCGATTTGGTCGAAGCCGAAGGGGGCCACGGCGTGCAGCCGGCGAACCTGATCGGCATCACCCGCTGGCTGCGCCGCTGGCTGCTGGGCAAGGATGACACCGTCAAGCTGGAGCCGATCAAAACGCTCACCGAAGCCGAGCTGAATTGCACCGAGCGAGGCCAGGTGCTCCTGCTGCCCGGTGAACGATCGGCGTTTGAACTAAATAGCGAGATCGCGGACCGGCTGGCGACGCAGCGGAAGGACTTCTGGGAGAAAACTCCCAAGGCCGAAGCCTTGGCCGCCGTGCGTAAAGCAACCGGCGTTCGGCCGCTGGCGGAAATTCCGCCGCCCGAAATGATCGAGAAGGGGCGAGTCGATCGCGAGGGCTATCACATCGACAAGTTTGTACTCCGCACCGACTCCGGCGTGCCGCTGCCTGGCTTGACTTATCACCCGGCTCAAGCGATTCGCGATGCCTATCTGTATTTGCACGAGGACGGTAAAGTGGCCGACGGCGCGCCGGGCGGACCGATTGAAAAGCTGGTTAAGGATGGTTACGTCGTCGTCGCTATCGACCTCCGCGGCATCGGCGAAACCGCGAGCGGAAAAGCGGATGCCCTGCTCGGCAATTCCAAGACGTATTTTCTGGCCTATCTGCTCGGCAAGCCGCTCGTCGGCTTACACACCGAAGACGCCCTCGCGGGCGGCCACTTTGTCGCCAACTACAAAACTAAAACGCCCCGCAAAGTTCATTTGATCGGCGTCGGCCGGGCCGGCATAGCCGCACTTCACGCTGCCGCGCTAGAACCCGATCTCTATGCCTCGGTCACACTCCGTCGCACCCTGCCCGCTTGGACACCCATCGTCCGGCAGTCTATCCCGCAAGCACTCCTCACCACGACGGTCCACGGCGCGCTCAAAACCTACGACTTACCCGACCTCGTTCGCACGATCGACGCCACCAAACTACACATCGAGTAAGACCGTAGGGTGGGACCAGCGAGCTTGCGAGCGCCGGCCCACCATCTGGATTCAAGTGTCGGCACAGTTGCATCATCTCGGCTTGCAAACGCCGGCCCACCATTAGCCTACGAGCCCTTCCCCGGCCCCTCATTCGCCAACTCTTGCTGCATCGCTTCTGCCAGCGGACGAAAACGCTCGGCGAGCTCAGGGCTCGCCCCGGCCAACGCCAGGTGAGCATCAACAACTGCCTGCTTGAACCGAAACGGCTGCGAGCGGTCGCAATTTTCTTCAAGCTGCTCCCACGTCGTGTCGCAGTTTGTGCTGGTAGCTTTCTCGACGATGGGAAACAAGCGATCAGCGCACATCTGCGTCAGAATGTGCCGCACCGCGTCTGATGGCCGCACTAAACATATCGCCCCGCAGCCGTGACCAGCAAATGTCCGACGCAGGCCCACCAGCGTGCCTAAAAAAGTGCTGTCGCAATGCGTGCAATTGCGGAGATCGATTTGCACCTGCGTCGCGCCAGCGGCGAGAGCATTTTCGGCATACTCCCGCAGCGACGGGCTGTGCTTCGCCGTCCCTCGGCCAACAACGAGAAAGCAGACGTCATCTCCGGCCCGTCGGGCGAGCACCTTATCGCTAGAAATATTGCCGCTGGAACTCGTCATGGTCCACCTCGCGACTGACAGCGGTCAGATCCCCATCACGTTCCTTGCATTCTCCCACCTCACGCCCAAAATGCAAACACTTCGTTTCGTCTTCTCAAACACACTAACCCGAAGCGTCAGTTTTGAAGTTGCGCTATTTTCATCGTACATCAACCGGCGGAGCGGAATTCTGGGGGTGTGGCGGCGTTGAGGAGGCGTTGGAGTTTGGCGATGCCGCCGGGGGTTTTTATGCGCTCCGAGAGATATTTTAGCTCCCGGC
>JANNTN010000008.1:0-12160 GCA_031394445.1 Anatilimnocola sp.
GTGCTCGCGATTCCGACCGCAGCGCCGAATCGGCTAAGGTCGTGCCCAGAAACAAAAAAGCCCCACGGGGAAAGGGTAAGCAGACCGCCGCACGCTTCATCGCCCGAAATGACGACCGGCTCCGAGCATGCATGGCCGTGATCGGTGCTGATGCGGGCCTGATTGCCGAGCGGCGCCCCGTGAGGAGCAGCAGGCCCCTCATTGCCACACAGGGTAAAGCTCACCGTTGCCAGCCGTCCGGCACGATCCACTATGGGCAGGAGATGCAAAACACGGCGTAGATTGAAGGCAGAGCTGGCACGACTTCATTCGACACCGAGGCGGCCATCGGGGCCCGCATTATTTCGGTAGTGGCTTGGCCTCTGAATGCCGGCAGTCGCATTGCAACGTGTTCAGCTTAGAAGCGGGTGTCACTGACACCCGCACCATCCGATTGACACCCGTTTTTCCACAGTTTTCAAGGGTTGCCCCCAGAGGGCAAGAAAGCATTTTTACGTGTGAAAACACGGTTAAAATGCAAATTTCTCCGCCTTTTCGCCTCCCGTTATGAAGCCGTTGCTCTAACCAACTGAGCTATCCCGCCAAATTCCCTTGTTCCCACTCCCTCTGGGAGAGGGCTAGGCCGAGGGTGGTTCACAGATTTTAACGCGAAAACCGAATGCGACAAACCCCTGCTTGCGTTATGCCTGAAGTCGATAGCCGACGCCGGGTTCGGTGAGGAGGTAGCGGGGGCGGGCGGAATCGGCTTCGAGCTTGCGGCGGAGGCTGGCCATGAAGACACGGAGGGAGTGGGTTTCGTCGGCGTGGCCGGGGCCCCAGACCTCGTGGAGCAGGAAGCGGTGAGTGAGGACTTTGCCGGCGTGTTTGATGAGCGTGGCGAGCAGTTTGTATTCCAGCGGCGTGAGATGCACCAGCTCTTGGCGGACGGTGACGAGGCGTGCGGCCAGATCGACGGTAATATCGCCGACGGAGAATTCGGGGGAGGTTTCGGGACCGCCGGTGGAGTGCCGCAGGGCCGTTCGCATGCGGGCCAGTAGCTCGGCAATGCCGAAGGGCTTGGTGACGTAGTCGTCGGCTCCGCTGTCGAGGGCTTGCACCTTCTGCGTTTCCTGGTCGCGGGCGGAAAGAATGATGATGGGGGCGGTGAGCCACTCGCGAAGGCTCTTTAACACCTCTTGGCCGTCTTGATCGGGCAAGCCAAGGTCGAGGATTACCAGATCGGGCGGCTGTTGCGACGCGAGGCGCAATCCTTGCTGGCCTGATTCGGCTTCGCTCAGCCGATAGCCTTCCGCCGTGAGGGCGGCCCGCAAGAAACGGCGAATGGGCTGCTCGTCCTCGATGATCAGTATCAGCGGACCTTCCAACACGAAAACTCCCTTCTTCCAATACGGCAGCTCATGTTAACTCAACCTACGGCGACGGGTGGCGGATTTTTATCGAGCGGCAGTTGAATCGTGAATTCCGCGCCGCAGCCCGGGCGATTCGCGGCGGTGATCGTGCCACCGTGCAGTTGAACCACGGCGCGGCAAATGGCTAAGCCCAATCCACTGCCACGGCGACCGTCGGGAAGTCCTGTTCCGCGGAAGAATTTATCGAAGATTCGCTCTTCGGTGCCGGGCGCGAAGCCAGGGCCGTTATCCCTGATGCGAGTCAACAGCCACGAGCCAGAGACGCTCGCGGTGAGCGAAATTTGGCTGCCGGAGGGGCAATAGCGGGCGGCGTTTTCGAGCAAATTGATGAAGACTTGCTCCAGAAGAATGCCATCGGCGCGCACCAAGGGCAAGCCGGCCGGCAGATCGACTTGGACGTGAAAGTTGGCCAAATCATGACGAGTTCGTGAGAGCGCGGCACCGACCAGCTCTTCCAACACATGCCATTGCATGTTTGGGGCGGCAGCGCCGGACTCGAGCTTCGACATCTCAAGCAGGTTGTCGAGCAGGCGTGACAGCCGGCGAGATTCATCGACGACGGTGGTGAGCAGTTCGCGGCGAGTGATTTCGCTGGCGTCGCTGTTTTCGAGCAAGCTGCTGCTCGCGCCGGTGATGACGGCCAGTGGCGTACGCAAATCGTGCGAAACACCGCTGAGGAGGGAGCTGCGGAGGTGCTCGGTTTCGGCCCGGACCTGGGCTTCGTGAGCGGCAACGGCCATTTGGTCGCGCTCCAGGGCGAGGGCCAACTGGCTGGTGCAGGCTTCGAGCAGCCGGCGTTGGTCGGGAGCCAGGAGCCGCGAGGGTTCGTCCGATTTGACGCCGAGCGCGCCGAGCGTTTGCTGCGAGGCGACGAGGGGGAAAAAGAGGGCGGTGGCATTGGGCAGTGTGTCGGTGGCGGCTCCGGCCATTTGATCGTGCTCCGCAACCCACTGGGCGACGATGGCGTTGATCGGTTGGCCGGGAATGCTGGTGTGCTGGCCGTAGCGCAGCTCCGGCGGTCCCGGTGGGTGCGACAAATAGATGGCGGCTTCCACTTCGAAGATGGCTTCGATCTGGCGACCGGCGGCGATAACAAGAAACTCGGATCCGGAGAGCGAGCTGAGCTGACGGCTGAGTTCATACAGGGCCGAAGTGCGGTGTTCACGCAGGCGGGCATGTGCGGCTTGTTCTTTGAGGCGCGACGTGAGTGTCGCCACGATCAGGCCGATGGCCAGCATGACGACAAACGTGAGCAAGTACTGGGTGTCGCTGACCGCAAAGGTGAGATTGGGGGGAACAAAGCAAAAATCGAACGTCAGCACCGAGGCGACGCTCGCCAAAATCGCCGGGCCACGGCCATACCGAAACCCGACCCAGGCCACGCCGGTAAGAAAGACCATCACCAGATTGGCTTCGGACAGACGCCAATAGGAAAACACTGCGGCGACGAAAGCGCAAACCAGAACAGTGGCCGCGGAGAGCGCATAGGGCCGCCAAGACGCGGGTTGGCGGCCGTGCGTAGCGGGGGCAAGGTGCGGCAGCCGTTCGGGTTTGCCGTGGATCACATAGATGTCGATCTCGCCGCTCGATTCCAGTAGCTTATCGACGACGGTTCCGAGAAGCAGGTGCTTCCAGCGAGAATCGTTCGTTTTGCCGATGATGATTTTCGTGACATTGCGCGAACGGGCGTAGTCGAGAACCGTGTCGGCCACGTCGTCGCCCGTGAGCGTCGTCGTTTGGGCGCCGAGGCGTTCGGCCAGACGCAAGTGCTGAGCGATCGCCTCACGGACATGTGGATTGACGGACGCACCGGCCGTGGGTTCGACGGTGGTGGCGATCCAGTCGGCGTTCAAGGCCGCGGCCATGCGACGAGCGGTGCGAATGACGCGCGGCGTGGTGGGGCTGGGGCCGACGCAGACGAGCAGGCGTTCGGCAGTGGCCCAGGTTTCTTTCCCGGCCCTTTCCCGGCGAGCCAGTTCGACATCTTGATGCAGTCGTTGCGCGGCAAAACGCAACGAGAGTTCGCGGAGGGCGACGAGATTCGATTTTTGGAAGAAATTCTGCAGCGCTCGCTCGGCCTGGCCGGGGACATAGACCTTTCCAGCGGCCAGACGCTCCAGCAGTTCCTCGGCAGTGAGGTCCGCCATCTCTAAATCATCGGCCGATTCGAAGACATGGTCGGGAATTGTTTCGCGAACCGTCACACCGGTGATTTTCGCAACGATGTCGTTAAGACTCTCGATATGTTGGACATTCAGCGTCGTATAGACGTCGATGCCAGCATCGCGCAGCTCCTCGACGTCTTGCCAGCGCTTGGCGTAGCATGAACCTTCTGCGTTGGTGTGGGCCAATTCATCAACGAGGACCAGTTTTGGATGCCGCTTAACGATCGCATCGACATCGACCTCACGGAGCGTCATGCCGTGGTATTCGATCTGTCGCGACGGAATGACCTCCAGGCCTTCGAGTAGTGCCTCGGTCTCTTGACGGCCGTGCGGCTCGACATAACCGACAACGACATCGACACCGGCGGCCTTTTCCCGCCGAGCCGCTTCGAGCATGGCATAGGTCTTGCCGACGCCGGGGGCTGCCCCGAAGAAGATTTTCAGCTTGCCGCGATGGCTTTTGGCTTCTTCCGCTTGGACGCGGGCTAGAAGCTCGTCGGGGTTTGGGCGGCTGTCCATTGCTTGGGGCGACATCAAGTAGTGCGTGATTGGCTACATCGGGTTATTGGTTGTCTAGCGCGAAATTCAGCAGCAGTACGTTGACGCGGGGTTCGCCGAGGAGGTCAAAAGTGCGACGTTCGGTGTGCCGAGCAACTAGCTCGCGAACCTGGATCTCGGACAGAACTCGTGTGCGAGCGACACGGCTGACTTGATAATACGCAGCGGCGGGGGAGATATGGGGATCGAGGCCGCTGCCGGAGGTGGCTACGAGGTCGATTGGCGGAGGATTTTGCTGTGTCGGATCAGCCGCTTGGAGGGCTGCGATGCGACCTTTCACTGCAGTTTCCAAGGCCGGATTCGTGGGACCGAGGTTGGAACCGCTCGAAGAGCCGGCGTTATAGGGATTTGGCGAAGTGGCGGAGGGGCGGCCCCAGAAATATTTGGGATCGTCGAATTGCTGGCCGATTAGCCGGCTGCCGATCGGTTGGCCGGCTTTGACAATCAAGCTGCCGGTCGCCTGGCTGGGAAACACGAACGCCGCCACGCTGGTAACGGCGAGTGGATAGAGCACGCCGGTGATGATGGTAAGGAAAACGAACAGGACAATCGCAGGGCGAAATTGACTTTTAAGATCGTGGAGCATGATTGGTTCCTTTTTTGACGGCACACGGAGTGTGCCTGCTACGCTAGGCCGACGGCGGTGAGCGCCAGGTCGATCAGCTTGATGCCGATGAAGGGGACAAGGAGCCCGCCGAGACCGTACATCAGCAAGTTGTCGCGGAGCAGTGTCGCCGCATCGACGGGGCGATATTTCACGCCGCGGAGAGCGAGTGGAATGAGGAAGATGATGATGAGGGCGTTGAAAATCACCGCCGAGAGGATGGCGCTATTGGGCGTAGCCAGATGCATGATGTTGAGCTTGTTCAACACCGGATAGGTCGTGGCGAATGCGGCTGGAATGATCGCGAAATACTTGGCTACGTCGTTAGCGATGCTGAAGGTTGTCAGCGCGCCGCGCGTGATGAGGAGTTGTTTGCCGATGCGCACGACCTCGATCAACTTCGTGGGGTTGGAATCGAGATCGACCATGTTGCCCGCTTCCTTGGCTGCCTGCGTGCCGCTATTCATGGCGACCGCCACGTCGGCTTGGGCGAGCGCGGGGGCGTCGTTGGTGCCGTCGCCGGTCATTGCAACCAAGCGGCCACCAGCTTGCTGTTCGCGGATGAGTTTGAGCTTGGCTTCGGGCGTGGCTTGGGCCAGAAAGTCATCGACGCCGGCCTCGGCTGCGATGGCCGCAGCGGTGAGCGGGTTGTCGCCCGTGATCATGATGGTCTTGATGCCCATCGACCGCAGTTCGGCGAACCGCTCCTTGATGCCGCCTTTGACAATGTCCTTGAGGTAGATCACACCGAGCGTCTGGTTGCCTTCGGCAACGATCAGTGGCGTGCCGCCTTTCCGGGAGATGTTGTCGGCCTCTTTCACGACGCTGTCGGGCAGCCGGCCGCCATCTTGGGCCACATAGTCGGTAACCGCGTCGAGCGAGCCCTTCCGAATGCGGCGGCCGTCGAGGTTGACGCCGCTCATGCGTGTTTGAGCCGAAAACGGAACGAATGTCGCGTGAAGTTGCTGCACGTCGCGACCGCGGAGACCGTATTTTTCCTTGGCGAGGACGACGATGCTGCGGCCTTCGGGCGTTTCGTCGGCCAGGGAGGCGAGTTGGGCCGCGTCAGCCAGTCGCTCGTTGGTTACTCCCTCGGCGGGAATGAACTCCACGGCTTGCCGATTGCCAAGAGTGATCGTGCCGGTTTTGTCGAGCAGCAGCGTGTTCACATCACCGGCAGCTTCGACCGCGCGGCCCGAAGTGGCAATCACATTGGCCTGAATCATGCGGTCCATGCCGGCAATGCCGATGGCTGAGAGGAGACCGCCAATCGTGGTGGGAATGAGGCAGACGAGCAGGGCTACCAGCACCGTGACCGTGATCGGCGTGCCCTGGCCGGCTTGTTCGACGCTGAAAATCGAGAACGGCAGCAGCGTCGAGCACACGAGTAAAAAGATGATCGTAAAGCCGGAGAGAAGGATGCTGAGGGCGATTTCATTGGGGGTCTTTTGACGTTTGGCTCCCTCGACCAGGCCGATCATGCGGTCGAGAAAGCTTTCGCCGGGGTTGGCGGAAATGCGGACGATCAGCCAATCGGACAATACGCGTGTGCCGCCGGTGACGCTGCTGCGATCGCCGCCACTTTCGCGAATGACGGGGGCGCTTTCGCCCGTGATCGCGCTTTCATCAACCGAGGCGACGCCAGACAGCACTTCGCCGTCGCCAGGAATTTGATCGCCGGCCTCGACATAGACGACGTCGCCTTGCCGCAGTTTGGGCGCAGCGACAAACGTCGCCTCACCTTGCTTGACCAAGAGCGGAAAGTCGAGCGGGACCGCCGACTTGCCGACATCTTCGAGCAGTTTTTTGGCCGCGACGTTTTGACGGGTCGCCTTCAAAGCGTCGGCCTGCGCCTTACCGCGCCCTTCGGCCATTGCTTCGGCGAAGTTTGCAAAGAGGACCGTGAACCAGAGCCACAAGCTCACGCCGCCCACGAACCAGGCCGATTCGCCGCCGCTGGCGGTCAGACGCTGGCAGAAGATCAGCGTCGTGGCAGCGCTGCACACGAGCACGGTGAACATCACGGGGTTGCGGACCTGCACACGCGGGTCGAGCTTGATAAAGGCTTCGCGCAAGGCTCGTCGGACGATGGCCGGGTCGAATAGGGGGCGACTGTTTTGGAGGGATGAAGTGGTCATGTGTGAAATCCGTAAAAGCAGGGTGAGTAAGTCCTCCTACGACGAATACAACTGCAAATGCTCCACGATGGGTCCAAGCGCGAGGGCGGGGAGAAACGTCAAAGCGCCGACGATGACGATCACGATTGCAACTAGCGCAACGAACAAGGGGGTATGTGTGGGCAGCGTGCCGCTGGAGGCGGGAACGATCTTCTTTTGAGCCAGTGAGCCAGCGATCGCGAGGATGGGAATCGCCAGCCAGTAGCGAGCGAAGAACATCGCCAAGCCGAGCGCCGTGTTGTAGAAAATCGTGTTTGCGCCCAGGCCAGCGAAGGCGCTGCCGTTGTTGTTGCCGGCGGAGGAAAACGCGTAGAGCACTTCGCTGAATCCGTGAGCGCCGGGATTGAAGATCGTCGCCTTCCCTGCGGGCAATGTGACAGCGACGGCCGTGCCAATGAGCACGACGGCACAGGGAATGAGAATGATGAGCGATGCCATTTTCATCTCGAAGGCTTCGATTTTTTTACCGAGGTATTCCGGGGTGCGGCCGACCATCAAGCCGGCGATGAAAATCGCCACGATGGCAAAGGCGATGAGGCCGTAGAGCCCGCTGCCGACTCCGCCGAAGACGATCTCGCCCAGTTGCATGAGCAGCATGGGGATCAGCCCGCCCAGCGGCAGGAACGAATCGTGCATCGCGTTGACGCTGCCGTTCGAAGCGGCTGTCGTCGCGGTGGCCCACAGCGCCGAGTTGGCGATGCCAAAGCGGACCTCTTTCCCCTCCATATTGCCGCCGCTCTGATCGCTGCCCGGTGTTTGGTCCGCGCCGGCGGCGGCGAACTTAGGATTGCCCGCTTGCTCCGCGACATAACAGGCGATCAGGCACGGAATGAACAGCACGAGTATGACGGCGAGCAGGGCCCAGCCTTGGCGGCGGTCGCCGACCATGTCGCCGAACGTGTAGCAGAGAGCGGCCGGTAGAATGAGGATGGCAAGCAGTTCGAGCAGATTCGAGAGTGGCGTGGGGTTCTCCAGCGGGTGGGCCGAGTTGGCGTTGAAGAAGCCGCCGCCGTTGGTGCCGAGTTGCTTGATGGCAATTTGCGAGGCGGCGGGGCCGAGGGCAATGGTCTGTTCGGACTCGCTGCCAGTGATTGGTTGCAAGACGGCGACTTTGGCGTATGGGTTGAATGTTTGGACGACGCCCTGGCTGACCAAGGCGAGGGCTAGAACGAACGACAGTGGCAGCAGGATATAGACCGTGCTGCGCGTTAGATCGACCCAAAAGTTGCCGATCGTGCCGGTTTGCCTGCGCGTGAAGCCGCGAATGAGGGCGACGAGGCAGGCCATGCCAGCGGCGGCGGAGACGAAGTTCTGCGCGGTGAGGCCGAGCATCTGCGTGAGGTAGCTCATCGTCGTTTCACCGCCGTAGCCTTGCCAGTTGGTGTTGGTGGCAAAGCTCACGGCGGAGTTGAACGACGAATCGGGCGAGACGGGGCCGAGCGCGGCCGGATTGAGCGGCAGCAGGTGCTGCGTGCGTTGCAAGGCATACACCACGAGCAGGCCGAGCATGTTGAAGAGCAGCATGGCGAGGGCGTATTGCCGCCAGTTCATTTCCGCGTCGGGTTTGATACCGGCGAGGCGGTATAAGCCGCGTTCGAGCCAGCCGAGAAGGCGGTCCGTGCCGCAGGGCTGGCCTTGATAGACGCGGGCCATGTACAGGCCGAGCAGTTTGACGAGCGCCAGCAGGAGGGCGAGGTAGAGCAGGATTTGTAGAACGCCAAACGTAGTCATTAGAACCACTCCGGCTTGAGCAGTGAGACGACCAAGTACACGAGCAGCAGCGCGGCGCAGGCCGCGGCGAGGGAGTACATCATGACTGGCCTCCTGACAGAGAATGGCACACGCCGATGAGGCCGAGTGTCAAACCGGCGAGGGCCAGCACGAGCGAAAGAAAAACGACATCCATTGCGAGATCTCCTTGTTGAGAATCATCGCCTGAATGATATCGCGAGCCGTGTCAAGTTGCTGTCAAAAGCGACGGCGTGCGCGTCAAGAAAGTATCAAGATGAGATGGCGCGGATACAGGCGAATTCTCACGAATTCGACTACGGCGTGATGGGCTTTGCGACTTGCTTTAGAAGCAGCCGGGAGCCGCTTTGCCGGTGGGGGCGGCCTTGCCGGCTGGCGCGGCGGAAATTTCGAGGGTGCCCATGGAGGCTTCGTAGGCGGGATCGAGCGTGGCGGCCATGGACTTTGGTGTGATCCAACCGATCATGACGAGGTTGCTGCCGGCGTCGATTTGGAAGAGGTCCATTCGCATATCACCGCCGACTTTTGCTGCCTTGGCCACGGCATCGGGCAAAGTCATGTCGGTGCGAACTCGCTTGAGGGAGACGGGTTGACCCGTGGGGGAATTGAAGGAGACGTCTTCGGATTTCGCGCCGGGAAAAACTGTTGCCAAGCCTTTGGCTAAGTCGGTGGCGGCGGCTGCTTTTTGGTCGGGTTTTGGAATGGCGGTGATGACGACCGTGTAGGCGAGTTTTTGGCCGTTGGGATCATCGACTTGGCGGACCAATCCGTAGGTGGAGCCCTGTGCGTTGCCAGGAAGCGGAATCATGCTTTGGGTCATCACTTTGCTACTGCCGTCGAAGATCTTGGGGAGGCGGAGCTTGACTCCGACCGGCTGTTTCGCCGTGTCCATGACTTCGGTATAGACCGTGTGGAGGTTGTCAGCGAAGACGGCTTGCTTGGCGGAATTCTGCAGAGCGCCCTGAAATTTTTTGTCGTATTGGCCGCCGAGGTCGCAGCCGGTGGCGAGGAGGAGCAAAGCGATGCAGAGGGAGTGGCGGATCATCGTTTTAGCAAAGCAGGATATTAGAAAAAGCGCAATGACAACCGGTGCGATGGTGGGCCGGCGCGAGCAAGCTCGCTGGTCCCACCCTACAAGTCCGGAATCTATTATCGGGCAAATGGCGGACTAGGAAAGTCCGGTGAGGATGCCGGTGCTGTCGCCGAGCTGCTTGGTGGGAGCGCCCATGCGTTCGAGCATGGCGAGCCAGAGGTTGTTGATGGGCGTTTCTTTGGTGAAGCGGACGTGACGGCCGGATTGGACGGTGCCGCCGCCGCTGCCGGCGAGCAGGACGGGCAGGTCGTCGTGATTGTGGCGGTTGCCGTCTCCGATGGCGCTGCCGTAAGCGATCAGACAGTTGTCGAGCAGCGTGCCTTCGCCTTCTTTGACCGACTTGAGCTTGCCGAGCAGATAGGCGAATTGCTCGATGTGATAGGTGTTGATGGCGGCGATTTTTTCCAGCAAGTCAGCTTTGTTTTGATGGTGCGTGATCGTGTGATGCCCTTCCTTGACGCCGACCATTGGGTAGCTGCGATCGCTGCCTTCGCGGCCGAACATGAACGTGACGACCCGCGTCACATCAGTTTGCAGGGCGAGGACCATCAGGTCCGAGACGAGATGCAAATGCTCAGTCAGCTCAGCCGGGATTTGCTCGGGGCGCTGCGTACCTTCGGGGAGGGCGACCGGGGGCAATTTCTCGGAGCGGTGAATGCGGTCTTCGAGGTCGCGAACGCTCGACAGATATTGGTCGAGCTTTTGCCGATCCGCGCCGCCGAGCGTGCGTTCGAGGGAATGGGCGTCGTCGAGCACCGCGTCGAGGACGCTGGCCCGCAGGCGGCTGCGCTTCAGTCGCTGGGGATCGTTCGGGTTTTCCGAGAAGAGACGATCGAAGATGAGTTTTGGATCGACCTCGGTCGGGAGGGGCGTGGTCGGATTGCGCCAGGCGAGAGTGTGCTCATAGACGCAGGAATAACCGCTGTCGCAATTGCCCGAGCCACGGAATTTTTCGATGCCAAGCTCGAGAGATGCGAGCCGCGTTTGATCGCCAAGCTTTTCGGCGGCGATTTGATCGGCGGAGACACCGGAACGAAAATTCGCACCGGCCGTTTTGCGGGCTTGGGCACCGGTGAGGAAAGCGGAGGAAGCGCGGGCATGGTCGCCGGCACCGTCGCCGTTGGGCCGGGCCTTGTCGCAAGTGAGACCGCTGAGGACGAGCACGTCGTTCTTCACGGCTGACAGCGGCTTCAAAATTTGCGGCAGCTCGTAGTCGGTCCCTTCGGTGGCCGGCGTCCAGTGCTCCATGTTGCAGCCGTTGGGCACATAGATGAAGGCCATGCGGCGTGGGGCCGTGGCAGCGACTTCAACCGCGCGAGCCCGACGGGAAGCCATCGCGTCCAAGAGGGGCAGCGAGATGGCGGTGCCGAGGCCACGGAGGACGGTTCTTCTGGAAAGTCGTGTCGTCATGGATCACCTAAAAAATTCGAAATCCGAAATCCGAAGCACGAAACAAATTCGAACCATAAAAAACATAATGACCAAAACAAAACTGTGGTTATTCGCTTTTTCGCAGGATGGCACCGAAAATTTTCATCAGTTGGTCGGCCTCATCAATCATCTTCTCGCGTTCTTTTTCAAGAACGCTATTGTCTCGTGTGTCGAGTAGTCTCAGCCAGTATCGACTTTCTTTCGATTCTTTGCGGCAAATGCGAACCCGCATCAGGAAGTCTTTCCGACCAAGCGAATCATTGGCCTCAATGTAGTTTGCACCGACCGATCCTGCTGATCGTACAACTTGTTTGACATCCTCAATGTTGAAAATGGTCCGCGGCAGTCGCTTCACAAAGGCACGGACCGCTTTAGCAAATCCATACGTTCGATCCTCTAAGTCATACCGTGGTGCATCGCCGTTGTTGAGAGCTTCCACCACGTTTTTGACATTTGAGCTTTGCGAATTTGAATTTGTTTCGTGCTTCGTAATTCGTGCTTCGGATTTCTCTGAAGGTTACTGGGCCGGCGAGACGCCCGCCCCACTTGCTGTTCGCATCTGAAAGGGATCGCTGGCGATGGTTTGAGCGATCAGTGTTCGGATGCGGTAGTCGTCTTGTTCCATCGCGGCGAGAATTTTATCGACGGCACATTTGTCGTAGTATTCGAGGCCACGGCCGAGGGCATATGTCAGCATCTTCTCCGCTAGCGAGCGGGCAAACAACTCCTTTTTCTCTTTCAGGATCGCTTTTAGCTCGGACGGCCCCTGAAATTTTCGGCCGTCGGGCAGCTCGCCCGATGGATCGACATCGAACGGGCCGTCTTTCGTGCGGAATGCCCCGATCGCGTCGTAATTTTCAAAGGCAAAACCGATCGGGTCCATTCGGGCGTGGCACGAGGCGCAAATCGGGTTTTCGCGATGCTGCTCCATCACCTGGCGGAGCGAGCCGGTGAGCTGCTTGCGTTCGTCGAGC
>JANNTN010000098.1:0-5481 GCA_031394445.1 Anatilimnocola sp.
CTTCGCCCGTCTTCGGGTTCAAGCCGTTCAGCGACTGCGGATGCCAAATCAATAGCTGCTTCTTGCCCCCCGCCTCAATCATCTTCGGCGGACAGTATCCAGAATCCGTCGGCGAACTCAGCGCCCGCCAAATCTCACGGCCAGTATCCTTATCAAAACAAACTGCCACCGAGCTCTCTCCGCCCACCAAACAATACAACTTGTTCCCATCCACGAGCGGATGCCCACAAAACCCCCAGTGCGGCGCTTCGATCTTGTATTCCTTCTTGAGCTCCTTCGACCACACCGGCTTACCCGTCTCCGCATCCAGGCACAGCAAATTCCCCTCCGCCCCCAGCGTATAAACCTTCCCCCCACTCACCGCCGGCGTCGTCCGCGGACCAGACGGATACGAAATCACATACGGGCAATCGTATTCATACCTCCACAATTCCTTCCCATCGCTCGCCCGCAAGCACACCACCCGCTCGCTGCCGCTCAGCATCGCCTTCGTCCCGGGATCGTTCCGAATCTCCCCGCTCCGCTTCACATAATCGGTCACAAA
Source organism: Anatilimnocola sp. (assembly GCA_031394445.1). Lineage (GTDB taxonomy): Bacteria > Planctomycetota > Planctomycetia > Pirellulales > Pirellulaceae > CAYLLN01. Next base: position 545 of record JANNTN010000098.1, read on the forward strand.
AACCCGATCCCCCACCACCGCCGGCCCGCTATACCCCGCCGCAATCGGCACCCGCCACAAAATCTTCGGCCCCCCCTCCGGAAACTTCTCGATAATCCCCGTCTCCTTCCACACATCATCCCTCCCCGGCCCCATCCACTGCGGCCAATCGTCAGCGCCCGCGACACCGGCTGCCAATCGCCAAAACAAACAAGCCACCGCGAATTTTGACAATATATGGCCCATCGCCGCTCCTCCTAGAATTTGCTACGTGAGCACTCTTTTATACCGCAACTGCCCCTCCTTCGCTTATTGGCGCGCGAAGGACGTAAGTCCCCCAGTCATCTGGCTTCGCTTATTGGCCAGGCACTTCCTCCGCCAAGATTCGACATTGCTCCTCCTGTTTTTTTATCTTTACTTCTCGATCGCCAGCGCTTTAAAGTGAAGTCCCGGCTGACAAGCCGCCCTCCCTATGAGCTTCTTTCGTCGATTATCGAATTTCTTCTCGCGCGCTGGGCGTGCAGAAAACCTCATGAAAGAGGCGATGGCCCATGCCAGCGCCGATCGTCCAGATCAGGCGATTGCCATCTACGACACGCTGATCAATTCTCGCTCGGCCAGCGCCACCGTCCGCTCCCGGGCATTGTTCAACCGCGCTCTAGCACATTCCGCCCAAAAGAACGAAGCCCAGGCCGTCGCCGACCTGGAGGAAGCCTCCAAAATGGACGGCGCGCCCGAAAATGTTGTTGCCGCCGCTCGCAACCAGCTCATCCGCATTCACAATCGCACGCGAATGAAAGACCAAAAGAACGCGCTCAAGCAAAACGCGCCCCCTCGCGGATAAAGCACGTAGCGTCGGCAAAGTACAGGACGTAGAACACTCTCAGGATCGTTGTAACACAACCGCCAAAACACACCGGGAGGTAGCCGTGGCAACATCTCTCCACCGCCGCACTTTTCTCCACTCAGCCGCCGCGGCCGGGCTCGTCGTCGTATCCAACAAACCACAGGCTCAAGCTCAAACGCCCATCCCCCGCACCGGCGGCCCCTGGCTCAAGACCAGCCTCAACGCCTATTCCTTCAGCAAGCCGCTCAACGACGCCACCAAGATGCGCGGCGCGGGCATGTCGCTCTTTCAACTGCTTGAGTATTGTGCCGAGCAAAATTTCGATGCCGTCGATCCCACCGGCTATTTCTTTCCCGGCTATCCCAAGCCGCCGAGCGACAGCTTTTTAAGCGAGTTCAAAGTGCGGGCCCACTCGCTCGGGCTCGATCTCAGCGGCACAGGCGTGCGCAACGACCTGGCCACGTCCGATCAAGCGGCTCGCGCCCGCGATGTGCAACACATCAAGGAATGGGTCGAAGTCGCCGCGCGCATGGGCGCTCCCGTTCTCCGCGTCTTCTCCGGCAAGCGGCCAGAAGGCATTGCCTGGGACCAGGCCGCCAAATGGATGGCCGATGACCTCAATCAATGCGTCGAACACGCCGCAAAACACGGCGTCATCATCGGCATTCAAAACCACGCCGACTTTCTCACCACCTCCGACGAGGTGCTCAAGATCGTCAAAATGATCGACTCACCCTGGTTCGGCGTCATCGTCGATACCGGCTTCTTCCCCGGCCCCGATCCCTACGACCACATCGCCCGCGTCCTCCCCCACGCCGTCAATTGGCAAATCAAGGAAAAGGTCGATACCAAAGACGGCACCCAAAAGACCGACATGCGCCGCCTGCTCAAACTCATCCGCGCCGCCAACTATCGCGGCTATCTCCCCATCGAAACCCTCAGCACCTCCGGCCAATCCTACGACCCCCACTCCCGCATCGCCGAACTTCTAACCGATCTGCGCACGGCCATTCGCGAAACAGCCTGATCGACGGCGACCGAAAGCGTCTCGCGCACGCTCCATATGGTTTGAAATCTCAGGCTGCATATCGCCTGCTGCATCCGCGCTTTCAGCGAAATCCGCGGTTCCTATCTCGCCGGCAGCGCGCCCTACTGAAACAACTCCCCCGGCAATTCCCCCAGCCGTCTCAACCCCGCTCGCCGCACGCTCGACCATGGAACAATCGTGATCGCAATCGTCCCGTCCCCATCCTGCACGCCAAACACGCCGTAGTCGCTCGTCGAAAGCACCTCAGAAAAATAATCTGGCGCGATGATCTCCCCCTCCGCCAAAAAAATCTCCAGCTCGCTGGTCTCCGTCCGCCGCTCCCACAGCCGGCCCACGATATAACCCATCCCCGCCGGGCCAGAAGGCGGCGGAGCAACCGCACCGGGCGGACCAAAATACCGATTCAGCCCAATCCCGCCGGCTGCCGTATCCCCCGCCAGCGTTTCATCGCTCTCCCCGTCGCCAAGCACCTCTTCCCCCGCCGCCGCAATCTCTTCATCCGTCGGAATCAAAAACCGCGCACCGCAATCGGGGCACTTCCCGGCTTTCCCCTTCAGCGTCGGCGGACCATTCAGCTTGTGCCCATTCGGACACAGAAAATAGAAAATCTCCTCCGCCTGAAACAGATTCGTCCCGCTCCCACCCGCCGGCGTGATCCGCGAGCTGCTCCCCCCCGTGGCCTCCTGTCCCGGCCCCGCCTCTCCCGGCTGCGGCACGATGAACGGCGTGTTGCACCGCGGGCACCTGCTCGGCTTACCAGCCAAGCTTTCCGGAGCATTCAGCGGATGTCCCGTCGGACAAAGAAACTTCATGAGCAGTCAATCGTCAGGAGAGTTGCGAAGTAGCCGAATTCGTGAGAATTCGGATCGTGACACTCACCTTTGATGCTAAACCCGTGCCCACCCTGCTTCAATGGCGCAAAAGAATCTAGCTCCCGCAATCGCCCCACCCCCCGCCTCACAACCGTCAAAACGCCACCGAGCACCATCTCCCGACCTCACCGCAACGGCCTCACCTCGTCCTCCCACCGCGCCAAAATGCTCCGCAATCGCTCAAAGTCCCCGCCCCTGCTCCTCGCCAAATCCGTCTGCTCCCCCATATCTTCCGCCAGATCAAACATCCACTCCTGCCGATCCTTCCCCTGTTGCCGCGAAACCAACTTGAGATTCCCGTCCCGCACCCCGCGCCACGTATTCTCTCCCCGCCGCTGCCGCCAAAACAACGTCCGCGACACATCAGCTTTCTTCTGCTGCACATGCTCCACAATGTCCATCCCATCCAGCGGCTGATCCGCCAGCGCCTTCGCCCCCGCCAAGTTCAAAATCGACGCCGTCAAATCCATCGTCATCCCCACCTGCTTCGACTCACTCGCCGCCGCCAACTTCCCCGGCCATCGCAAAACACACGGCACCCGAATCCCACCCTCATACGTCGAACCCTTCCTCCCGGAAAACGGCTCATTCCGCGAATGCTGCGGCCCGCCATTGTCGCTCGTAAAAATCACCAGCGTGTTCTCTGCCGCGCCCACATCCTCCAACTGCTTCAAAATCTTTCCCACGCACAAATCGAGATGCTCTACCATCTCCACATACTTCCCCCGCGACCCGCGATTCATGTTCTCTCCCGTCACCGCCGCCTGCCCGCCATCTTTCGGCCCCTGAAACGGCGAATGCGGCGCGTTGAACGGCACATACAAAAAGAACGGCTGCTTCGCCCGCTTGATAAACGCGGTCGCCTCCTCCGCAATCAAATCCGTCATGTACCCATCGCGCTTCAGCGGTTGATCGTTCAAATACAGCATCGTCTCCTCGCCACCTCCCGGCTCATGGTGACGAAAATAATCCACCGCCCCGCCCAGCGGCCCAAACGCATAATCGAACCCATGCTTCAGCGGCAAAAACTTCGTCTCATAACCCAAATGCCACTTCCCACAAATTGCCGTCGCATACCCAGCCTCCTTCAGCCCCCGCGCCAGCACGCTCCGCTCCACCGGCAATCCCAAATCGTGCTGATTCGCCAGCCGAATCGCATCGTCATACCGCCCCACATTCCCAATGCCCAGCGCACACTCCAGCCCGCCCACGCGCTGCTGATACCGCCCCGTCATCAGTCCCGTGCGCGTCGGCGTGCATTCCGGCCCATTCGCATAAAAACTCGTCAGCCGCACACCCTGCCGCGCCAAAGCATCAACATTCGGCGTCCGAATATCCGCGCACCCATAACAGCCCAAATCCCCATACCCCATATCATCCGCCAAAATCAGCACCACATTCGGCCGCGCCACTTCCTGCGCGATAGCCTCAGAAACCAGCAACGCCATTACGACGAACCCAGCCAGAAAGAATCGCCCCATGACATACTCCTCGTTCCCAAGCTCCGCTTGGCGAACGCACATCCCCGAAGCTCCGCTTCCCCAACCAACCAACACCCACTATCTCATCCGCGCCCTCAGCGAAATCCGCGGTTCTATCCTCTTAACTCCCCCCACATCCCCTCTGCGCCTTTGCGACTCTGCGCCTTTGCGTTAAATGCGAAAAGCGTGACTCACCAACAACCTACCGCGTTTCCAACTCAGCCACCGACTTCAAGAAGTCTTCCGTTTCGGGCCTAATTATCCTTCTCCGCTCCGCCATTCCCCTCGCGCTTCCGCAAGTGCGTCTGCAAATACATCGCCCGCTCCACATTCCGATCCGCGCTCGGCAATTCCGTCCCCCGCAGCTTCTGCAAATGTGCCGGCTGCGTGTGAATAAACAACTTATTGATCGTCGGAATCTCCAAATCCTGAATCAGCCCCAGATAAACCCCCATCCGCACGCTCGACAAAAGATGCAGCGTCTCCTCGCTCGAAATCGTCTGCGCCGTACACAGAATCCCATACGCCCGGCTCACCCGATCGTGCAAATCCTTCCGGCTCTCTTTCACCAAAAACGCCCGCGCCTGCCGCTCGTAATCGATAATGACCGGAATCACCTCGCCGACTTGCTTCACCAGGTCGAGCTCGCTCCGCCCCAGCGTGATCTGGTTGCTGATCTGATAAAAATCCCCCATCGCCTGCGAGCCTTC
>JANNTN010000122.1:0-34872 GCA_031394445.1 Anatilimnocola sp.
GGCCGCCATCGACTGAGACGTCCCCTTATCGACGATGCGAACTTCCAGCCGCCCCTTGTCCGCACCCGCGCAGTCAGCAGGCGAGCAAAGCGCAGCGAAGATCAGCGTCAGCGGGATGGCCAGCAGCCGGGATGGGCACATGAATTCAAGTTTAACATCGACCGCCTCCCAAGGGTTGGCCGGCTCCCGGCGAATCCCTACAATGCGACCGGACTTTCCCTCCCAGGAGCAGGACCGTGCCGGGCAAGATCGAAGGAAAAATCGCCTCCTATGGCCCGACGGGCAACCTCGTTACCGACATCGTCAACGACCGTCTTAAAGGCGTTCCAGCGGGCAATTCGGCGAAGGTGATCTGCGACGAGCACGAGACGGTCGGCGTTTACGCCGCCAACCACCAGGAAGAACCGTTCACCCTCATGGCCATTTTGGGCGATAGCGGCTTCCTCGAGCTCACCATCGTCAGCGAAAGCGCCAAAGCCATGCTCGGCGTTTCGCTAAACGAAAAAGTCGTCGTGAAGTGGTAGGTTCAACCATTTCCCTAACTATTCCATCAGCCGGAAGCAAACCTGCTTCCGGTAGGCCGCAAGTTGACCCTCCATTTGAAAGACCGGGAACACGTTTGGCCCCGGCTACAGGTCGATGCAACCATCGCTCGACGATCTAAAACGCTGGGATAAATCCCACGTCTGGCACGCCTTCACCCAGATGGCCGAGTATGAGCCGCTGCTGATCGAGCGAGCCCACGGCTGCACGCTCGTCGATTGCGACGGCCGCGAATATTTGGACGGCGTCAGCAGCCTCTGGTGCAATGTTCACGGCCATCGCCATCCGCACATCGACGCCGCCATCCGCCGGCAACTCGACGAAGTCGCCCACGTCACGCTGCTCGGAATGGCCCACCCGACGACGGTCCGCTTGGCCCGCCGACTGGTCGAACTGACCCCCGCCGGCCTGAACCACGTCTTCTTCTCCGACGACGGAGCCACCGCCGTCGAAGTCGCCCTCAAGATGGCCTTCCAGTACTGGCGACAGTCCGTAGGGCGGGCCTCTGGCCGGCCGAATGAACCGCACCACCGCACCAAATACCTCTCCTGGCAAAACGCCTACCACGGCGACACGCTCGGCAGCGTCAGCGTCGGCGGCGTGGCCCGCTTCCACGACATGTTCCGCCCGCTGCTGTTCGATGTCCTGCGCCTTCCCACTCCCGACATGTATCGCCTGCCGCCGGGTGTCACGCGCGAAACCGCGTGCAGCCACTATCTCGGTCAATTTGAATCCGCGCTCCAGCAGCATGCGGATGAACTCGCCGCCGTCGTCATCGAACCGCTCCTGCAAGCCGCCGCGGGTATCATCACGCATCCGCCCGGCTTTCTCCGCGGCGTACGCGAACTGACCCAGCGCTATGGCGTGCTCCTCATTGCCGACGAGGTCGCCGTCGGTTTCGGCCGCACCGGCAAACTCTTCGCTTGCGAGCACGAAAACGTCGTTCCCGATTTTCTGTGTCTCGCCAAGGGTCTCACCGGCGGTTATTTGCCGCTGGCCGCGACATTGGCAACCGACGAAGTATTCAACGCCTTTCTTGGCCGCTACGAAGACTCCAAAACCTTCTTTCACGGCCACACCTACGGCGGCAATCCGCTCGGGTCTGCCGCCGCGCTCGCCACACTGGAAATTTTCGAGCAGGAAAACACGCTCAACAACCTCAAGCCCAAAATTGCCCGCCTCGCCGAGCATCTCGCCCGCCTTGCCGACCATCCTCACGTTGGCGACATCCGCCAATGCGGCCTTATCGCCGGCATCGAGCTCGTTAGCGATCGTACCACGCGAGGGGCCTTTCCCTGGGAAGAAAAACGCGGCACTCGCGTGTGCCAACACGCCTTGCAAAACGGCGTCTGGCTCCGCCCGCTCGGCAACGTCGTCGTCATCATGCCCCCGCTTTCCATCACGATCCCCGAACTCGACCGCATTTGCCTCGCCGTCGAGCACGGCATCAACGCCACGCTCCAGTAGCCCCTCCCCCTCTCTCCCCCTCCCCCACTCTCCATCTCATCCTCTCCCAACTCTGTACTCAGTACCCAGTACTGAGTACGTTGTAATTTCCCCTGAACCCTGAACCCGGAATCCCACCATGCCAACAACCACTGACACAACGACCCCCCGTCGTGACTTTTTGAAAAACTCCTCCGCCCTCGCCGTCGGCGGTTCCATCGCCGCGACGTTTGGCTCGATTCCCGCGGTTCACGCTCAAGGGAGCGGGACGGTAAATGTGGCCTTGATCGGGTGCGGTGGCCGCGGGTCGGGTGCGGCGATCAACGCCATGAAGGCCGATCCGAGCAACCGGCTCACCGCGATGTGCGATCTGTTCCCCGATCGCCTGAATCAGGCCAAGCAGGGCCTCTCGCGACAGCTCGATAAGCAGTTTGAAGTCAAAGACGATACGTCGTTCAGCGGAATCGACGGCTACAAGCGCGTGATGGATAGCGATGCGAAGGTCGTGTTGCTCTGCACAACGCCGCACTTCCGTCCGCTGCACCTGAAGGCCGCCATCGATGCCGGCAAGCACGTATTTTGCGAAAAGCCGGTAGCCGTCGATGCGCCGGGTGTGCGCAGCGTATTGAAAACCAGCGAAGAAGCGAAGCAAAAAGGGCTCGCTCTCGTTTCTGGCCTCTGTTGGCGGTACGACCTGGGCGTTCGCGAGACGATCAAACGAATTCAGGACGGCGCGATCGGCGACATCATCGCCATTCAAGAGAACTATCTCACCGGCACGCTCTGGCATCGCGGCACGCGGGAGGAGCATCCCAGTTGGAGCGAGATGGAATACCAGATGCGGAACTGGATTTACTACACCTGGTTGTCGGGCGATCACAATGTCGAGCAGCACATTCATAGCCTCGACAAAGCACTGTGGCTGATGGGCGATCAGCCGCCGGTGGCCGCGACCGGACTCGGCGGACGGCAAGTTCGCACCGGCGAGCAGTGGGGCAACATTTACGACCACCATGCCGTGGTTTATGAATGGGCCAATGGAGTGCGAGTTTTCGCCTTCACCCGGCAGATGGAAAAGTGCAAGAACGAGACCGAGGACATCATTTTTGGCACCAAGGGGCAGGCTCAAGTTATCAAGCATGAGATCACCTCCGGCGGCGAAACTTGGCGCTATCGCGGCGAGAAGCCCAGCATGTACGATGTGGAGCACGTCGAGTTGTTCAAGTCGATCCGCGACAACAAGCCGATCAACAACGGCCAATACATGTGCTACAGCACACTTCTCGCCATCATGGGCCGCATGGCCACCTACACCGGCCAGCGCATCACCTGGGAGCAGGCCCTGAACTCCACGCTCGACCTCACTCCCGAATCCTACGAATGGGGCCCCGTCAAGCTTCCCCCCGAAGCCCTCGCGGTTGCCATGCCGGGCAAGACGCCGTTTATTTAAGTTCTCGTCTCCTAGCCTGATCCGAATGCAGTGGACGCCACCCTTCCCATTCCCGTTGATTCGCTGGCCGGTTTGCCGGCGGAGCGTTTGCCGCGGCATGTGGCGATCATCATGGATGGTAATGGGCGATGGGCGCAGCGGCAAAACCTGCCGCGCGTCGAGGGGCATCGCCGCGGCGTGGCCAGCGTCCGCCGCACCGTCGAGGAAGCGGCCCGCCTGCACCTGGAACAGCTCACGCTGTATTGCCTGTCGAGCGAAAACTGGAAGCGGCCGCAGCGGGAACTCGATTTCCTGATGCACCTGCTCGAGCAGTACATGATCGAGGAGCGGGCCACGATCATGCGGCAGAATGTGGTGGTCAGCGTGATCGGCCGGCGGGACGGCATTCCTCCGCAAACGCTGGCCGAAATGGATAAAACGGTGGAGCTGAGTGCGTCGAATACCGGAACCCGGCTGTGCCTGGCGATCAACTATGGAGCGCGCAGCGAGATCGTCGATGCCGTGCGGCGGATCGCGGCGGAGGCCAAAAGCGGCCAGCTCGATCCGCAAGCGATCGACGAAAAAACCATCGCATCGCATTTGTACTCCGCCGGCATGTCGGACCCCGATCTGCTGATCCGCACTGCCGGCGAAATGCGGGTCAGTAATTTCCTGCTCTGGCAAATCAGTTACGCCGAGTTGTGGGTGACGGACCGGTGCTGGCCGGAATTTGAAATCGCCGATTTTCATCAGGCAATTCGGGATTTTGCCGGACGCGACCGCCGGTTTGGTGGATTGAACGGTTAATTCGCACCAAGAACGCGGCTCCATCCGATTGGCTTGAGGCTTGCTAGCAATGCTAGCACGCGGTGTCACCCGCATTTCGCATGTCTGGGCTGCCATTCTTCCGATGAAAACGGTACATAGCTCGGCGCTGCCGCGCGGATTACCGGGAGAAGTGCATTCATGATGGCTCACATGGGAAAACTGGTCGCTTGCCTGGTGTTGGTGGCTGGGTTGCAGGTTGCCTTTGCGCCCCGGTGCCAGGGACAGTCGTTTGGAATTTCGGTTGGTTCGGGCGGCGGCGGGCATCATCACCATCACCACGAACATCATCATGGACACGGCACGCGCTGGTCGTTCGGCTATGGCTATGGACCGGGTTGGTGGGGGCCACCGCCCATCGTGTACGCACCTGCGCCGATGGTGCAGCCAGTCATTCAACCGATCTATATTCAGCCGCAAACGGTAGCTCCGGCTGTGCCCTACACTGCGACCGCCGCGCCTTCCGCAGCGACCAATGCCATTCCCGCGACGACGAGCGACGACCGCGTTGTCATTCGCAACATGGGAGCCGCCGATTTGCCCGTCGCATTTGTAGTCGATGGACAGGAAGTGGAATTGAACGACGGCTCGACGCGGACGTTCGTGGGCAAAACACAGCGGACGGTGACGTATGACCGTGGTGGCAAGTTTGGCAGCACGCAACAGGATCTGACCGCTGGGCAGTACGAATTTCGCGTGACCTCCAGCGGTTGGGATCTGGTCCGCCGGCCCGACACGGGAAGCGCAGGGCGGACCGCGGTCCGTGGCAACGCCTTGCCGGGGCCAAGCATCTCGCGGTAGGCCCAGGCGCTAAAGATCGGCATTTTTTTTCGCCGAGAAATCGCTAACTGTAAGCCGGGCAGCGATTTGCGACTTCTCACCGCGCTAAAGCCTTTAGCGCTTTCGAACGTCGTCCTTACCGTCCATCAATTTCCGAGCGCAAGGCTGCGCCCTATAACTACATTGCAATTTCGCGGAAAAACCGGACGCAATTCTTGTTACACGGCCCAGAATCTTGAAAATAGTTTTGCGACGCCGTTGGGCTGGGCGAAATGGGAAGCCGCGGCTGAATAGCAAGACTGGTGATTGCGCTATGCAAAAACTGACGATTGCCGGTTCGGCTGTACTGACGCTCTGTCTGGTTTTTGTAGCGGCGCGAGGCGCTGAGCCAGAGCAAGAGCGGTGGTCACGGCTCGATTCGGGCGTGCGGGTGTATGTGAACGCGCCGCTCGCAATGAAGCGGGCTAAACGGCAGCTTGTGATCTATGCCACGCCCAACGGCAACACGATCGAGCAGACGCTGGGCTGTGCGCCGGCGGAGGGGCGGGATTGGCATTTTGATATTCAGCACGTCGCGGCACAAATTCGACGGTTGCGCGAGGTGTCGCCGGATGAAGATGTCGTGCTGGCCGTCGTGCAAGCGCCGAAGCTGAGTTGGCCGGCGTTTCGACAAGCGGAAACCAATTACAAAGCGATTATCCAAGGTTTGGTTGACGATTTGGCGAAACAGACTGCCGCCGAGCGGATCGTACTTTCCGGCCATAGCGGCGGCGGCTCCTTCATCTTTGGTTATTTGAACTCGGTTGAGACGATTCCTGCCGCAATCGAGCGAATCGTCTTCCTCGACGCCAACTATTCGTACTCCGACGAGGAGCAGCACGGCAACAAATTCTTAGCGTGGCTACGCGGCGATTCCGCGCGGCGGCTGATTGTGATCGCCTACGACGATCGTGAGATCACGCTCAACGGCAAGCGCGTAGTTAGCCCCACCGGCGGCACGTATCGAGCCTCGGGGCGGATGATCGACCGTTTGACGAAGGATGTGACCTTGCTGACTAATAAGCAGGGCCCGTTCGACCATCAACGCGGGATGGACGGCCAAATCGATTTTTTCATTCACCCCAATCCCGACAACAAAATTCTGCACACGGCTCTCGTAGGCGAAATGAACGGCTTGTTGCACGGTCTAACGCTGGGAACAGGACGGGAAGAGGTCTGGGGAAAATTCGGCGGGCCACGGGCCTACTCTCAGTGGGTGCAGAAGGAGCCAGTGGTGGAGTTACAGACTCACAAGCTTGGCCTCTCGGCGCGACCGGCTGACGCACCGACGGGATCGCAATTTCTGCGTCAAATCGAATCGCGCGCGCGCGACGACCGAGAAGCGGCGGTGCTCAAGGAACTGTTGGCCGGGAACGTGCCAGAGTTTTTGCGGGTGCTCAAGCCGATCGAAGTGGAGGGAACCGATTCGCAAGGCAAAAAGCACTCCGCAACCTATTTCATCACAGCCGATTATCTGGCTGTCGGCACCAACGACGACTTCTTTCGCATCCCCATGACGCCCACGACTGCCACAAAGCTCGCCGCAGCGGTGGACGCCACGCTCATCACCGCCAAAATCTCCGACGACATTTTCCGCTACGCCGAGTTACGACTAGAGCCAAAACCGCTCACCAAGGAACGGGACGCCGCGAAAACTTTCTACGAGCATCATCAAATCATCGAGGAGCAGCGAAGCGGAAAATCACGCAGTCTCTTAACCGCCGGAATCAAAAAGGATGTGGTGCTGACGAATCGACTCACCGAGAAACCCCACCGTGTAGCCATCTACGGCTGGCACTACCCCAACGGCAAGCCCATTCAGCCGTTGTATGTAGGCCATGTCGATTGGTATGTCGATTACAGCCACGGCATTCGACTGATGAGTCAGCATATGATCGTGGATGGCCAGCCGCGGCGCGTGGAGGATGTTTTGAAGGACAAGGAATTGAGCGTTTTGTTAAGTAACGAAGGACCGATCGAGATTGGATATTGAATGACGCGACATGTCCTCATCACTGGCGGCATCAGTGGCATCGGTCGGGCGATTGCCGAGGCATTCGCGGCGGAGGGCTGCCGCGTGACCGTGACGGGCAAGACGCGGGAGGAAGTGGAGCAGGCTCGGCTATTCCGCGACAACGTGCGCTCCTTTGCGCTCGACAACACCAAGCCCGCAGAGATTGCCGACGTCATTGCGACACTCGATCGGCTCGACGTACTCGTGAACGCAGCCGGAACTATTCTGCGCGATGGAAAGGAATTCGAGGCGGAAAGTTTTGCCAATGTCGTGGATGTCAATTTGAACGGGACGATGCGGCTCTGCTCTGCCACCCGCGATCTGCTGTTTGCCAGCCGGGGGTGCGTCATCAACATCGCGTCGATGCTGTCGTTCTTCGGCAGCGGGTACGCCCCGGCTTACAGCGCGAGCAAGGGTGGCGTGGCGCAACTGACGAAGTCGTTGGCGATTGCTTGGGCACCGCAGGGCGTGCGGGTGAATGCGATCGCACCCGGCTGGATCGAAACGGCGTTAACCGCCCCTTTAACGGCCGACCCCGCGAAGAGCGAAGCGATCGTGGCTCGAACACCACTGGGCCGCTGGGGCCAACCGGCGGACGTGGCCGGCGCGGCACTATTTTTGGCCTCACCCGCGGCGGCATTCATCACGGGCGTGGTGTTGCCCGTCGATGGCGGGTACAGCGTCTCTTGAGCATCCGGTCACCCGAGCAACGCCTGAAAATCGATGCTCTTCCACACTTCGGTGCCAAAACCGCGATAGATGTCGGCGGAGAATCGGCCATTGCGACAAGAAACGGTCGCGTGCCCCCAGGTATCGGCATAGTCGAAATGCTCGATAAACGGCCGCTCGCCCGCCAGCAGCTCGCGGCGCATTTGAACAGTCTCTGGCGCGTGCTTGGGCTCCAACTCCACGAGGTCGGGCGTGTACTGATCGAGTCCGCTCCGCTCATCCTTGGGTTTGCCATCGGCATTGGCTGCGACGCTGCTGATGGCAAGCTGCGCGAATTTTCCCTGCTCGGTGCGGCGGACCAGCAGGCTGTATTTGTGCAAGTGACCGCACAGCACGATGGCCCGATGGCGGCCAAGCAATTCGAGCAGACGCGAACGCTCGGCGGCTTGCCGTGGCGAGGAATAAATGTGCCAGCTACTGCGGGCGTTATACGGCACGACGGGCGGATGAATCGCCACAATCAACCGCGTGGGTTTCGTCTCCGCCAGCGTTTTAGCAAACCAATCGAGGCTGCTCTTATCGTAAGCATCGTAAAAGGCGACGAGTGTGCCCCCTTGCCGACGAGTGAATGACGCGGCGTTGATTTCGGCCCGATTTTGCTCCGCGAGAAACGGAAGGAGGATTTGCCGATAGACGTCCGCCGCGCCAGGACCAGTGATGTCGTGATTGCCCTTGGTCATCACCAGCGGTGCGGAAAAATTCGCCTCGCGTATAAAGTCAATGCCCTCGCGGGCCTGACGTTGGGCCAGCGCATCGGTTCCGCACAACCCCTCCAGCAAATCGCCGAGTTGCAACACAAACGGAACGTGCTTATTGGACTGCTTCAATTCCGCCAAGGTTTCGCGGACGCGGGAAAACAGCCGCGGCGTTAGCTCGCGGGTAATTCGCGAATAGTTCTCGACCTGCGACACATCCCCCGGATGCTCGCGCTTCAGCCACTCGTGGTCGTGATGCTCCAACCGATCGAAATGCAAATCGCCCAAGAGCGGAAACGCCCAGTCTTCGCCGTCATCCGGCGCGGCGAAGGCCCAACCTCCACAACGCCCCAGCGCGGCGGCAGTAACGGAGAGCTGAATCAATTGGCGGCGAAGCATGGTAAGAATGGTGGCTATCGATGCTGGACGTTATTCCGTCTGGGGCAAATCGTTGCCGCGACGCACCAGACAGGCCAGCAACTGGTCGCGGGAATGCACGTTCAGCTTGGCGTAAATGCTCGACAAATGGGTGCGGATGGTGTGGGGACTGCGGAACAGCGAACTCGCGACGGCGTCGGGGTCCGTCAAGCCGCGGCTGATCCAGAGAACGACCTCTAACTCCGCGCGCGTGAGCGAGGCGAAGCCATCGGCCGTGGCCCCGTTCGCTTCGTTGGGACCGGATTGTCCCGGGTGGAAACCAACCGTACTTTCGTCGTTCGGAATTCGCCGCGGATTGACGAGCTTGGGAGTTGCGACCACATCGAGCTCCGCCGCGCCGAGCCACAAGTGATCGCCGATCATCAAACGGAAGGGCTGATAGGGAGCCAGCGGAACATTATTGACGCGCGTCCCCGCCTTGGACCCCAGATCGGTAAGCCAGAGATTTTTGTTCTCCGTAAAAACAACCGCGTGGCTCCGCGAAACGTGAACATAGCTCGAGGGAATTCGTAGCTCGGCGTCGTCACCACGGCCGATCGCCTTTCGGCAGTCGGAGATCGCTCCCAGCCAGTCGCTCGGCGGGACGTTCGTGAGAACCAGGTAGGCAGCGGCAGACATGTTGTTCGTTCGTGAAATGGGGTGATTTTTCCGCTCGCAAAGCCGCGTGAAAATCGACCGATTGGTTAGATCATGGTCAATTTTACTCAATCTGGAAGTCGGGAAGAAAGAACAACCGCGGATGACGCTGACAACACGGATAAAAATGCTGGAATCGAGTTGCCCATCAATGCCCTAATCGTTTTCCGTCTTCATCTGCGTAAATCCGCGAAATCAGCGGTTCATTTCTAACCTGTTTACACTGCGAGAATTTATCGATCGCAGCTAGCGAAAAAATTGCACGGCATTTTCAAACACCGCCAGACCATCCCCCCGCTCGCGCGGCTCGCGCGTCCACCGCGGGTGGTGCGTCGGATCGACATGCCGCTCGGGGTGGGGCATCAGGCCGAAGACGCGTCCTGTTTCGTCACACAGGCCGGCAACATTGAGCTGCGCGCCGTTGGGATTGGCGGGATACGGCACAACCTCGCTCTCTGTCTTCTGACCTCCGACCTCTGACCTCTTGTCGATTGTATATCTCAATACCAACTGGCCGGCAGCATCCAGCCGCTGCAGCGTCGCCTGATCGCGGGCGACGAACTTTCCTTCGGCATGGGCGATGGGCAAGTACATCTGCTCGATGCCGCGGAGGAACACGCATTTGTCGCCAACGACGCGGAGATCGACCCAGCGGTCTTCAAATTTGCCGCTGTCGTTCAGCGTGAGAGTCGCAATCGGCTCATCGGCCCGGTCCGGCAGCAGCACGCCCGACTTCACCAGAATTTGCACGCCGTTGCAGATGCCCATGATGAGCTTGCCAGCCGCTTTGAATTCTTCAAAACAATCCCGCAAGTGGTGCCGAATTTGATTGCCAAAGATGCGGCCGGCGGAAATATCGTCGCCATAACTGAAGCCGCCGGGAATGGCGAGGATCTGATAGTTCGCGGCGAGCTGGGGATTTTCCAGCAGGCGGTTGAGGTGGACGGCTTCGGGCTTTCCACCCGCCATCTCGAAGGCAAACGCCGTTTCCTGATCGCAGTTTGTGCCGGGGGCACGCAAGATAAGTACACGCGGAGACATGCATTAATTTTAGCGTTCTTCTGCGAACCTAATAGGCGGGGCCAAACCCGGTTTCAGTCATTCGGCCCGGTTATTCGGCCCGGTCAACTCCTAACCGCCCAACTCTTGCACTTTGGCTTCCAATTCCTTGATTTTCCGCCGCGCGTTCTCCAGCTTCCGCTCCAAATCCTCCGCGTGGT
The DNA here is from genome assembly GCA_031394445.1 of Anatilimnocola sp. Lineage (GTDB taxonomy): Bacteria > Planctomycetota > Planctomycetia > Pirellulales > Pirellulaceae > CAYLLN01. Next base: position 10,795 of record JANNTN010000122.1, read on the forward strand.
CGTACAAATTCACAATCGCCTTCGCCAACGTCTGAATATCTCCCTCGCGATGACTCTTGGAAATCATCTCGACTCGGAGCTTGCGGTTTTCTTTGGGATCAGGCATCAGCACATTCCTGCTAGGGAGCCGCCACGAGTTGCACCGCATCCACGACGACATATCCGTCCGTGTTGGCGTTGGAAATTGTGATAACAGCTTCACCGCCAAACTTAAACTTCCCCACCGATCGAAACATCTTGTCGATATTCGGCGCGGTCCGCTCGTTCAGCGTCACATTCGCCGTCCCTTCCGCGTGCTGAATCGTAACGGGCACGTTCGTCGCCCGGTTGCCGTTGCCGGTATAGCCGATACGCACGTCATACACTCCCGGCTGCTTAACCTCGAAACGATACGTCGCGCTCAGGTCTCCCTTCTGGCCGTTGTTGTCGTGCAGGTAATACTCGCCGACAAAGCCGCCAAGGGAAGCGCTGGTGGACCAGATGCCCCGCTTTTCGGCCTTATCGTCGTCGATGACTATTCCCGAGAGCGTTTTGGGATCGATCCCGTTCACGCCGGTTCGTTTTGGTCCGGTCCACACCAACACCTGCTTGTCGGCCAGCAGTCGCTCGCGAAGCTTGGGATAATCGATTTTCTGAACGCTCGTGCCGGCGTCGATAGCCATTATGGCCGCCGTAGCTGACGTCTGGCCCAGGACCATGAATACCGGTTCCATGCGAATGCTGCCGTAGGCGATGTGCGTCGCCGCTAAGCACACCGGCACGAACAGGTTTTGGCATTCGCTCTCCTTCGGCACGATCGAGCGATATGAGATCGCATACGGCGAAAATCCGCCGACTTGCACGTCCCCTTCGTTCCTCACCTGCCCTTTGCTATCGACATACCGCTGCACGTTGTGCGAATCCATCGTATAGGCGGCAAGGCCGACGGGATCGTTCACGACATCGCGGCCTTGGCAGTGGTGCTGCGTCATCACGACATCGCTGACGAGTCGCCGCGCCTCGCGAACGTAAAGCTGGTGGGGCCAGCCGCCAAAATCGTGAAACTCATCCTTGCACAGGCCCCAGCGGCTCACCTCATTCCGAACCTTCTCCGGCACGCGAGGATTAGTAATCAGGGTCCAGATGAGCCCCTGGTGGTAAGAAAGATGCTCTTGAAAGATTTTTTCCCGCGTGGCGTGGTCCGCCTCGGGCCACGTATAGCTCTCACCGATGTTGTCGGTCGAAAAGCCGTGGTTGTTGTTCACATCCGTCTTGCGGTTGGGCATCAAGATCGGGTTCCACTGCGCTCGCGTCTCACCCGCTTCGAAATTGCGGAGTAGCAATTCGTATTGCAGCGCGTCGTAGCCCGCGGGTTTGCTGAAGGGGATTTGATTTTCCTTCACATCGGTTAGGCACATGCGAAAGTTGTACGCCTGCACGCGCTTATCAGCCGAGCCTTCCTCGCCCGGCGGGCCATCGTGCAATCGCGGCAACAGCCCGCTCGATTTGTCCTCCTTTTTCACATACGGATCGACGCCGGCCACGAACTGATGCTTCGTCGCGTTCTTGGTTTGCACGCCGTTGAGCGTTTCGCCGTATTGACTGTTCGCCTCCCGGCCAACCGTGTACGAAACTCCCGCCTTCGCCAGCAAATCCCCTTCATACGTCGCATCGACGAACATCCGCCCCCGATACACGCGGCCAGACTCCGTCCGAATGCTCACAATGCGGCCGAGATGCTTTTCCACGCCGTTTTTCAAATCCAATCGCTCTTGCTTGACGACGACCACACCCGACTCGCGGCACATCTCGTCGAACAGCCGTTCCGCCACGCTCGGCTCAAACGTCCACATGGCGTCTTCCTGAGACTGTTCCGTCGTGCGGCCCGACCGATAGTTCTCTGGATTCTCTTGCTTCCAATTCGCGGCGTCGGAATAGTGCTTCTTGATCCGCTGATAAAACTCCCGGCTTACGCCACCAATCGCCGCCTTATTCCCAATATCTGTCGCCCCCAACCCGCCGCTCGTCAGGCCCCCCAGGTGCTTTCCCGGCTCAATCACAATCGCCGTTTTCCCCATCCGTCGCGCCTGCACCGCCGCCGCCACCCCGCCGCTGGTGCCGCCATAGATAACCAGGTCATAGGTGGTCTCTTGGGCGCGGACTTGGAACGCGGCGACGAGAAACACACAAAGGACGATGACTCGGAGCATGGCTTGCACTGGTTGGAAAGTGAAAGGAGAGAAGCCCGGATTATATGCCAAAGCCCCGCCCGGCCGCATGCCCGCATCCACGAAACGCATCCGCCCGAAACGTGCCAACCTTGAATTTTGAAATAGAAACCGGCCTGCTGCTTGCTTGTGCCTGTGCAGCGCGGTCAAGTGATGCCTCTGGCCGGTCAATTCCATCTCTGAGTTTGTCGAGGGTCATCGCCATGTCACGGTGCCGAATTCCGATCGCGATTCTGTTGTCGGTGGTTTTGTTCGCCAGCGGAGTAGCCGCGGATGATCTGCCGATTGTCCGTGGCGTCGAAGCGCAGCCGCTCAAGGCGCAGGTCAAACGTGTGGCCGAAGCATTGGATTTTTTGGGCGAGCCGCTGACGAAAGAGCAAGCCGCGGCGCTGGAAAAGGCGATTGGCGATGTCAACGCGGATGAAGCGATCGAATCCATTCAGAAGGTGCTCGACCAGCGTTGCCTCGTCGGAGTGAACATCAATCCGGAGAGCCGCGTGAAGGTAGCTCGCGGAGCGGCCGCTGCGGAACTCGTCGAGCAAGGCTGGCGAGTTTTTCTCGTCAAGGTTCATAACGAAGGGGGCGTGACGGCCGATCTGCGGGCGACGAGCCCCAACGCGGCCCCGCTGCACACTCGCTCGACCGGCAGCCCCGACCCCAAGCCGACCGTGCTGCCGGCGGATGTGCCGAATCGCTTCATGGACATCCAAGTGTTCAACAATCAGCCGCTGGTCGCCAAGCTGTCAGGGCTCGATCTGGAATACCGCATCGTGCAGATTTATTGCCGCGACCAAGGCAAGCGCGAGGCGACGATTGGGTTCAATGTCGGCCAAGGAACGCAAGACACCGGCTTTCGGAACGAAGTGGCGATATTGTTTGAGTGCGCGCCGGCCGTGCGGGTAAAGCTGTCGGTTCTCGACGACGACGGCACGCCGACGACCGGGCAATTCGTGTTTCGTGACAAGCACAATCGCGTCTATCCCGCGCAGTCGCGGCGGCTTGCGCCCGATCTGTTCTTCCACGCCCAGATTTATCGGGCCGACGGCGAGGATGTGCTGCTCCCGCCAGGGCAATACGAAGTCACCTATAACCGCGGGCCGGAATACGTGTACTTAAAGAAATCGATCACGGTTCCCGCCGCGGCCGAGCATCGCGAATCGTTCCGCGTGAAACGATGGATCAAACTGGCCGATCTGGGTTGGATTTCGGGCGATCACCACATACACGCCGCCGGCTGTGCCCACTATGAAGCACCGACGGAAGGCGTCACTCCTGCCGACATGATGCGGCACATCCTTGGTGAAGACCTGAACGTCGGTTGCGTCCTCTCGTGGGGGCCCTGCTGGTATTACCAAAAACAGTTCTTCGAGGGCTCGGTGCATAAGCTCTCGACGAAGGATTACATCATGCGATACGACGTGGAGGTTTCGGGTTTCCCGAGCGCCCACGCCGGGCACCTGTGCCTCCTGCGTTTGAAAGAGGATGACTACGAGTATCCCAAGCCGGTGGAGTTCGACTGGAAATATGCCGGCAAGGAGGGGCGCTTCAAAGGGACGAAGACCGAGCAGATCGGCGAATGGCCGACGTGGGATCTGCCCGTTTTGAAATGGGGCAAAGATCAGGGAGGCGTCGTTGGCTTCTCGCACAGCGGCTGGGGACTCGCGCTGCCCGATTATGGCCCAGGCGGCGAACGGCTGACGTCCATTAATTACCCGCAGCGGCCCGGCGCGGTGCGGGGCCGAGCGGCGGACAAGCTGCCCGACTATGCCATGCCGCCGTTCGACGGTATTGGGGCCAATGAGTTCGTCGTCGATACCGTTCACGGTGTTTGTGATTTTATTTCCTCGGTCGATACGCCGGCCGTGTGGGAATTGAACTGCTGGTATCACACGCTCAACTGCGGCATGACGACCCGTATCAGCGGCGAGACCGACTTTCCCTGCATCTATGGCGACAAGGTCGGCCTCGGCCGGATTTATGTGAAGATGAACAGTCGGGCCGCGAACGGGCAGGTTGATTTTGATAAATGGGTCGATGGCATTCGCGACGGCCGCTCTTACGTCTGTGATGGCCTCTCGCATCTGGTTAATTTCTCTGCCAACGGATTCGAGGTTGGCGCGAAAGGGGATCAGGGACGGGCGAGCTTTCTGGCGGCCAAATCGGGCCAAAAACTGAATCTCAAGGTGAGCGCGGCCGCATTTCTGAATGATGAGCCGGAAAAGTACAACGGCCGAGTCATCCGCGAAACGCGGCTGGACGAAAAACCGTTCTGGCATGTGGAGCGGGCCCGCATCGGCGATACGCGCACCGTGCCCGTCGAGTTGGTTGTGAACGGTCACGCGGTCGAGAAGCGCGAAATCGCCGCCGACGGCAAATTGAACGAGCTGGCGTTCGATTACACGCCGACGATGTCGAGTTGGATCGCCATTCGTGTTTTTCCCAGTTCGCACACCAATCCCATCTTCGTCGAAGTCGATGGCAAGCCGATCCGCGCCAGCAAGCGCAGCGCCAAGTGGTGCGTCGATGCCGTCGAAACTTGCTGGAACCAAAAAGTGCGACAGACTCGCGACAGCGAGAAAGAAGCCGCCAAAGCAGCGTATGATTTCGCGAAAGATACGTATGCCAAAGTGCTCAACGAAGCCTACGACGATCGACCGAAAACAAACTAACGGCTCTACGCTGCTCGCCGGTAAAGCCACGCGTTGCCCGCCTTGCCACAAGTTGCCGCAGCGCCCATGTGGCGCAGGCAATACAAAATGCGCTGCGCCAGCGTACGGTTAATGGTGAGTGCCGTGGCCAGATCACCCGAATGAAAGGGCTCGACTAACTCGACGGGCAATAGAGACAACAGGTCGGCGCGCGTTTGAAAACGGTGAGTATCCATCACGGAAACGAGCAACTGATCTTCCACGACGAAATCGTTTTGCCGCCAACGGCGACGGCGGCCATGACCGGGATAGCGGCGCTCTTCGACCTCGATCAGCGGCACTTCCAGCGTCAGCCGTTTATGCGGAAAGACCCTGGTGAAATAGATCAACTCGTCAAACACGTCGATCAACGTGCGGCGCTTAGGGCTGAGCCGACGGGACAGCTCCCGCCCGCCGCGCTTGGCCAGCCGAACGAGCGTTTTCGTCGCCACCAGCGGCTTCACGACGACCACCTCATGCTTTTTGAGCAGGTGGGCAATTTTGGTGCGAATCGCCGACAGGCCGCCGTGCTGAATTTCGACCAATTCACCATTGCGGATGGCATCAATCCGATACCCGCCCAGACGCTGCTCCACGAGTGCCTCTGGCCCGGCATACAGTTCTTTCAATTGCCGGTGCAGCGTTGTTTCCATAGCAGTACAGATCGTCGACAGTTACGCGGATCAAGCCAACGATTGTTAACCGCAAGCGGCAGACTACCACAAGACCAAAAACCTAATCTTTGAATCGCCCTACCACGAGAGAGATGTTTTGGCCGCCAAAGCCGAAGGAGTTGGAGAGAGCGTAGTCGAGCGGGGCGGGGCGGGCGGCGTTGGCGACGTAGTCGAGGTCGAGGTCGGGGTCGGGGTTTTCGTAGTTGATGGTGGGCGGAAGGATGTGGTCGCGGATCGCGAGCATGCAGACAATGGCTTCCGTCACGCCGGCGGCGGCAATGAGGTGGCCCATCATGCTCTTGGTGCTGCTGACGGGCGTTTGCATCGCCCGATCGCCAAACACTTGCTTGCAGGCAACGGTTTCGACGCGATCGTTCACCGCCGTGCTGGTGCCGTGGGCGTTGACGTATTGAATATCGGCAGGCGTCAGGCCGGCGTCGGCGATGGCCATTTTCATGCAGGCGATCGCGCCGCGGCCTTCGGGGTGAATGTCGGTGATGCGGTAGGCATCAGCGGTGGTGCCATAGCCGAGGACTTCGGCCAGGATCGTCGCGCCGCGGCGTTTGGCGTGTTCGAGTTCCTCGAGGACGATCATCGCTCCCCCGTCACCGAGAACAAAGCCGTCGCGAAGGCGGTCGAACGGACGGCTGGCCTTCGTCGGCTCGTCATTGCTGGTGGAAAGCGCAGTGAGCAGGTTAAACCCGGTGACGCCGAAGGGGTGGATCATGCTGTGCGCACCGCCACTGAGCATCGCGTCGGCATCACCGCGGCGAATGATCTCGGTCGCCTCGCCAATCGCTTGGCTGCTGGCGGCACAAGCCGTGAGGCAATTCGCATTGGGCCCTTGCAGGTTGAACAGCCCGGCAACATACCCCGCCGGCATGTTCGGCTCTTGCTCGATCTCAGCAACCGGGTTGAGAATTTCCAGCCCCTTCTTCGCAAACGCGGCCAAATCCAGACCATCGGGGCGAAGGGCCGCCGTCATCATTGTTGAGAACGACGCGAAATCTTGCGAGCCTTCGCCGCAGCCGAGATAGACGCCGAAGCGGGTCGGGTCGAGGCCGGCATCAAGAATGCCCGACTGGGCCATCGCCTGCTTGGCCGCGCCGCACGCGAACTTCGTGTGGCGGGCGCGGTATTTCCAGGTTTCAGCGTCTTCGCCGGTTTGGGTGATGTCCCAGTTTTTGATTTCCGCGGAGATTTTCGTCGGAAATTTTCTGGCGTCGAAGATGGTGGTGTAGCCGACGCCCGAGCGGCCCTCCGTTACCCCCTTCCACATCGATTCAACATCGTTGCCGAGTGGATTGATACAGCCCATTCCGGTAACGACGACGCGGCGACGCATGGGATTTTTCCTGAGGAAACGAGGAAATACCAGGAATTGACTGTACCAAGGCGGCGGGAGCGTTGGTAGGTCGGAGAGACCCGTTGCCGACGGCGACGGATCATCCGTCTATAACGGTGAAGCGAACTAGCAAAGCTTCTCCGGAGGCTGGTAGAATGTGTCGAAAGTGGCGGCATCAATGTGGCATTATCACTACTTCTGGGAACGAATTGGACACACGGAGCTAGTTTTCGCGCTGGTCGTTTTGTTCATCCTCTTCGGCCACCGACTGCCGAGCCTCATGCGTTATTTTGGCCGCGGTCCGTGGTAAGCTCCAGGCGTGACCTAAAGGCCAGGATCGCTTACAATGACAGCTCAACGCCCCCAGGAGCGAGTGGCCGATTGAGCGGCTGCGGATTCTTCGGCGGGATTACTGCTCATCAAAATTTGTAGGTCGGAACGCCACTGAGGGCATTCCCTACAGTTACAAGAAAAGGCGGAACGCGCTGTGATGCGTCGTTCCGGACAGCGCCAACCATGAGTTCTGCGCTGCCAATCTTTAATCCCAATGCCGGCCGACTGGGCAATCTGCTGGAGACGCTGCCAACCTGCTTAGCCCCGGCGTCCACGCCGGGCGCACCCGTTCAGGGCAACGCCGCAAGGGCGCGGCGGCTAAGCGAGCACGGCCGGCCAGAGGCCCGCCCCACGACGGCGCTGCCGATGTCGATGGAAGAGGCACAGGCCCGCGGCTGGGACGAACTCGACATCGTCATCATCACCGGCGACGCCTACATCGACCATCCGAGCTTTGCGATGGCCATTTTGGGCCGCGTGCTAGAGGCCGCCGGCTTTCGCGTCGGCATCGTGAGTCAACCCGATTGGCGGAAGGTCGATGATTGGCGGCGGTTTGGCCGCCCGCGGCTGTTCTTCGGCATCAGCGCGGGGAACATGGACTCGATGATCAACCACTACACGGCGAACAGGAAGGTGCGGAACGCCGACGCCTATTCGCCCGGCGGAAAAATTGGTTTGCGTCCCGATCGAGCGACGCTGTCGTATTGTCAGCGGGCGCGGGAAGCATTTTCGGGCGTTCCGGTGATTGCAGGTAGCGTCGAAGCCTCACTGCGGCGACTGGCCCACTACGACTATTGGTCGGACAAAGTACGTAAGTCGATCTTGCTCGACTGCAAAGCGGACTTACTGGTGTATGGAATGGGTGAAGAGGCAATTCTTGAAATTGCCCAGCGGCTGAGAGCAGGAGAAACGGTTAAAGGTCTGCGCGATATGCGCGGCGTGGCCTATGCGCTCGGTGCGAGCGAGGAAGTGCCGGAGTGGCCACCTCGTGGGACGGGCGTCTCGCCGGCCGTAATCGCAGTTAACACAGAAGACACGGCCGGCCAGAGGCCCGCCCCACAGGAAACCATCACACTACCGAGTTACGAGCAGGTATGCGCCGATAAACCAACATTCGCGGAAGCCACGCGTATCATTCACAACGAAACGAACCCCTACAACGCCAAGCGACTCGTCCAGTGGCACGGCAAGCAGGCGGTCGTGGCCAATCCGCCGGCGTTTCCGATTTCGCAAGCGTCGATGGATGTGATCTACACGCTGCCTTACACGCGGCAGCCGCACCCGGCTTATCGCGAGCCGATTCCCGCATTCGAGATGATCAAGGATTCGGTCACGATCATGCGCGGCTGCTTTGGCGGCTGCACGTTTTGCTCCATCACCGCCCATCAAGGCCGCACGATTCAATCGCGGAGTAAAGAATCGGTACTGCTGGAAATCGAGCAGATGGTGGCGGACTCGAAGTTCAAAGGGACGATTAGCGACATCGGCGGGCCGACAGCCAATATGTATGAAATGAAATGCACGCAGCCGGAGGTGGAGGCGGTCTGCCGGCGGCAATCGTGCGTGCATCCGACGATTTGCAAGCTGCTCGGAACCGATCACGGGCCGCTGGTGGAGCTGATGCGCGAGGCACGGGAAGTGCCAGGCATTAAGAAAGTGCTCGTGGCCAGCGGCATTCGGATGGATCTGGCACGACGATCGCCAGAATACATGCGGGATTTGGCCCAACACCACGTCGGCGGGCATTTGAAGGTCGCGCCCGAACATGTCGATCCCGATGTGCTGATGAAAATGCGGAAGCCAGCGACGGATGACTTCGAAAAATTCGCGGAGGCGTTCGATCGCGAATCGAAGAAGGCGGGCAAGAAGCAGTACATCGTGCCGTACTTCATCGCCAGCCATCCGGCGAGCGACCTGGACGCGATGATTCACCTGGCCGTGTTTTTGAAGCAGAACGGCTATCGGCCCGACCAGGTGCAGGATTTTATTCCGGCACCATTCGATGTGGCGACCGCGATGTACTACACCGGCATCGACCCCTTCACGAAGAAGCCCGTTCATATTTCCCGCCAACTACGTGATCGCAAGTTGCAGCGGGCGCTCATGCAATTCTTCAAGCCCGAAAACTACTTTGAAGTTCGCGAAGCATTGCGGCAGGCCAAACGGACCGACCTCATCGGCGACGGCTGCGACAGTCTGATTCCCAGCCGCCCGCCTCGCGAGGCTCTCAAGAAGCGGCAGCAAGATGCGAACCAGCGCTTCGCCGGAAACTATGTCCACACGCCGCCGGGAACCGGCGCTGGAAAGACGCTAAAACCGGGCCGCCAAAAGCAATCTCGCCGCGAAGGCGGCCGAGGTTATCGACCGAAGGGGTAGTGAGGTATAATCGAGAGGGCCAAGGAACCGCGGAGGAAGCCATGACGCTTGCAGAAGCGCTTCAGAACGTCGATCTCGAATCTGGAAAAACCTATCAATTGCAGGTCCGTAATCAACTTGTTCAAGTGCGAGTTGTCGCGTTGGATCAAATGTCACTGGCGATGCCAATTGACGATAGTGATATCACACCGGAAAACTTGTCGCTTAATTTGCCTGCACCGACGTCAACCAAAATCGTTCGAGCGAGTCGGTCGATCCTTGGCTACGATCGGCCATTTGAGATTACTAACACTGATTTGACCGCAGGAGATCTCGATTGATTTATAGTCAGCCCGGGCCGCTTGAACCGGTGGATCAAGCCGATCTGATTGACGGCGTCCCACTCCTTGAAGTTCAAGAATTGAATCTGGACGACCCCGCCAACCCCGTCATCGGTTGTGCTGTGAATCGAGTTATCGTTCTAACGCAGACTTGTGATTTGGCACAGCGGAAGGCAAATCGGATTACGGTAGCGCGGGTGTTCGATGCGGAAGAGTTAATTGCACACAGAATGGCCAAGGCAACGGACATACGCGGACCGATCCGAAGTTCGCGGGTCTGGGGTCTATATTTTTTGCCCGCGTCTCGTCAACTTGGTTTGGCTGAAATGGTTATTGATTTGCGGCAAGTCCATTGCATCCCTTTGGATGTTTTAGCTGGACAGCGCCACGTTGGAACTTGGGGAATCTGGGGTTTAGCTAGCAAGTCCATCACAAAACGACTTACGGCGACTCCAATTTACCCAGTGTTAAACATGGCGCTGTCCAGTTAGAGCTTCTCTGTAAAGCCGGGAAGCGGAGAGCACGCCTGCAATCTCCGTATCGCGAGCATCTTGCCAAACATTTCGGCGATACCTATAGCCGCATCGGCCTGCCGATGCCGTACGAAACGGATTAGTAGCGTCGCAGCGCGATTGATCCGAAACGCCAGCTTACCGCTCGCCAACCAACGTGTAGTTCAACACCCGCGAGCCGCCGATTTCTTCGGCCCGCAGCCACAGCTTTTTGCCAATGAGTTCTTCCCCTTCGGGCAGTACGAACTTGAGCGTGGTTCGCTCGCGGCCCAGGTTCAGAACTTGCCGCGTCTGCCGGCGGCGATCGGGTGCGAACAGCACGCACTGAAAGCTCAAAGGCTTGTCGGAAAGGTTCATCAAGTGTTGCTCGACGATCAACGAGCCATTTTTCACACCGGAGGTCATTTCCACCTGCACGTCGTCCAGGCCGAGTTGCAATGTGCGGTGGGCGCTAAAGCGATAGCCGCCGACATCGAAGTCCAGACGCACCGGCTGAGGACCGCTATTCGCGTCGGCCATCAGCGTCACAGCCAACGGCAAACGCAATTCTTCACCAGCCGAAACTTTGAACCGCGTGGGACGTGAGTCAAAACCCCAGCTCTTCGGAGCGTACAGCGTCAACTCGCCGCTCACGCCCTGAGGGAACGTGTTTTTCAGTCGGAGCTGTAAGACTTGCTCGCGGCCGGCGATACTTGCGAGTTGTGAATTTTCGAACGCTACCGCTGATTGCCACCGCGCAACGGCTTCACTGAGGCCCGTGATGAACGTCGGCAGCGGGCCGATCGGTAATTCATACAGTTTGCGGCCGCCCTCGTCGCGGGATTTCGGAGTCGTGGCCCGGCCCCACAGGTCGATTTGCTCGACGTCCTCAGCCAATTCTACTCGTTCGGTCGTGGCGCGATCATTCCACAGGGCCATAACGGCGTTGCCGCCTTGAGCAAACACATGTCCCACGCTGCCGCCTGGCAACTGGATTGGTCCCAGATATTCCGTGCCGCCGATCAGCATCGCCGTCGTTCGCCAGGGCACAAATAGCTCGCTCGGCGAACCATCAGTATTCAACACGCCCTGCTCATCGCTGAACGGCTGAGGCAAGAAAACGGCATGAGCGCCGTTCATTTTTGCCGCCAACATGCGCTGCACAAAATCTTGCAAACGAACGTCGCTGGAGTATTCACCTCGCGGCAAAGGCGCAAGCAGCATCCAACGCCGCTGCAGGGGTGGGGCGCGAGTGGCCGAAACCGCCTTCACGGGCACGCTGGCCACGCTGCGCGCCGAAATCCTGGACAAGGTTTTGGCCCGCGCCTCGGGCGTTTCCCCCGGCGTCGAGGCAATCGCGTTCACCATCGGCACATAAGCCGAGATTTCCTCCGCAGTTAGCTGCGGATCAATGCCAAACGAAAGGCACGACCACGGCGCTGGCCGCCCACTGGCGGTTTTGGGAGCGGCATAAATCCACTTCCAATTGAGCGCGAGATGAATCTGCTGGCCGGATTGCTCCAGCAGCTTTTTAATCTCGGCGACTTTGCTTTCCAGTTGCGGATGTCCGAAAAAACTGACATCGCTGTCGTTCCCAAGTTGCCACCAATGCACTTTGAGTGACAGCCGCGTCATCGTGGGAGCGACCGCTGGCTGCCACAATTCGGGTTCGGAAAACACGGTGGCTACCTCCAGCCGGCCTTGCTCGCGAAACACAGCTCGCAACTCGGATGGCGGCTGATCGAGCACCCCCACCAGCTCAATGCCCTGAATGCTCAGTTGTTCGGCAAACCAGGCGGCCCGATCGGCCGCCGACGAATCTTTTGGATCGTGCCACAACGGAATTTTGGCCCAGCCCAAGCCCGCCTGGCCCAACAAAGTCGCCAGCGCCGCATAATTCAACGTATCCTCGCCGCCGGGCAACGACCAACCAAATGCACTGCGCTTCGGCACGGGAAAGGGTCGCAGGACAGCGACTGTCTTCGTGCGCCCCAGCAGCACCTCGGCCGCGTCTTCCGCCAACAGCGCCGCGCGAATCTGATAGAAACCGTAATCCGTGATTGGCGGCGTCCAGGTCGTCTGGCCCGCATAACCATCGCTGGGCAATTCTTTGTTGGCCCGCTTGGCGCTATCCTGGGTCGAGAGCAACGTGCTGGTCGATTCCGCCAGCAGACGCTCTTGCTCATCGAAGAGTTCGAATTTCACCCGCGGATTGCGAACGTGAATGCCCGAGACGGAGCAAGTCATTTCGACTGCCTCGCGCTTGGTATAGATGCCTGTCGATTCGGACGATGTTAGCCGCATCCGCGGTAGTCGCAGGATTTGCAGATCGTCGAACCACACTTGCCCTTTCAGGTCTTCATGTTTTCCCAGGGGCCGCACGTGGACCGAAATGACGACGTGGGTAACTTTCTCGCTGACGGCGGCGATCGGCTCCATCTCCACCGTCGTCCATTCAGCGGCAGTGGTCAGCGGTGTCGTGGCTTTGCGCTGCACGACGTTGCCTTCGCTATCCAACAGGGCCAGCTCCACCCAAGCGCCGTCATGTACGAGGCCAGTCGCCTTGATGCGGGCCTTGAGGACGAGTGTGAACCGTGTGCTGATCGGCTGCGGCGCGCTGGAAATCACCGCACCGCCGCCATTGAGATCGATCTGCAAACATTGATTGCCGGTCCACTTCGTCGCGCCGCTGCTCGCAGGCTCGGTGGCCGCTGCCGGATTGGTCGATTCGCGGACAATCCCGATTTTGAGAAATTCCGGCAGCTCGCGCGAACGCTGCCGCGTCCAGCCGTCGGGCCAGCCGTCATAATTACGGTCGAAGGGCTCTTCGAAGTTGCAATTGAAGACATCGCCCGCGGTTAGCGGGGCCGGGTCGTTGGGCGCGGCGGCCAGCGTGGCTAGGATGAGGATTAACGAAGACACGAGAGTAATGAGTCGGGAATAGGGAGTTGGGAACCGTATGTTGCAAATCAAGTTGGGCATTGAGGTCGCAAGTCTGCGCATGCCCCTGAAAAAAGGGTTGCTCACTGCTCGCGAACTGGGGGCCGAAGCGGTCGAAATCGACCTGCGAAACGAGCTTTCCCCCGACGATCTTTCCCGTACCGGCGTGCGGGCCGTGCGGAAAATGCTGGATGATCTGAATTTGCGGCTGAGCGCGGTCGCCTTTCGCACCCGCCGGGGCTATGCGGTACAGGAGGGCCTGGAGGCTCGTGTTGAGGGAACCAAGCGGGCCATGACTGCCGCCTATGAGCTCGGAACGAACGTCGTCGTCAACCACATCGGCCGCGTGCCGGGCGAAAGCGAGGCGATTGCCAAAACGACCCTGCTGGAAGTCCTGGCCGAGCTTGGCAAGCACGGCCAGCGGTGCGGTGCCTTTCTCGCGGCAGAGACCGGCAGCGAAAGCGGCGAGGAATTGGCGAGTGTGCTGAACAGCCTGCCACCCGGCACAATCGGCATCGATTTCAATCCCGCCAATTTAATTCTGCACGGCCACTCGCCCGTGGCCGCCCTCCGAGCACTCGCCCCCCACGTTCTGCATTTTCACGCCACCGACGCCACCCGCGACGTCGCCCTCGGCCGCGGCCTCGAAGTCCCCCTCGGCCAAGGCACCGCCGAAATCCCCGAACTCCTCGCCATCCTCGAAGAGCAACAATACCGCGGCTACTTCACCGTCGCCCGCCACGACACCCGCTCACCCATCGAAGACGTGAAGCAAGCAATGGTGTTTTTGAGGAATCTGTAGAAATGAAAGCTATTCGGAACTTCTCACGCTAACCCGACGCGGCTGAAAATCGCGGCAGAAATGAATGAAGTGCCTTCACAACCGAGTCTGACGTCGCCGCGCCTTAGAAAGCGATTGCGGTGGATCGTAGCGGTTGGCGGTACGGCGATCGGGCTGGCTCTCATTTACCTGCATTTCTACTTGTACCTGCCGATGGGCAGCGGCCCGGCTGGCCCTGCGGTTGATCCAACCGCCTATGAACATCCCTGGACCGATCGCACCGTGCTGCTGGTTGGCCTCGGCGACAGCGTCACTGCCGGATTCGGCGCGTCGCCGGGACACTCCTACTTTGATCGCCTCGCGGAAAACCCGGCGGATGAGTTTGCTGAGCTGAAGGGCGTTTGCCTGTCACGCGCGTTACCAGACCTGAAAAGATCGAATCTGTCCATCTCGGGAAGCAATTCGCTGCAACATTTGGCTCACATTAACGACCGGTTGTCCAAGCAGGAAGCTAATGTCTTCGGCCTGATCGTGATGACAACCGGCGGCAACGACCTGATTCACTGGTACGGCAGGTCTCCGCCGCGCGAAGGCGCAATGTACGGGGCAACACTCGCGCAAGCGCAGCCGTGGATTGATAACTACAAGCAACGACTCGACGAGATCTTCGCGGCGATCAAGGAACGGTTTCCCGGCGGGTGCGCGATCTTTGTCGGCGATATCTACGATCCGTCGGATGGAGTCGGCGACCCCGAAAGCACGTGGGTGCTGCCGCCCTGGCCAGACTGTCTCAAAATCGTAGATGCTTATAACGCTGCGCTCAAAGACGTGGCCGCCAAGCATCCCTTCGTCCATGTCGTGCCGGTTCACGACACATTTCTCGGCCATGGGATTCACTGCCGCAAGTTCTGGCTATCACATTACGATTGGCACGATCCGCACTACTGGTATTTCGACAACATCGAAGATCCCAACAACCGGGGATATGACGCCTTGCGGCGGATTTTTCTACGCGAGATCGCCAAGCACCGGTCATTGATCGCCGGCAATGAGAACGAGTTGCTTGTCCCGCAGTGATCCTCATCGATCCTGATACACCCGCGTACTTTCCTCGCGGGTGACGGTAGGAATGTCGTCGGCGGAGAGCTGGACGCGGACGATTTGGTCACCGGCGGCACGGCTTTGAATTTGAACCTTGTACAGAACCTCTTCCTGCGGATTGAGGCGTTCCAGTGGTGCAAACGTAATCTGCGAAGGGTCGCCGGATGCGCGGGTTGGTCCATCGCCGCTGAGAGCCGCCATTCCTGGTGGCATCAGCGCGCCAATGCGAACATTGGTCGCCGCCTTGGTGCCTTGATTCTTGACCCGAATTTCGTAGGTCGTTTCGCTGCCAACTTCAATAACCTCGTCGAGGTCTTTGACCGTGTGAACCAGTTCGGCAGCTTGCTCGACGAGCACGATTTGATCGGTTTTCTCGCTCAAGTTCAGCGCGCCGCGACCTTCGATCTGCAGCTTTTGCTCGCCGGGCTCCACCGGAAGCGCCGTCAGCTTCACTACTCCCGCCTGACTAGGCGGCAGCTCGGCCAGACTCCAAATCACGGCATGTTGCGACGGATCGTACTGCCCCTGCGAATCCGTCGAGACAAAACGCATGCCCCGCGGCAGATACGCAACCAGATCGACATCGCGCGCGGAGGCAGTGCCCGGATTGGCGATCTGCAAAACATAAGTCGCTTGCCGCTCCAAAAACCTCCGCTTCGGCCCTTCCACAGTAACCTGCAGTTGCGGCGCGACGACCTCGTCCAACAGCCGCAGTTTCTCGGCAAACTTGCGGAAAAATGCCTACCGCTGTTTTCGGTGTGGAGCGAGGGGCAATCAGCTTGATCTGTGGGTGGCGGTGAGCGGCCTCGCGCTGCAGGAGGCCACGATCCTCTTGTGCCAACGCCTTGGTCTCGAAGTTCCCCACATCCATCCGCACGGGGCGAAATCGAGGGGGCCCTCAACTCAAACAGAGAAGAGGAACACGTAACGACCAAAACCGAGCCGACGGCAGCCACTAAATTCCACGAAGAACCACTAAACAAGACCGCTTTTACAGGACAGCGGTTGCACTATCGCCACGGTCTAGCCGGCCAGCAATTCAGTGATCGGTCAGCTTGGCCCCGCTCCTCATCTTCCCAATCAGCAGCAACAGCCGTATTGCCTTGAGTCGCGATGCTTTTCCGCCATCC
The DNA here is from genome assembly GCA_031394445.1 of Anatilimnocola sp. Taxonomy (GTDB): domain Bacteria; phylum Planctomycetota; class Planctomycetia; order Pirellulales; family Pirellulaceae; genus CAYLLN01. The sequence continues at coordinate 27,180 of JANNTN010000122.1, forward strand.
TCGCTTCTTCTTTGCTTCCTTTGCGCACTCCGCCTCTCCGCGTGAAATAATCTGCTGCTGACCACGCCTCCTCGTCACTTCCGCCCTTGATCCGCGACAAACACGCACATCGCGCGGTAGGAGAGCGTCAGCCGGCGGGAACGCGGGGGAGGGGGGCCGTCGAGGTCGGGATAGACATCGAAGGGCGGGGCTGCGGCCGTATCGAGCAACAGCCGCCACCGCGTGCCTTTGGCGACCGGGGGCAAAATGAATTCCCGCGGCTGCGTCGTGGCGTTCACCAGAATTAGCACGTCCCGCGCCAAGCCTTCGGGGTCATGCTCGGGCTCGACGGCCTTCAGGTGAGCAATCAACGTGGTGTCGTCGCCGTGCCAATCGACCGCGGTCCCCAGGGCGCTAAACCAACTCACATCGGGCAAGTCACCTTCGAATTTCGGCTTGCCGGTCAAAAAGTGATCGCGGCGAATCGTGGGCTGCGTGCGGCGGAACTTAATCAGCGCCGACGCAAACCGCACCAAGTGCTCGTTCTGCTTGACCAGGCTCCAATCGAACCACGAAATGTCGTTGTCTTGGCAGTAGGCGTTGTTGTTCCCCTTCTGCGTGCGGCGACACTCGTCACCCATCACCATCATGGGCACGCCCTGGCTCAGCATCAGCGTCGCCAAATAGTTCTTAATCTGCCGGCTGCGTAGGCCGTCGATCTCTGGCCGTTTCGTCGGCCCTTCGACGCCATAGTTGTCGCTGCAATTGTTGTTGTCGCCGTCGCGGTTCCCTTCGCCATTGGCCTCGTTGTGCTTTTCCTTGTAGCTCACCAAATCATTCATCGGAAAGCCGTCGTGCGACGTGATGAAGTTGATGCTGCAATACGGCGGACGCCCAGCATGCTCATACAAATCGCTCGAACCGGCCAGCCGCGTGACAAACGCCCCCATCAGGCCCTTATCGCCGCGCCAGAAGCGTCGCACATCATCGCGATACCGTCCGTTCCACTCCGCCCAGCGCAAGTCGCCAAAGCTGCCGACTTGATAAGCACCGGCAGCGTCCCACGCCTCGGCAATCACCTTCGTATCGGCCAACAGCGGATCTTCGGCAATCGCCTCCAAGAGCGGCGGGTTGGGAACAAGATTGCCTTGCCGATCGCGGCTAAGAATCGAAGCCAGATCGAAGCGAAAACCATCGACGTGATAGTTATGCACCCAATGCCGCAAGCAATGAAAAATCATTTCGCGGACAACCGGGTGATTGCCGTTCACCGTGTTGCCGCAGCCCGAGAAGTTCATGTAGTAGCTGCCGCCGTTCCCCATCATATAGTACGTGCGGTTTTCGAGCCCTTTGAACGAGAGCGTCGGGCCAAGCTCATTCCCTTCACAAGTGTGGTTGAAGACCACGTCGAGGATGACCTCCATGCCGGCGGCATGCAGGGCCTTCACCATCTGCTTGAATTCGGTTACCTGCGAGCCGGGCTTTTCGCCGACGCCATAACCGCGATGCGGCGCGAAAAACGCCATCGAGTCGTAGCCCCAATAGTTCGGCCGCTCCAGCGTTTGCCCGTAAATGCCATTGATGGGAAACTCATGCACCGGCATCAATTCCACAGCCGTCACGCCGAGCGATTTCAAATACGGAATCTTTTCGATCAGACCGAGATACGACCCGGGGTGCTTTACCTTGCTCGATTCGTCCTGCGTGAAACCGCGAACGTGCGTTTCGTAAATGACCGTTTCGCTCATGCTGTGGCGCAGATGGCGGTCACCTTCCCAATCGAAATAGTCATCGACGACGACGCATTTCGGCGGACGAATCACTCCATCCGTCGAAGGCAGAAAGTTGCCCGCGAGCGCTCTGGCATAGGGATCGATCAGCCGAGCCCGCCCGTCGAACCACTGGCCCTTCTCGGGGTCGCGTGGGCCATCCGCCTGAAAATGATAAAGCTGACCAACGCTGACACCGGGAACAAAAATGCTCCAAATGTCCCCCCAGCGATCGTTGGTCGGGCTGAACTCGATAATCTCCTCTGGCTCGGGATCATCGACCTTCTCGTACAAGAACAGCCGCATGGCCGTCGCGCTGCGGCTATAAACGACGAACTGGACGCCATTCTCATGCAGAATGGCGCCGTACGGCAGCATGTGGGTGAATTGGAGGGTCGGGTGGACGTGACGCATGAGCATAGAACGAGCGCCTCGACGATCCGGGTAGGTTTTCGTAGCCGACTGCAAAAACGTAACCCCGGAAACCGGTCGAGGCAGACCGGCAGCCCAATATAGCTTAGGAAATTGCCGTGTTTCGGCCCTGTCGCGCGTGTCACCCAAAGTTTATTGCATGGCGCGATCCCCGCGCCGTGCCAAGCTGTGCCGGCGGCGCAAGCCGTAGCGTCATTTGTCTTGATAATTGAAAATCCTGAATTGGATGCCTTGAATCAGTTTGCCAAATGCTGCCAGTAACCTAGGGCCGCATTCCAACCCTCATTCTGTACTTTGGGCGATCCAGTCAGTACCTTGTATCTGATCGACAAATCTCACCTAACTGGTTCCACCCGCCTCAACATTAGCCTCTCTGATTTGCCATGAACTTTGTGCTTCGATTTGCTGCCGCGCTGCTCGTTTTCACGATTCTTATCTCTTCTGCCTTGGGCCAGGCTCGCAAGGGGAAAGGCCGGGCTGAGCCCGCGGCTGACGACGGCCGCCCGCCGCAAGCGACACCAATCGACCAGATCAAGGTTGCGAAGGATTTTAAAGTCGAGCTGCTGTACAGCGTGCCGCGGAGTGAAGGCTCGTGGGTGAGCATGTGTCTCGACCCGAAGGGAAGGCTGATTGTTTCGGATCAAGCCAACGCGGGGTTCTTCCGCGTGACGCCGCCGGCGACGGGGCAGGCCAGCCCGCCGAAAGTCGAGCCAATCAAGCTCGATTACAAGTGGCCGGATGGTACGGAAGGTGTCTTTAGCGGCGCGCAGGGTTTGCTGTGGGCCTTTGACAGTTTGTATGTGGTCATTAACAGTCGCAATGCTTCGGGGCTGTATCGTTGCACCGATACGAACGGTGATGGTGAATTGGATAAGGTGCAACTGCTGCGAGGACTGGAAGGGGGCGGCGGCGAGCATGGTCCGCACGCGGTGTTGCTCTCTCCGGATGGCAAGTCGCTGTTCATCGTGTGCGGCAATCAAACAAAGGTCACCGAGTTTTCGGCCAGCCGCGTGCCGCCGATCTGGGGCGAAGATCATTTGCTGCCGCGAATGGCGGATGGCAATGGCTTCATGCGCGGCGTGCTGGGCCCGGGCGGAGCCATTTATCAGGTCGATCCCGAAGGGAAAGATTGGGTCGTCAATACTGTCGGTTTCCGCAACGAATACGACGCGGCGTTCAATCGGTACGGCGATCTCTTTACGTACGACGCCGACATGGAATGGGATTTCAACACACCCTGGTATCGGCCCACGCGTGTCAATTTTGCAGCCAGCGGGGCGGAGTTCGGCTGGCGCAACGGCGCGGGGAAGTGGCCGGCTTACTATCCCGATAGCCTCCCAGCCGTGGTCAACATCGGTCCGGGTTCGCCGACCGGTGTGACGTTTGGATATGGTGCCAAATTTCCGGCCAAGTATCAGGAAGCGTTTTTTATCAACGATTGGAGCTACGGCAAGCTGTACGCCGTGCATATGGAGCCAGACGGAGCGGGTTACAAGGGCACCTACGAAGAGTTCGTGACCGGCACGCCGCTGCCTCTGACCGATATGGTCATTCGGCCGCAGGATGGGGCGTTGTATTTCGCGATCGGTGGCCGTTCGACGCAGTCGGGCCTGTATCGCGTGACGTATGCGGGGAAGGAATCGACTGCCGAGTCGCGGCCGGCGGACGCGGGAGCGACTGCGCGGGCGACGCGGCGGAAGCTGGAAGCCTTCCACGGCAAGAAGGACACGACGGCCGTCGATGCGGCTTGGCCGTATCTCGCGAATGAGGATCGTTATCTGCGGTATGCGGCTCGCGTGGCGATTGAACATCAAGATTCGGCTGGTTGGAAGCAGAAGGCATTGACGGAAAAAGACTCGCAGGCGGCGATTCAGGCTTTGCTGGCCCTGGCACGCGTGAGCGGCACCGATCCATTCCATCGCACCAGCGGGGCGCTGGGCGCGACCGAGAAGCAAGGGGATGGCGTGGCTGATGCGAGTGACAAGGACAAGTACCCGGCTGTCGATGAAAAACTGAAGAGCGACATTGTGGCCGCATTGGGCCGCATCGATTGGAGCAAGCTCTCGGTGAGCCAGCGGCTCGATCTGCTGCGGGTGTATGCGGTGTTGTTCAATCGAATGGGCCGGCCGAGCGAGAAGGATCGCGAGCAGGTGATTGCCCGCTTCGATCCGCTCTTCCCGGCGAAAGGCTCACCGGCGCTGAACGACGATCTGTCGCAGTTGCTGGTGTATCTGCGGGCTCCGTCGGTCGTGGGCAAGACGCTGAAGCTGCTGGCGACCGCGCCGACGCAGGAAGAGCAGATTGGGTATGTCCGCAATTTGCGAAATCTGAAAACCGGTTGGACGATCGGCGAGCGTCGCGAGTATTTTGCCTGGTTCACGAAGGCGGCGAGTTACAAAGGGGGCAATAGCCTCCGCGGGTCGTTCACCATCATGAAGAACGACGCGGTGGAGACGCTGACGCCCAAGGAGAAGGAAGAACTCGGCACGCTGATCGAAGTGCAGCCGCATCCGGACCAAATCGCGCGGGACATTTCTCGCGCGGAGCGGCAGGGTGATACGGAGCGGGTCAAGGCGCTCCGGGCGCAGCTTCAGGAACTCGAAAAAGCGTTAGCCAATGTTCAGGTGGCTCCTCCCCGGCCGTTCGTGAAAAAGTGGACGCTCGACGAGCTGCTTTCGAAGGTGGAAAGCGGCTTGAAGAAGCGCGACTTTGATCACGGGCGGGCGATGTTTGGTGCGGCCAACTGCTTTGCCTGCCATCGGTTCGCCAGTGAGGGTGGCTCGTTCGGCCCGGACCTCAGCGGCCTGGCCGGGCGGTTCAGTGTTCGTGATCTGCTGGAATCGGTCGTCGATCCGAGCAAGGTCATCAGCGATCAGTACCAAGCCGTCGTCATTCGCACGACCGACGGCCGCATCGTCACCGGCCGCATCATCAACCTCAGCGGCGACGGCATGACGATCAACACCGACATGCTCAACCCCGGCCAAGGTGGCAGCCAAAGCGTCCGCCGCAGCCAAATCGAGGAAATGCAGCCCAGCAAAACCTCCATGATGCCCGTCGGCCTCTTGGACACGATGAACGAGGACGAAGTCCTCGACCTCCTCGCGTTTTTGCTCTCGCGAGGTGATCCCAATAGCCCAATGTTTCAGTAAGATCGGCTGCTTGGGTAGTAGTGGGTAGTAGTACTACTAGTAGATGTTTGGCTCGAAAACCGCTCGCGCTCAACTGGGCTGAGCGCGTGCTTGGATGGCTTTCGTAAGTGGCTTGGTGGCAATGGCTTGGGGAAATCGTCTCGTCGGCGAAGCGCTCACAGTGAGCAGTTAGTGAGTGTTTAGGCGGGGCAAGTGAGCGGTTTGTGAGCTGCTGGTTAGCTCGCGGTGAGTGCTGAATTGTGAAAGAGCGTTGCCGCCGGTTGTACGGCGGGTTTGCCACAATGGCAGGTGAGTGGCGAAGGGGATTGGTGGTGCAAATTTTGTACCATTTGTACAGTAGTGTCGGACTTTGCTATCAGCGGGTTTTGGGCCAAGAAAATGTGCAACTGGTGTTTCTGCACATTTAATCGACCGGTTCAACATACGACAATTCTCCCGTGACCCTGTCGATGTCAAACCATACGATCGAATTAGGAAACCTCTTATCGTCTGGAATCTTGGCCGACGTCACAACGAATCGTGGCTGATAGTCACCCGGCGATTCCGGCCTTCCTGGCATGCCAACGACTGCCACATCTACGCCTTCTTTCGACAGGCATCCAATGACGCGACAGTAGATGCGTGTTGGCCAAGACATTCGAGGGCTTATCCCGCCTGCGCTTGATCCACCCAAAACACCGGATTCACGCCCATTTCGTACATCGGGTAAATCGGGAGCAAAGGTTGTGGCAAAGGAGCTTGGAGAGCAGAATCGCCGAAGCTGCACTTAATCATACTGAACGTCGATTCGACATTCGAGCGATTGTGGCAGCGTGCTCGACATGTAGCGGTTTCTGCGCCGCTTCGCGGCTGGGGTGTTTGTGGGGGGGCATTGGTGGACTTGGGGCTGAAGCCGCCAGGCTGTGTTCCTGTGCCGCTTCGCGGCTGGAATTCTCCGACACAATGCGCTTCGCCGCTGCGACGGAAACGCCGGAAGACCGGGAGCAGGTTTGCTCCCGGCTGGTGGGATGGATTAGTTGCTGGCGGCCCAGGTCGCTCTAGGGCCTGAGCGAGCTACTTTTCTGGGTGTTTCGCGGGATTTAGGGAAGTTTGTGTGGTATTCTAAAGTGAGAGGGATATTCAAAACCCTCACCCCGGCCCGCTCCCAGAGGGAGAGGGAGCAGTTGCAGAGGAGGTTGAAATGGCGATGGATGTTTTGGCGGAACGGTTGGATCAGAAGTTAAGGGAGTGGGAACCGGATGTGGCCTTGCAAGTGCGAACGCGGGTGAATGAGATTATTGAGGTGGCGGATCAGGGGTTATTGGATGTGGTGCGCTCGCGACGCGTAGAACAAGACGTTTTGGACTTACTCGATGAACCCGCTGCCCGGTGAAGTTTGGACTGCCGATCTCGGACTGGCTGCGAAGTTTCGGCCGGTCGTCCTTGTCTCGCGGCAAGATTCTGATCCGCCGCGAGCGCTGGTAATTTATGTGCCGGTTACGTCTCAGAATCGTGGCAGCAGGTACGAAGTTGTGATTCCCAAGGTGCGGTTTTTGGACGAAGGATCGGTCGCGAATGTGCAGGGGATTGGGTCGATGCCGCGCGTGCGGCTGGGCAAGAAGCTGGGGCGACTGCCGGAAACGACGATGGAAGAGATCAAGCAGGCGATACGGTGGGCGCTGGAGTTGGAAGAGGAATAGTCAGAACGGTCGTGATGTGAGAATGGACGGGGATGGAAAGTGAATTAGCGGCTACGATCGCTCAGGGCCTGAGCGACCTACTTTTGGGCAAGGTGGCGAGTGATCGTGCGCCCTGTTTCAGAAAACCATTCCAGCGGACCGGGAGCAGGTTTGCTTTCGGCTGGGGGAAATGGAAGGCTAATGCGCGGCCCAGATCGCTCAAGGGCCTGAGCGACCTACTTTGCGGCGAGTTTTTTGGATTGGATGTCGTAGCAGAGGATGACGTTTTGCTCGCGGAGGTAGAGTTGGCCATCGACGATGACGGGGTGGGACCAACTGGGGCGTTCGCCGCTGCCGGGGGCTTTGAAGGTCGAGACTTCGGTGTAGTCTTCGGGGGTGGCTTTGACGAGGGCGACGGTGCCGTCCTCGAAATGGAAGTAGAGGTGACCATCGGCCGCGGCGACGGCGGCGCTGCCTTTGCCGGAGCCGCGCTTTTTCCAAACCACATTGCCGGTCATCAACTCAGCGCAGAATGGCACACCGGAAGAATCGGAATCCGCATAGATGTGGTCCCCAACCACGGCAATCGCATCTTATTTCTTCGCGAAACTGAGGAGTAGCTGTTCCAAGACATCGGTGGAGAGGCAAGCGCGGTAGCGTTTGCCGCGGATGTTGTCTTTGATGGAAGTGTCCGACGACAAGA
>JANNTN010000144.1:0-1883 GCA_031394445.1 Anatilimnocola sp.
GAAGATCAACACCACCTTCCACTTTGCCCTCGCAAGTTGCCGCTGACTTCCTCTGCGCAATAAAAAAGCCCGGCCAACCATGAGACCGGGCCATCTCTCTACGCTTGCAATTCTGTCGCGTAGCGGCTTAGTTCAACGACCGTTTTGTCGGACCGAAAATTATTTCACGTGCGCGGATCGGTCACATCGACCGAGTGTGGTAAATCGAAACTGGCTTGCGTCTCAGGACTTGTTGGATTCTTTCTCCAATTATCGCTCTTGCGGGCACGCGGGAATCGTGTTGGAAATTTCTTTCTGGCGGTGTCGATGGGAGGAATTCCCGTGGAGGTGGCTGAGTTCGGGCGTGTTCAAGCATGGATGACGCGTTTCAGAACGCCCATCTGCGAAGCGGCGCGCTGTTCGACGTAGGCCATCGCGGTTTTGACTTTGGCTTGGGCGGCGGGATAGTCTTTGTGGATGCTCATGAGGATGTCGAACATTTTGTCGGCGGGGGTGCTGTCGAATTCGGGGGCCCAGGCTTCGAGGCCGATGTCTTTGAACATCCAGCATTTGGGGGAATGGAATTCGGAGAAGGTGTGCATGATGGGAGTGCCGGCGGCGAGGGCCATGATGGGGGTGTGGGGCTCGTGGCAGATGACGGTGTGGGCGCGGGCGTAGAAGGAGCAGGCTTCGTCCACGTTCCAGAATTCGTCGAAGTTGACCACGTGCTTTTTGAGGTCGTCGGGAAGCGGGTCATAAACGAATTTTTTGTTGTATTCCATTTCTTTATAGACCTCCGGCGCGATGACGACTTTCCAGCCGGTGTGCTGGACCCATTTGGCGATGAGATCCTGATAAACCTTCGCCCGGCGGGTGTCGTCGGCGATGTTTTCCGGCGTGGGATGCAGCGGGTTGAGTTTTTGGGGACGCTTGTCATCGACGCCGGGGGTGGAGGGCGTGTGCGTGCGAAGCTGGAGCGTGATGAACTGCTTTTCCTTGAGGCCGTGCTTGGCCATTCGGGCTAGGGCCTTCTCGTCATTGCGGACGTCGATGCCAAAACAGCCGTCGGGGCCGAATTCCAGGACGGGGGGCTTTACGCCGACATCTTGGAGCGTTTTGAGTGTTTTGCTGTCGCGGCAATAGATGAAAGCGGCGGTGTTGAGCAGGGCGATTCGTTCGTCTGAGCCGGGGCCGGTGACCATGTCGGGAAAATAGGACTGCCCTTGCAGGCCCCACGGCTTACCAATCTTGTTGCAGTAAATCATGAAATCGGTGGACTGGCCCATGCCAGGGCCGCGGAGGAAGAAATCGGACCGCTCGATCGCCTTCTGAACGGCACCATCCTTCTGTGTTAGCGAGCCTTTCACGATTTCTACCTGCGGAAACCGCTTGTTCAGCATGGCGTCCACCTGCGGGTTGGTGTTCGCGGCCCACAGGATGACTTTGGCCTCGGGGAGGTATTGCCCGAGGAACCGTAGCGTGCCCGGCGTGTGGCCGATATCGCCGATGTTCTTGGTGGCCCAGGCGCACTGGAGGAGGACGGTTTTTTGCGGCGCGAGCGCTTTCGCGGAGGCTGGTATGGCGGCGCTGCCGAGAGCCAGGCAGGTTGATTGGAGGAAAGTGCGGCGGGAGAGCATGGGCGTGACCTGAGGAGGGAGAGGGAGGAATGACGAATGACGAATGACGATTTGCGTTAGTTGCCCTTTTCGCGGTAGTTGAGCGGTGGTTTCTGGTCGGGGGAAAGGCGGGAGCTGTAGTCTTTACCGGCTTTGCGGTCGGCGAAGTTGGTCTTGGCGGCCGCGATTTCCTTGGGATCGGTGAATAAATCAAGAGCCGTCAGGGCGAGCGTCTTGGCGGCTACCAGCATGCCTTTGTGCCCGATGCTCATGCCGGCACAAGCGGTC
>JANNTN010000155.1:0-2406 GCA_031394445.1 Anatilimnocola sp.
CTCGCATTCGCATTGGCAGTCAAGACCTGAAAATCGCCTGCATTGCGGTGGCCAACGACGCGCTCTTGCTCAGCGCGAACCTGCGTGATTTTGAGCAAGTGCCGGGGCTGCGCGTCGAGGACTGGCTGGATTAAACCAACCTACCGCTCCAGCACAGCCTTAACCGGAAAATGATCCGACGGCGTGCGACCGTCTTTGTGGGTGCGATCGATTTCGATCGAAACGATCTTCCAGTCGCGGGAGGCCCCGATCCAGTCGATGCGAGCACCCGATGTTTTGGTGACGTCGAAGGGGGTGGATGTGCCTTCGTTCGGCTTGCGTTCGGGATGTGCGGCACGATAGGCGTCGATAACTGGTGAAGGTTTGCCGGCTGCCTCGGTGAATAGCGCTTTGTACGGCTCGCTCCCTTCGCCGGAGTTGAAATCGCCGGTGAGGATGACCGCGGCCCCGCTGGACAGGGATTCGATTTGCTGACGCAGCAACTTGGCCGATTCCAGCCGGGCGACGCGGCCCATGTGGTCGAAGTGGGTGTTGACGAACAGAATCGGCGAGGCAGACTTGTTCTGGCGGTCTTGCAGTCGCACCCACGTGGCCATCCGCGGCAGCGAGGTATCCCAGCCTTTGCTTCCCACCACATCGGGCGTTTCGCTCAGCCAAAAATGCCCCTCTCCCAGTTTTTCGAAGCGCGCCTGCTTGAAATAGAGCGCCATCATTTCTCCCTGCTCCTTGCCGTCGTCTCTTCCCACACCGGCCACGCCGTAACCGGACAGCTTTTCAGCCAAATAGTCGCGCTGAAACCCCAGCGTCTCCTGCGTCCCCAGCAGATCAGGGTCAAACGCCTTGATCGTCTCGACCAAAAACTCCTTCCGTTTATCCCAATGGTTCTCACCGTCCTTCGCAGTGCCGTAACGGATGTTGAAGGTCATCGCGCGGAGAGGTTCGGCGGCGGGGGAGCTTTGCGTGAAAAAGGCGCAAGACAGCCCGGTAAGAATTAGGATGTAGTGTTGAAACATGGCCATAAGCTGATTAATTGCTCTCCTGAAATTGCTCTGCACAGCGGAGTGATCAGCGAAAACTATTCCAGACGTCTTTATTTCGGGTTCTTCGTGACTTTTAGTGGCTGATAGAGTTGTTCCGAGTTGGGGTGTTAGGTTGCTGGCATGAGCGATTTAACGGAGCATTATCGTGTCTTGCTGGGTCTGAACGCCAGTTGGCGTGTTGACCGAGTGGACTTTTCTTTAGAAGAGTCGAAATCGTGTTGGATCACGAGGGCGGAGGTCTTTGCTGCCCGGAGTGCGGCAGGTCTTGTTCGCAAGCGGACTTGGCACCGGAGCGGCAGTGGCGGCATCTGGATACGATGCAGTTTCAGACGCTGATTCGGGCCCGCCTGCCCCGGGCGAAATGTCCGCAGTGCGGCGTGAAGACCGTGGCAGTTCCTTGGGCGGACAAGCATTCGCGTTTCACGCTGCTCTTCGAGGCGTTCGCCATTGAAGTGTTGCCAGCCTGCGGCAGCGGGCGGCGGCGTTGCTGGAGTTGGATTGGCAGACGGCTCACGGCATCATGCAACGGGCCGTCGAGCGGGGCCTGACGCGGCGCAGCTTGGAAGCCGTGCGGCATGTGGGCCTGGACAAAAAGAGCTTTGGAAAAGGGCATAGCTATGTCTCGGTGCTGACCGATCTGGACGGCAGCCGGGTCTTGGAAGTGGTGGCAGACCGGACCGAGGAGGCTGCCGATAAACTCTGGAATTCGCTGTCTGCCGTGCTGCGCGGGCAGGTCCGGGGCGTGGCGATGGACATGTGGCAACCCTATTTGGCCAGCACTGAAAAACAGGCCCCGGCCACCGAGATCATGCACGCTAAATTTCATGTCAGCAAGCATCTCAATGAAGCGGTGGACCAAGTGCGGCGGCGGGAGAACAGGGCCATGATGCTCAAGCGTCACTCAGAGAACTTGCTCAGCTACTTCCGGCAGCCCATCCTCAACGCGATCAGCCAAGGCTTCAACAACAAAATCCAATCGCTCAAATCCGCCGCCCGCGGCTTCTGCGTCTTCGAAAACTATCGCACCCGCATTCTCTTCTACTGCGGAAAACTCCAACTCGCCCCCGACGGAATCAGCCACTAAATTCCACGAAGAGCCCTAATTTTACCCACGTCCTACCGAACCAACTCAGCCAGCCCGAATAAAGCCGTCCTCAATATACATCCCGCACAGGGGCACCTTTCCCAAACGGTTCCCATCTCACCCCTGCCCAGCGAACCCTTCCAAAAAAACACCATTTCGCGCTTGAAAAAATCTCCCAAAATCTCGCCCGGTTTTTCGCGCAGATCGCAATCTACAAATAGGGACAACCGCGCCCACCACTCCACTGCCCAAACGAATCACAAATGACAAGTGACTAATGAC
>JANNTN010000212.1:0-9878 GCA_031394445.1 Anatilimnocola sp.
CGTCAACGACGACGGCACCGTCACGCTTCTGGAAGGCTCGACCGATATCGGCGGCTCCCGCGCCAGCATCGCCATGCAACTGGCCGAAACCCTCGGCATCACCGCTCACGACGTTAAGCCGCAGGTCGCCGACACTGACTCCGTCGGCTACACCTTTCTCACCGGCGGCAGCCGCGTCACCTTCGCCACCGGCCTCGCCGCTTACAAGCTCGGCCTCGATCTGATCGAGCAAATGAAAGACCGCGCCGCCCAGCTTTGGAATTGCGAGCCCTCCGCGATCGAAGAGAAAGACGGCACCTACAGCAAAAACGGCGACAGCCTCACCTTCAAGGAATTGGCCGCCAAGGCTTCGCAAAAGAACCTGCCCCCCGTCATCGGCCGCGCCAGCGTCGCGCCCGAAGGCTCCACCAACGGCTTCGGCACGCACATTGTCGATGTCGAGGTCGATCCCGAAACCGGCAAGGTCTCCATCCTCCGCTACACCGCCATCCAAGACGCCGGCAAAGCCATTCACCCCAGCTACGTCGAAGGCCAGATGCAAGGCGGCGCGGTCCAGGGCATCGGCTGGGCCCTCAACGAGGAATACTGGTTCGACGACCAAAACCGCATGCGCAACGCCAGCTTCCTCGACTACCGCATCCCCACCTGCCTCGATGTGCCGCTCATCGAAACCATCATCGTCGAGGTTCCCAACCCCAATCACCCCTTCGGCGTCCGCGGCGTCGGCGAAACCCCCATCGTGCCGCCCCCCGCCGCCAGCGCCAACGCCAGCAACCACGCCACCGGCAAACGCCTCACCGACCTACCAATGTCACCGCCCAAGGTGTGGAAGGCGTTGTCCTCTTAATCAAACGCATCCCGCTGTCGTTGCAACCAACCAATCCATCCCACCAGCCGGGAGCAAACCTGCTCCCGGAGAATCGCCGCTTGGGTGACATCCGGCACCAAGTTTGTTTCCGTCTATTCGGCAATCTCTGATGAATGCTGCTGCCGATAAACGTCGAACAACTTAAACAACATCTCCCGCACATTCCCGTCCGCTGCCCTATAGTTCACGCCAATATCTTCCGGCGAAAGCGAAACTTGCTCGTTAGCCATTAGCTTCCCCACCACCGCCCTTGCCACTTCCTCACTCGGCTTCGTCTCATACACCGTCGGCAAACCGGCATCCTTGTGCGCCGTCACGAGCAGTCCCGCCCCCGCTCGTCGTGCCAGCCTTCGTACCTGCCACTTCGACCACCACGAAAGCTGCTCGTAGCCATCAATCACGATCTGCGTCGCCGACGATAAAGCCGGTCGGTCAATCCGCGGCAGCCGTCGCTCCCCCGGCCCCACTTTGAACGCCAGCACGCTTCTTCCCGCCGCTTCCAACAGCGGCATCAGCGTCGCCAACAGCGTCGTTTTCCCGCTCCCATGCTCCCCCAGAATCTGCCCGCACCATTGCTGATCCTTCAGCCGTCCCACCAGAGCCTCGGCTGAGTCACCATCCAAAAACAAAAACGGCAGCGCCCCCGGCCGAATGAATCGCGTTGCAAAGGGATTCGTGCTCATTCCGTCATCACGGCTCATCCGCCGCGGGCACGGCCAGTAGAACCGGCCCCACATCCGGCACCGAGCCCAGTCCAAAGGGATGCTCGATCACATATTCCCGCCCACGACGCAAGAACAGCCGCAGCCGCACGCACCACTGAATGCTCAAAATCGCCCCGTGATAGCTCAGCGGGCTGTTCGGCAGGCGCGTTCGCAGTCGCCGCATCGGCCGCAAGTCGCCGTTCTCCGCATCCGCCGGCAGCCGCCGCTCGAAAAAATGCACCCCTAAATCTTCTTCGCCTTTTCCCTCGGTGTGCCACAGCACCGAAGCCTCCACGGCCTGAATATCCGCCGGATCGACCGCATCGATCTGATATTCGCACACCAATTCATCGCCCGCCGCGAACTGCCGCTTCGGACCCACGATGCACAAGCTCAACAGCGGTTCGATCACGCCCCCGCTCCCGCCACCGCGGCTGGCGGCGCGACCGGCATCAGCGCTTGCCGTGCCACGCGGCTCCCCAGCTCAATCTGCATCGTCGATTCGCCCGGATAAACCACCACCGGAAAGCCCCGCTCAAGTGTCGGCCACCGCTCGGCCTCCCCGCGCACCACAATCTTCCACCGCACCACATTGTGCGGAGATTGAAACGAGTGCATCGCGTGGGCCGGCACCGCAATCCGGCATTCCGCGCTAAACGGCTTTCCCAGCTCGATTTCAAAATCGCGCCGCTCAAAGCACGTTCGCCGATCTACTTCCCGCGTCTCCGTGCGAATGTCAGTGCCTTGAGTGAACGTCGCCTCTTCTTCGCAGATCAACCACACTTGCAACAGCCGCATCTTCATGTTGCCGTGCTGCACCAGCGACGCCTGATACTCGCGGCCGGGTGCCAGCGGCAAATCCGAAATCTCCAGCGTCGTTCGCCCCACGCCGCTATTCATCACCAGCAATTGCAAAAACTCCCGCACCGACCAGTAACACACAAACCAAAAGCCCGCCAGCATCACCGTCAACAGCCACTCGTGCCGCCCTTCCACATGCCCGCGAATCACCTTCGCGGTCAAGAGAAACACGGCAAAGCTCCACAGCATCGCGAACACCGTCGTCGCCAAGAGCCGCCACCCCGGCGTCTGCGTCGCGGGCAATCGATACGCCAATTCAATCCCGGGACTGTTGATCAGTCCTTCGAAGCTCGGGACCGTCGGATAGTTTCGCGGCCGCGGCACTGCTGCGTGAACAATATCCGTATCCGCCGCCTGGCTGGCCATCGCGCTCCGCCGCTCGGCCGACGTGCCGATCCGCAGCACCGTCCAAATCAGCCCGCCGCCACCCAGCACGATCGACGAGCACGTCACCAGAATCAGCAGCCACCCACCAACGCCGATCACATATTGCCCAGGATTCGGCTCGATCAACTGCGAGCCAACAATGACCGACAACAACAGCGTGCCGAGCAAGAACAGGCTGCCACAGAACACGGCTTCGCCCAAGTGGCCGACCCAGTTCGCGCCGGTCCGCCGCTCCCCGCGTTTTTTTTCGACGAGGCGAAAAAGTCGCGCCACTGTGTCCGCTCCGGAAAAAATTTCTGCTGTCCGTGCTTGAGCCGATCATCCAGCACAAACACTCGCCACCACGTTAACCAATCCACTATCTCACCATCTTAAAGAAAGACGAGTCTTTCCACAAACGCTGCAGCACTCAGGCTCCCCTCGCCCCGGTACTCCGGGGAGAGGGGCCGGGGGTGAGGGGACACGTAATTCGGCCTAGTGCGGTTACAATACCCGCAGCCCACGCCTACGGGCAGGTTCCTCCGCTGCCCAATGCTTGCATCAACAACCTGCGATTCATGAAAAGTCCCACGGAAGCGAAATTCCTGCCACGGCTCGCCCTCGCTTGGTTGGCCCTCGGAATCACCTCCGCCAGCGCCGGCGATTGGCCGCAAATCCTCGGTACGCATCGCAACGGCCACGGCGACAACGAAACGCTGAGCGAAACCTGGCCCGCCTCCGGCCCCGCAAAACTCTGGCGATACCCGCTTGGTGCCGGCTACGCGGGTGCAGCCGTCAGCGGCGATCGCGTCGTCGTCTTTCATCGCGTTGAAGGCAACGAACGCGTCGAATGCCTCGCCAGTGCTAGCGGCAAGTCGCTATGGAAAGCCGATTTCCCCGCCTCCTACCGCGGCGGCATCGATCCCGACATCGGCCCCCGCTGCGTCCCCTTAATCGCCGATGGCAGCGTCTTCGTGTTCGGTGCCGCCGGCGACCTGCACGCGGTGAAGCTTGCTAGCGGCGAAAAGCTCTGGTCCCGCTCCCTCTATGCCGACTATCGCGGCGACGAAGGTTATTTCGGCGCGGGCAGCACCCCCATCCTCGTTGCGAAAAAGCTGTTGGTGAATGTCGGCGGCCGCGGTGCCGGCCTGGTCGCCCTCGATCCCGCCACCGGCAAAACGCTCTGGCAAACCGGCGACGAAGCCGCCAGCTATTCCTCCCCCGCCTTCGCCCGCGTCGGCGGCCAGGAAAAAGCCGTCTTCCTCACCCGCCTGAACTGCGTCCTGGCCGACCCCGCTACCGGCAATGTCACCCGCCTCTTTCCCTTCGGCATGCGCGGCCCAACGGTGAACGCGGCCACCCCACTTATCCTCAACGACAAACTCTTTACCACCGCCAGTTACGGCGTCGGCGCGGCACTCGCCCCACTCGCCGACGCACCCACCAAGCCCCTGTGGACCAACGACGACACCCTCTCCAGCCAATACACCACTCCCGTCGAGCACAACGGCTTCCTCTACGGCATTCACGGCCGCGAAGACGCCGGCATCGCCGAACTCCGCTGCATCGAAGCCGCCACCGGCAAGGTCCACTGGAAAAAAATCGCTTTCGGTGTCGCTCACATCATCTTTGCCGATAACAAGCTGCTCATTCAAAAAGCCGACGGCCATCTCATTCTCGCCGCCGCCGACCCGAAGCAATACCGCGAACTCGCCACCGCCACCCTCACCACCAGCCCCACCCGCGCCCTCCCCGCTCTCTCGCACGGCCGGCTATTTGTTCGCGCTGGCAGCGGCGGAGGAGAATTGCTTTGCTTCGAAGTCGGAAAGTAGCTGGGCGAACTAAAAAGTCACGAAGACTACTTCTGGTCCGCCGCCCCCGCCACTTTGATCCCCAATTCCCGCAATTGCTTCTGCTCCACCAAGTTCGGCGCGCCAGTCATCAAATCGGTCGCCTTCTGCGTCTTCGGGAAGGCAATTACCTCACGAATGCTATCGAGGTTGCCAAACAGCATGACCACGCGGTCGATGCCGAGTGCAATTCCGCCGTGCGGCGGCGCGCCCATTTGTAGCGCATCGAGCAAGAACCCAAACCGGTTTTTGGCCGTCTCCGGCTCAATACCCAAGAGCCCAAACACCTTACTCTGCGTCGCCCCGTCGTGAATTCTGATCGTTCCGCCCCCCGCTTCGCTCCCGTTAATGACCAGGTCATAAGCTACCGCCCGCGCCTGGCCCGGATCGGTATCCAGCATCGGCACATCCTGTGGCCGCGGCGCGGTGAATGGATGATGCATCGAGTTCCACCGTTTCTCTTCCTGGTCGTACTCGAACATCGGAAACTCGACGATCCAAGAAAAATTCATCGCCTTCGGGTCATAGAGCTTCAAATCCGCGCCAATGCGTTTCCGCAGGTTGTGCAGCGCCTTGCAGCTCACCGCCCAGGTATCCGCTACGAAAAACAGCAAATCTCCCGGCTTCGCCTTCATCCGCTCGCCGAATTTCGCCAGTTGCTCCTCCGTAAAGTTCTTTGAAACTGGCGACCACAGCTTTCCGTCCGGCTCCACGCGGAACCACGCCAAACCCTTCGCCTCAAACTGCTTCACAAACTCCGTCAGCTCATCGATCAGCTTCCGGCTATAAACACTCGCCGCCCCCGGCGCATTGATGCCGCGCACCTTCTTCCCCGAATCCGCCGTCTCGCGAAACACGCGAAAATCGACCATCGCAGCGATGTCGGTGCAGTCGGTCAGTTCGCAGCCATATCGCAAATCGGGCGCATCGTGCCCAAACCGCTCCATCGCCTCGTCCCACGACATCCGCGGCAGCGGAAGCTGCAATTCCAGACCCAAAAACTTCTTCGCCATCCGCTGCATCAGCCCGTCGATCACCCCCATCACGTCTTCTTGCGTGACGAAAGACATTTCCAAGTCGAGCTGCGTAAACTCCGGCTGCCGATCCGCTCTCAAATCCTCGTCACGAAAACAGCGGGCCACCTGCACATAGCGGTCGTACCCCGCCATCATCAAAATCTGTTTATAAAGCTGCGGCGACTGCGGCAGGGCATAGAACATCCCGTTCTGCACGCGGCTGGGCACCAAATAATCGCGGGCCCCCTCCGGCGTGCTCCGCCCCAGAATCGGCGTCTCCACATCGATAAAGGCATTCTCCGCAAAATAATTCCGCATCTCCATGATGATGTCGCTACGCAGCGTGAGCGTCCGCTGCATATCCGGCCGCCGCAAATCGAGATAGCGATACGTCAGCCGCAAATCCTCCCCCGGCAGCTCCATCGCCGTCGGAAAGAACGGCGCGTTATTGCACTTGTTGAGCAGCTCCACCTTCTTCGCCCGCAACTCAATCGCCCCCGTGCCCAGCTTCGTGTTCGTCGTCCCCTCCGGCCGAAGGGCAACCTTGCCTGTCACACGAACCACGTCCTCCGTTCGCAACTTACTCGCCTGGGCCAGCACCTCCGGCCCGCCTTCCGGGTCAAAAACCACCTGCGTCTTGCCATACCGGTCGCGCAAATCGATGAACACGATCCCACCCTGATCACGATTCGTATCCACCCAGCCGCAAAGCGTAATCTCGTGGCCAACATGTTCCGGCCGCAATTGGCCGCAAGTATGAGTGCGAAGCAAGACAGATCTCCCAACCTAAACCAATAACCAGGAAAGACTTGCGCGCAGAATCCACCCGATTCCGCCGCCAAGACCGGCATTGTATCAGACCCTCGCCCAGCGGGAAGGTTCATTCATCCCGGCGTCGCGCTGCGTGTGGGACTACTTTTCTTCATACGCCGCCAAGAATTCGTCCCACGAAATACCGGCCTGTGTACATATCCTCCGCAACGTCGAGCTCTTTAGCGTCGCATGGTTCGGCATCGTCAGCGGCGTTTTTGTACCGTCAGAATTTTAGCGCAGCATCGCGATGTGCTCCCGCTCGCGAACCAGATGGAATCCAAGCACCTCAAATGCCTTCACGACGCGAGATTTCGGCGCATCAACAGGAAATTTGGCCATTAAGCCGCGACTCCCGTATCGACGATGAACGCCTCTAAAACTGGTGATTCGTCTTCCAACGCGTCGGTGCCAAAGGTTTCCATGTGAAAAGATATTGCTGATTTCACATCAGCAAGGGCTTCCTCATAGGAATTCCCTTCGCCCACGACAACACCTTTCAGGCCCAGCGGATAAGCAACATAACTGTCTGGATGTTTTTCGATCAGTATCTTCAGCGATTGCATGGTTGAGGCTCCCAATGACATTCTAACATCGGCTCGACCAAAAAACGGTCGATATTCACCTTCTTCAAGTTGCTAGATTTTCCAGCCCTCCGGCATATCCGGCTGCTGCCACGCACTCATCCCCCCATCCACCAGCAGCATCTGCCCCTGCACGTGCCAGGCATCGTCGCTGCAAAGGTAAACCGCCCCGCTACCACAAACATCACTGTGCGGCACCTGACCATTCGGCGTGTGCAACTCCATCCACCGCCGAAACCGCTCATCGCGATCAATCACCGACGTCAGCGGCGTCCGCACCAACCCCGGCGCGAGGCCATTCACGCGAATGCCCTGCGGCGCAAGCGAGACACACAGCGACCGCACCATCGCCTCAATCGCCCCTTTCGACGTGTCGTAGCACGAGTGCGTCGGTTCCGCGAGCCGCCCGTTGATCGACCCGATCATCAGCACTCGCCCCGCAATTTTGCCTGCAATCCAATCCCTTGCAAACCGCTGCGTCAAAAAATACGGTGCCGCCACATTCAGCCGCATCGTCCGGTCGTAAGTCTCCGCATCCATCTCCAAAAACGGCCTATCGATATACGTCCCCGCGTTGTTCACAAGAATATCGATGCCCGGCAACGCGGCAGTAGCATCCGCAAACAGCCGATCGACCACCGACTGCGTCTCCCCCATCAAATCGCCCGTCACAAACTCCGCCCGCACCCCCCGCCGCGCGCAATTCGCCAACACTTCTTCCGCGCTCGCATCCCGCCCGCGGCCATGCACCACAACATTCGCCCCCGCCGCTGCAAACGCCTCCACAATCGACCGCCCCACCCCCTTCGTCGAGCCCGTCACCAACGCCGCATGTCCCTGAAGATCAATCATGGCCCTACTTTTTCTGAACCGCGTTCCCCACTGCCCCGCGTACCATCATCATGAACGTACCAAACAGCACGCTCGACAACACCACCGCCACGGCGAGGCACACGCCAAAATAATCGCGCATCAGCACCAGCGCCGGCGGCTCCACACTCTTCGGCACCCGCCGCTTCACCGGGTACGGCTGCTCAGCCAGCTTCGTCACATCCGCCCGCCATACATTCCACTCGGTCTGTGCCTCCGCCGTCCCATACACGGCCATCGCGACGCTCCGCATATAGCTCGCGCCACACACCACGAGCGCAATCACCGCCACATACGCCAACAACCAACCAGCCGACGCCCAGGAAGGTTTCACTTTTTCAATAGCTCCAGCGTTGCCGCCACCGTCGCCGTAACTCCCATCACCAGCGACTCCTCGGCATCCGGATAGTACAACGCCGAATGCAGCGACGGCGCTTCCTGCCCCAACTGCTTCATGCGCGCCAGCCGCCGCGGTTCGATCGTTCCCAATCGAAACATCACAATCGGCACTCCCGCTCGCCCATACTCGCTAAAATCCTCGCCCCCCATCTCCGGCTGCGGGTTCTCCACATTTCCCGCTCCAAACTCGCGCACAAACACTCCTCGCAGCCGCTCCGCCAGCTTCTCATCGTTAAACATCGCCGGCGTCCCTTCGGTAAACACCACCTTCGGCTCCGGCGCTCCCGCCCCCGCAGCCACCCCCTTCGCCCTCCGCACAATCGCGTCCTTGAGCTGCTGCCGCACCTCGTCGCTATAACTCCGCACCGTAAGCTGCATGTGGCAATCGTTGCCAATAATATTGTGCTTCGTGCCGCCATGAATCGAACCGACCGTAATCACGCACGCCTCAATCGGCTTCACCTCTCGGCTAACAATCATCTGCAAGCTCAAAATCAGTTCCGCCGCCAGCACGATCGGGTCAATCGTCGTGTGCGGATAAGCCCCGTGCCCGCCCCGGCCAATCATCGTGATATCGACACTATCCGTGTTCGCCAGCGCATAACCCCCGCGCACTCCCACCTTCCCCGTTGCTAGCGCCGAATCGCAATGCAACGCGATCGCCACATCCGGCCGCGGAAACCGCGTGAACAACCCCTCCTTGATCATCACCTTCGCGCCCCCCACGCGCTCCTCTGCCGGCTGACCGAGAAAAATTAGCGTCCCCCTCCATTGGTCCTTATTCGCCGCGAACCACTTCGCCGTGCCAATCAAACTGGTCATGTGAATGTCATGTCCACACGCATGCATCACCCCCGTCTCGCCCGCTTCCCCTTTTACCTTCACCTGCGAGGCATACGCCAACCCCGTCTGCTCCGTCACCGGCAGCGCGTCCAAATCCGTCCGAATCAATACCGTCGGCCCGTCCCCATTCTTCAAAACCCCCACCACACCCGTCTTCGCCACCCCCTCCGTCACTTCCATGCCCGTAGCCCGTAACTCCTTCGCCACCCGCGCCCCCGTCTCCCGCTCCTCAAACGACAACTCCGGGTGCGCATGAAAATGCCAATACAGCCCCACCAACTCCTCGGAATGAGCCTTCGCCCAAGCCGCCGCTTCCTCCCCGCGTGCCTGCTCCGCCACGCAAAACGGCCCAAAAACCCACGCGCAGCAGAGCACCGCCCACGTTTTCCAGCCACAACGTAATTCCATGACGACAGGCCCTATGAAGATTGTGAAAATTTCGGCGACAGGTATTGCAATCAAATCAAAAATTGCTTCAATAACCCTTAGGTTATCGCTCTAATCTTCATCTGGCCGGCTCTCGATGTCATCACGGGAGCCGGCCTATTTTTTTGTTTTGGATGCGACAACCGGCGCGTTAATGCCAAGAAAAGCGATCGACCAATAGCCAACGGTATGAATCCGCCTAATTGGTCATTCTGATTTCGTCATTGGTCATTTACTGCACCCCCACTCCCTCACCCTGCTCCGCCAACTCCCGACACGCC
>JANNTN010000228.1:0-12222 GCA_031394445.1 Anatilimnocola sp.
TAGGGGCTTGCAGCATGTGATTCGCACGGTGACATGATTGTCCGACTCCCGCTCCAACTTTTGATGCGCGACTACAGAGCAAGAATCGGACCTATTTGTCCATTTATGTCGCGACGTCGAAAATGGTCTTGAAACGCGACCCTTGGAGCACTTGACCTACGTATCGAAGAAGCATGAGTGTGCGTTTGCGGGCGTGCTGTGTGCCCGGGCGACCAAGTGATATTGGAGAGTTCCTTGGTGTCATGAGAGCCATTATTCGTGATCGCTAGAGAAATGCGGGCTGAAGCAAGGATTCATTATTTACGAGACTAATTCGCCAATCGACTACATCTATTTTATGGATGAAGGCATGATCTCAGTCGTGAGCATCATGCACGATGGGGACTCCATCGAAGTCGGCACCATCGGAAACGAAGGCCTCGCGGGCCACGCGGTGGTGATGGGGGTCGATCGGGTTCCCTTTCGGCACATCGTGCAAGTCGCAGGACGGGCCCGACGCCTGCCGACGGCGACTCTCATCCACGAATTAAAGGAAAGTCCTTATCTGCGGGCTATGTTGCATCGCTTTCAAGCAGCGTTGAGCGCCCAGGCGATGCAAGGCATGGCCTGCAACGGCTTGCGCTCGGTTGTGCAACGATGTTGCCGCTGGTTATTAACCACTCGCGACCGACTGGGTTCTTGCGAGCTAAATATCACGCACGAATTTTTGGCTCAAATGCTCGGCGTGCGCCGGGCGAGCGTTACCGATGTGCTCCGTCCGCTGCAGCTCGACGGACTGATTGCTGCGAGGCGCGGCCAGGTCACGATTCTTGATTCCGAAGGGCTGACGGCCACGGCTTGCGAGTGCTACGGACAGATTCGCAGGATCTATGAAAACATGCTGTGAGGCTTACCGCTGGCTTACGTGGTGGATGCGCAACGATCAAGCTGATTGGTGATTTCGCAAATTCGCTAAGATTTCGCCGCAAAACAGCATTGGCACGACGATTGCGTTGGGGTGAAGAGCCCTGGTTAAAAACAAGGAGAACAATCCATGAGCAGTCGTTTGTTTTGGGCCATGTTGTGGGTAGTTGGCATTCCCTTGCCGTTGGTTTTCATCCTTTACATGCTCTTCGGGCATGGTTGATAGCCAGGCAATCTTGCATCAAACCGTTTTCACTTCGGGAGAAAAATCATGTTGTACTACGCTTTAATGTTCTTGATCGTCGCGCTAGTCGCGGGTGCGCTTGGTTTTGGCGGAGTCGCCGGAACTGCGGCTTACATAGCCCAAATTTTGTTCGTGGTGTTTTTGGTGCTGTTTCTCGTCAGTCTGATTGCTGGTGGTATTCGCCGGCCGATACCTTAGCTCAGAGTAGAAACCACTAACAATTGAACGCCGATTCGATACCCCGACCCATTGCGTTGGGGTTATTTTTTTGCGCACGCGCGCCCTGAGATCAGATCGCGGAGGCGACCTTGCCTTCGACGAGGCGGACGACGTGGTCGGCTTGTTTGGCGATGGCTTGGTCGTGAGTGACCATTACGACGGTGAGGCCGTGGTCGCGGTTGAGTTGCTTGAGCAGGGCGAGGATTTCTCCGCCGGTTTTCTGATCGAGGTTGCCGGTGGGCTCGTCGGCGAGGAGGAGCTTGGGCTGGGAGATGAGAGCGCGGGCGATGGCGGTGCGCTGCATTTCACCGCCGGAAAGCTCGCGGGGTTTGTGCGTGAGGCGATGGCCGAGATTCACCATGTCGAGCAACTGCTTGGCCCGCTCGGCGTGCTCTTTCTTGTGCCGCCAGTAACTTAGCACGCCGTAGCGGATCATGATGGGGGCGAGCACATTTTCGAGCGTCGAAAGCTCGGGCAGCAAGTGATAGAACTGAAAGATCATGCCAAAGTGCTCGTTGCGCAAGCGATCGCGCGAGCGTGGTGACAGGTTGTCGATGCGCTGGCCTTCAAAATGAATCTCGCCGGTATCGGGAGCGTCGAGCGTGCCCAGCAGGTGCAAGAGCGTGCTTTTGCCGCAGCCGCTCTGGCCAACGACGGCGACAAAGCCCCCTTCGCGGATGGAGAAATCGACGCCCTTGAGCACCGGAACGACGAGCTTGCCCTTGCGGTAGCTCTTTTCGAGGCGGCGAGCGGACAGAATCGCGGAGTGAGTAATACTTCTCGGTTCCACGTTCCGCGTTCCGCGTTCCGCGATTTGTTCGGCCATTAACGCTGTGCTACTCATATCGAAGTGCCTCCACCGGATGCAGACGAGCAGCCCGCAATGCGGGAAGTACGCTAGCCATAACGGCGATCAAGACGGCCCCAAACACGACCCCGACAACGGCGATGGGTTGGACAGCGGTTGGAATTCGCTCGAAGTAATAGACCGTCGGATCGAAAACTTCCTGCCCGGTCACGATCTCGATCAGCTTGGCGATGTCGTTGATGTAAGCCACGAACAGCAGGCCGCCGATCATGCCGGCACCGCTGCCGACCAGGCCGAGCGAAAACCCGTAGTTGAGGAAAATGCACATCACGCCTTGGCTGGGCGCGCCCAGGGCCTTGAGGATGCCGATGTCGCGGGTTTTCTCAACGACGATCATGAAGAAGGTCGCGAGAATACCGAAGCCAGCGACAGCAATGATCAAAAACAGCAGAATGTTGAGCAGGGTGGTTTCCATCTGCACGGCAGCGAGCAGGGGGCCCTGCATGTCGCGCCAGGTTTTGATCTGGTATTGAAACTTATCGATGGGAAAGTGGGCCCGCAGTTTGTCGCGGACGACGTTGAGATCGGTCCCAGGCTTCAGCTTGAGTTGAATCGTCGTAACAGCATCGACGCCGGATTTTGGATCGATCATGCCGCGAATTTCTTGCAGGCGACGCAGCGGCACAAAGGCAAAGCCGCTGTCGTACTCGCTCATTTTGCTTTCGTAAAAATCGACGACGGTGAATTGGTCCGAGCGGGCGGTGGGGCGAGCGCCGGCGGAGGCATAGGTGACTTGCACGTCGTCGCCGGGGCGGCAGAGATAATAGTCGAGTACTTTGCCCTCTTCATTCCGCTGCCGGACGCTACCGATCGCGATGCCGAGGACCATGCCGGTGAATTGTTCTTTGGCCGGATCAAATACAGAGCCCATGTCGGCTGTCGTAGCGGTTGGGTCAGCGGGTAATCCTGAAGAGGCGCTGGTCGGATCTTGGGGAATTCCTGGTGCCTCAACCGGCTTCGGCGTGTTGGATTTCGCGAGTTCGGCATTGAGCAATTGTCGCTGGGCTTCGAGCTCGCGCTCGTAAGAGACCTTCATGCGGCGGTATTTCCAACCGCTGGGGGGCATCTCGCGGGATTCGTCGCCGTAGCCCTCTTCACGCAGTTGGAAGCTGAGCCGTTTGCGGTTCTCGGGGTGCAGCAGATATTGGCGAAAGTCGCTGACGTCGGCATACGTGGCTTCATCGACGCCGATGAGCGTGATTTGGCGCGTGCTAACCTGGCCGCGCACGTTCATGCTAAGCATTGCCGGCACATGGACCGCGGCGGTGGTGCCGGCGAGATCGTCACCCACGACGCGGCGAATTTCCGCCATGTGCCAAGCCGGATCGACGAGGCCGTCCATGCTGTGCGATTCGACAATCACGTCGGACAAAATGCCGTGCAGCCGCACGTGCATCTCGCGGGTGAAGCCGGCCATGACGCTGTTGACGACGATCAGCGTGCCCACGCCGAGCGTGACGCTGATGATCGAGGCCAGGGCGATATAGCGAGTGCAGAGATATCGCCAGGAGAGGAGCAGCTTATACATGGCCGCGAGGACTTGGTTTTATGAGTGGAGATTTGCCGCCGGAATGCGGACCGCGGTTTATAGGAGTCGCCCGGAAAATCCCCTATCCCAAATCTGCTAGCACCGCCGACTGTTCTCTGAAGCGAGAGGGAACACTAATCGACACTAATCGACGCTGATTAGTGACGATCAGCTTTCCTGGGCTTTGGGCTATGGATTAGATGAGAAGGCTCGCATCGCGGCTTCGTACACGTCTTTCAGCGGCAGGTTTTTCTCTGTCGCGACGCGGCGGCAGGCTTCGAATTCGGGGGAGAAGCTGGGGGAGCCATCGGGGAGGACGGCGAGCTTGCCTTCGATGGGGCCGAGGGGGGTTTCGACGGTGTGGGCGCGGCGCTCGAGCTTGTGACGACAGGCTGGCCAGCGGCGGATGCCGAGGGTGCCGGTTTCGCGGAAGATGATTTTTTCAGCCTTCGCGACCAAATCAGCCGGGGCGAGGACAGAGAGGAGCACGCCGGGGCGGTTCTTCTTCATCTGGATGCTCGTCGTATAAACGTCGAGGGCTCCGGCTTCGAACAGCTTGGCGGTGGTATGACCGATGACCTCGCCGCTGATGTCGTCGAGGTTGGTTTCGAGAACCCAGATTTGATCGCTGACGATATTGTCGCTGGATTGGCCGATGATCAGCCGCAGGACGTTGGCCTGCTCCTTCATATCGCGGTCGCCAGCACCGAAGCCGATGGTTTCCATCGTCATGGCGGGGAGGAGGCCGTATTCATCGGCGACAGTTTTGACGATGGCCGCGCCGGTGGGGGTGGTTAGCTCGAACGGAACGCTAGAGGCGGCGAGCGGAACACCTATGAGAATTTCGGCGGTGGCGGGGGCCGGAATGCTGACGCGGCCGTGCTCGATTTCGATGTGGCCGGTGCCGGTGGGAACCGGTGAGCAGACGATGCGATCGACGCCGAGGAGCGACAGGCCGACGGCACAGCCGACGATGTCGGCAATCGAATCGACAGCCCCGACTTCGTGGAAATGCACTTTCCGAATCGTCGTGCCGTGGACCTTGGCTTCTGCTTCGCCGATGCAGGTGAAGATGCGCTTGGCGAGGTCTTTTTGCGGCGGAGTGAGAATGGTACTGGCGTCGATTTTTTCGGTGATGTGGTGCAGGTGGCGGTGAGCGTGCTCGGGCTCGTGCAGGACTTTGACTTTGGTGGCGCGGAAGCCGTGACGCTTTACTTCTTCACTGGTGAGTCGAATATTCGGGAAGCCGAGGGAGTCGATGCCGGCTTGGAGAGCGGCGAGTTCAATACCGCAATCGACGAGCGCCCCGAGCGTCATGTCGCCGCTGATGCCGGAGAGACAGTCGAAGTAGGCGAGTCGCATGGGAAAAGGTCAGGAGTCAGAGGTTGGAATGCTGTGAGTTACGGTGACGCTGGTGCTGATGCCGCCGCGGGGGGTGAAGGAGGCAACGAGCTTGAGACGACGGGGATTCAGAACGGCAACGAGGTCGTCGAGGATGCGATTGGTCACGTTCTCGTAGAAGATGCCCTGATTGCGAAAGCTTTGGAGGTACATCTTCAGGCTCTTCAGCTCCACGCACTTCTGCTCGGGCGTGTAGGTGAACGTGAGCGTGCCGAAATCGGGCTGGCCGGTCATGGGGCAGACCGATGTAAACTCCGGGCAGACGATTTCTATGACGTAGTCGCGGCTGGGAAACTGGTTGTCGAAGGTTTCCAGGATGTCGCGGGGATTTTCTGGCATGGCAAATGGTTCCGAGGGGCAAATTTCGATTGTGCTGGAAGAAGGGGCTCGGGGCTAGGGGTTCGGGGGGCTGAATTGGCGCGAGTTGGTTGGCAGACTTGTCTGATTTTTAACGCAAAGGCGCAAAGGTGCGCAAAGACCGCAAAGGGGGGAATGCAAGTTGGCCGGAATGGTTTGGTGAGTCGAGACGAGGTCAAGAAGGTTGTTGGTATGATGCGTAATGCGTGGCCAATTGCCTGAAAGAAGGTGCATTTCGGCCACGGGGCCTTATGCGCCTTACAGAACTCTAGCCCGAGCCCTTTCTCGTGCTGATCGCTGAGATTTTTTCGTCGCTTCAAGGTGAAGGCTTGCTGACGGGCACGCCGAGCGTGTTTGTGCGCGCGAGTGGCTGTAATTTGCGGTGTTGGTTTTGTGATACGCCTTATACGTCGTGGCAGCCGGAGGGGGAGGATTGGTCGGTGGAGGAAGTGGTGGAGGAAGTGGGGCGGTTGCAATCGTGGGGCAGGCTTCCAGCCTGCCGCGAACATGGCAAGCAAGATGCCTGCCCCACAGCGCCAATTCGCCACGTTGTCCTCACCGGCGGGGAGCCGATGTTGTTTGCGGAGATGATGCCTCTCTGTCAACGGCTGAAAGAGGTGGGCTTGCATATCACGATTGAGACGGCGGGGACCCTGGATTTGCCGGTGGAGTGCGACTTGATGTCGATCAGCCCGAAGCTGGCGAACTCGACGCCCTCTGTTGAACGTGGCGGCAAATGGGCGGCGCGACATGAGCAGTCTCGGCATCGGCCGGAGGTGATCCGACGGCTGATGCGAGATTACGCGTATCAACTCAAGTTTGTCGTCGATTCACGCGATGATTTGACCGAGGTGAGCGATTGGCTTGGTCAATTTACGGAAGCGGACCGCAGCCGCGTGCTTTTGATGCCGCAGGGAACAGACGACGCCACGCTGGCCGCGACGGCGGAGTGGCTAGAACCGTACTGCCGCGAGCAGGGATTTGTGTTTTGCCCGCGTAAGCATATCGAGTGGTTCGGGGCGCGAAGGGGGACGTAATAGCGACAGGCTGGAAGCCTGCCCCACGGCACACGGAGTGTGCCTACTACGTGTTAAATGCCGGCGCCGAGGCTGTATTCGAGATCGACGTCGAGGGGGCGGCGGGCGTTGGCTTCGGCGAAGGCGTTCATGTCGTAGCGGAGCACGTCGGCGTTGCCCGCAGCGGAGTCGGTGGAGACGTGCGACTCGACGCGGACGGGTATCGGCCGGCTGAAGTGGATCATGTAGCCGCAGTTGTTCGGATCGTATTCGGTCGGCTGCTGCTGGCCAGTGATGGAAGTTGCACGGGAGAGCAATTCGTAAGAACCAGCTTCGCGCGCGTTCCACAGATACTCCCACATCATCCAGGAATAGGGTGCCCAGGGGCCGAGCAGTTCTGCCTCGTGCCAGTTCTTCCCGCCGTTGGTGCTGATTTCGACCTTGGCGACGGGCTCTTCTCCCGCCCAGGCGAGGCCGAAGACGCGCTGCTTGCCCAGGCCGAGTGCCTCGCCGGCGAAGGGACGAACGATATCGGATTTGATCGCCATCTTTTGCAATGGCACGATTTCTTGCTTTCCGTCCGCAGCGTTCTGCTTGACGGTGTATTTCACGGTTTGAAAGTAGCCGCGGAAGGGGACCGGCGAAGCTTCCAGTCGCGTGAGCCATTTGATCGAGGCGACGCCGTACCAGCCGGGGACAAGCAAGCGGAGCGGGAAGCCGTGGCTGGGCGTTAGGGGCTCGCCGTTCATGCGGAGGGCGAGAACGGTGTCGCGGTGCATGGCCTTGGCCAGCGGGAGGCCGCGGGCGAAGTGCATCGGCTCGGGATGGTCGGGCTCGGTGCCGATGTCGGCCGCTTCGCCAATGACTTCGGCTGTGGATTCGTCGATGCCGGCGAGTTCCAGCACGTCGCGGAGCGGCACGCCGGTCCATTCGGCATGGGCTACCGCGCCGGCGCTCCACTGCACGCCCGGCGCTTTCTGCGCGAGGAAGGACCGGCCGTTGCCGGCGCATTCGAGCGTGGCCAGGACCGACCGCTGGGGCATTTGCTGGAGTTCATCGTAGGTCAGTTCGAGCGGGCGGGCCACGCGCCCGGAGATCGACAGCCGCCAGGTGTTTACATCGAGTTGGGGCACTTCGAAATGGTTGCGGACGAAGAACAGCCGCGTGGGTGTGACCCAGCCGTGAACGTCGGCTAGCGGTGTTTCGGCGTTTTGGGGTGATTGGGTGACGATTTTTAACTGGTCGGACATTGGACATTCTCCGTGCAGTGACCAGCCGTGTTCGATGGGACCAGTTTGGCACCGGCTAAAAAATTGGATTATTTCTTGGCGTTGAGTTCGGCGGCGACTTTTTCGGCCCCGCGCATGACGCGGAGGATATTGCCGCTCATGATTTTGTGGATGTCGGCGGGTTTGTAGCCGCGGTTGAGCAGTTCTTGAGTGATGAGGGGATAGGTGGAAACGTCTTCGAGTTGAACGGGTGTTTTGCCGATGCCGTCGTAGTCACTTCCAATCCCGATGTAATCGACGCCGATTACCTTGGCCACGTGGTCGATGTGAGCGACGACGTCGTGGATCGTGCCGGCGGGGTATTCATTCTGCCGTTCCCAGCGGCGATTTTCGCGTTGAAAATCTTCGTCCTTGGGAAATGCGGCTCGCAGTTCGCGACGTTTGTCGAACATTTTTGCCATGATCTCGGCTGACTTGGGCACAACGAAGCCGGGGAAGAAATTGATCATGACGACGCCGCCGTTTTGCTTGACGAGGGCGAGCACGTCGTCGGGGACGTTGCGGGGATGGTTGGCGACCGTACGGGCGGAGCTGTGCGAATAGATGATCGGGGCTTTGCTGATGCGGATGGCGTCCTTCATCGTCTCGTCGGAGACGTGCGAGAGATCAACGAGCATGCCGAGGCGGTTCATTTCGCGGACAATTTCTTCGCCGAAGGCGTTGAGGCCCTGGTGTTTTTCCGTGTCGGTGGCGGCGTCGGCCCAGGCCAGCGTGTCGCTGTGGGTGAGCGTCATGTAGCCGGCACCGAGGGCGTGCAGCCGGCGGAGATTTTCGATCGAGTCTTCGATCGAGTGGCCCCCTTCGACGCCCATGAGCGAGGCGATTTTTCCGGCTTTCACAATCCGCTCGACATCGGCGGCAGTGCGGGCTTGCTCGAACACATCGGGATAGCGGGCGATCATTGTTTTGACCAGCTCGATTTGCTCGAGCGTGTCCTGGAGCGCCGTGCCCTTCTTCATCGTTTCGGAGGGGACATAGACGCTCCAAAACTGCGCGCCGACGCCGCCTTTGCGGAGGCGGGGAATATCCGTGTGCATTTTGGGCTGCGGCTGCCGGATGTCGCGTTTGTCGAACGAGCTGTCAGCCGTGGTGCGGAGCTCCCAGGGAAGGTCGTTGTGGCCGTCGAAGACGAAGCTTTCGAAATGGACCTTGCGGCCTTCGTCGGTGAGGACGACGGTGGGGGGATTTTGGGAGAAAGCCGGGGCGGCGAGGGCGAGAGCCAGGGTGATGGTGAGCGAGGCGGTTTTCATGGGGAATTTGGCGGGTGGTGGTGGGTAGAACAGGAGTATGACCGATGCGGGAGGCACTTGGCAATCAACGAGGAACCTGTGATACAATTCGCAAAACAAATTTTCCCTTTGACGGAGTGCCTGCCATGCGCCGCTTGCTGACGTTCGCCGCTGTTGGATTGTTGCTTGTCGGAACGGCCGCAGCCGCCGATTCGGCCCCGAATACATTGACCGACGCCGAAAAGGCCGCGGGATGGAAACTGCTGTTCGATGGGAAGACGACCGATGGCTGGCGGAATTATCAAAAACCGGACATCGCGCCGGGCTGGAAGGTGGAGAATGGTGAGTTGGTGCGCGGCAGCGAGAAGGGGGGAGATATCATCACGGCGGATAAGTACGGGGCGTTTGAGTTTTCGGTGGAGTACAACATTTCGCCCGGCGGCAATAGCGGGCTGATGTTTCATGTAACCGAGGAGGGCCGGATGCCTTGGCACACCGGGCCGGAGGTTCAGATTCAAGACAGCAGCAGCGCGGCGAAGGACCCACAGAAGCCGGGCTGGCTGTATCAGCTTTACAAGTCGGACGTGGATGCGGCCAAGCCGGCGGGGGAGTGGAACGAATTGCGGCTGCTGATCACGCCGGAGAAATGCGCGACGTGGATGAACGGCAAGCTCTATTATGAATACGTAAAGGGCTCGGACGATTGGAACGAACGGGTCGCCAAGAGCAAATTCGCCAGTCAGCCGAATTTTGGCAAGCCGACCAGCGGGCATATCTGCTTGCAGGACCACAACAACCCGGTGACTTTCCGCAATATCAAGATTCGGGTGATTGAGGCGAAGTGACCTGCGGCTGCGACTGCTGGTTAAACGAACGATCGACGGTCGCGTTGTCTCCACGCAGGGCTTGCGGTTCAATAGAAAGGAACCGCATTGCGTTTCCCATTTCCGAACTGCCTTATGCCGGTCAACGAAGTCAATCACCCGCTGCTCAAGCATCACCTGTCGCGGCTGCGTGACAAGCAGACGCCGCCGGCCGAGTTTCGACAACTCGTGCAGCGGCTGGCGGTTTTGCTGGCCTATGAAGCGACGAAGGATTTGACGCTTCGCCCGACGGAGATCGAGACGCCGCTCACTCGCATGACTGGGCAGGTGCTGGCGCAGCGGATTGGTTTGATTCCAATTTTGCGGGCCGGCTTGGGGATGGTCGATCCGATTCTGAACCTGATTCCGACAGCGGAGGTCTGGCACCTCGGTCTGTATCGCGACGAGACAACGGCGCGGCCGGTGGAATACTACAGCAAGCTGCCGGAGACTGAACCGGTCGATGTGGCGCTCGTGGTTGATCCGATGCTGGCCACCGGCGGCTCCGCGACTGCGGCCCTGGAAGCCATGAAACGGTGGGGCGTGCCTAAGTTGAAAGTGTTGTCTATCATCGCATCGAAAGACGGTGTCGATGCGGTTCGCGCGGCATTTCCGGCGTCAGATATCTATGTATGCGAGATCGATCCCGAGCTGAATGATCGGAAATTCATCGTGCCTGGCTTGGGGGACGCGGGGGACCGGATTTTTAATACGAATCGATAGATCATCACAATGACGAAAGGCTATTGCCCGCTCTCAGGTCCCTTCTGATACGCTCCGCTGCCGTAGGATGGGCAACACTTGGCGACGTACTCATCGCAGATCCCGTTGACCTTTAGTATCCACATGGATACAATCATTTAAATGTTCACCGTTCGCCAGACGGAGGAATTTGTTGAATGGCTGGACACCCTGAAGGATAAGCGGGCTCAGGTCCGCATCGCCGCTCGGCTGCGCCAAGCAGAGGCAGGCAACCTCGGCGATTGGGGACCGGTCGCAGGCGAAATATCCGAGATGCGGATTCACTTTGGAAGCGGGTACCGGTTGTACTTTACGCGCAGGGGCAACGTGCTCATTGTGATGTTGAATGCAGGCGACAAATCGACGCAGAAGAAAGACATACGCCGCGCGGTGAAAATCGTGACAGAACTGGGAGAGGAACCGTGACCAAGACTAAAGCAAATCGCAAGCTCATCCCCTTCGATGCGGCTCGCTACCTGAACGACGATGAAGCCATCGCCGAATACCTGACCGCAGTGCTCGAAGCCGACGACACCGACCTGCTGCTTCTCGCGCTCGGCGACGTCGCCCGGGCCAAGGGCATGGCGCAGGTTGCCAAAGAAGCTGGCCTTGGCCGGGAAAGCCTTTACAAAGCGCTCGCGCCTGGTGCCAAGCCTCGCTTCGATACGGTCCTCAAGGTTATCCGCGCGTTGGGAGTTAGATTCACGGCGCAATTGTCGTGAATCAGTTAAACTTAGTGCAGAGTACTCGGTACGCAGTACTGTTTACTTCCCTCGCACTAATGTCTCCTGTTCCCCGTCCACTTTCCTAAGCTCCTAAACCTAAGCCCTTGAATCTTCCCCGTAACCCGACCCGCCCCGTTCGCATTGGCTCCGTCACCATTGGCGGAGAACATCCGATTGCCGTGCAAAGCATGACGGCGACGCATACGCAGGACATTGATGCGACCGTTTGGCTAGTCAACCTGTTGTATGATGCTGGGGCGGATGTCGTTCGCATCGCGGTCGATAGCAAGAAGGACGCGGAGGCCCTCGCGGAGATTCGCAAACAGACGAAGGCGAATTTGTCGGTCGATCTGCAGGAGAATTATCGGCTGGCGGAATTAGTTGCACCGCATGTCGATAAGGTGCGGTACAACCCGGGGCATCTTTATCATCACGAGCAGCAGCGGCCGTGGCAGGATAAGGTGCGGTATTTGGCCCAGGTGGCCGTCGATAATGATTGTGCGATGCGCGTGGGGGTGAACTGCGGCAGCGTCGATCCGGCGAAAAAGGAAAAATACGAAGCGTCTGACTCGATCACACCGATGCTGGAAAGTGCATGGGAGCATTGCGATTTTTTGGATTCGCTGGGCTACTCGCGGTATTGCGTTTCGTTGAAGGATAGCGATCCGAGCAAAGTCGTGGAGGTGAATCGACGGTTTGCGGAGCGGCGGCCGGATGTGCCGCTGCATTTGGGTGTGACGGAAGCGGGATTGCCGCCCGATGGGATCATCAAGACCCGGATCGCATTCGAGCAACTCATTAGCCGGGGTGTGGGGGATACGATTCGTGTTTCGTTGACG
>JANNTN010000280.1:0-6699 GCA_031394445.1 Anatilimnocola sp.
GGGGAGAGGGGGGTGCGCTCAAGATGAATCACAAAGGGAGTAAGAAGTAGTGAATAGGGAGTTGGGTGCAAATGTGCGCGCAGGTTCGGTTAGTCCCTTGCTTACGCTTCGGGTTGGTGTGAGGACAAGCCGGCGTGTGGAGGCAGGCGTCTCCATTAACTACATTGCAATCGGCGCGAAAAACCGGGCGAGAATTCGGGAAATTTTCTCGGAAGGGGGGGGGGGGCGGGGGAAAGAGAGGTCAGAGATCAGAACGACGCAGAGAGTCGGAGCAGCGCGTTCCCACGCAGAGCGTGTGAACGAGGGATTAAAAGACCAACGTTCAATTCGATACGCGCTCGTGAGCAAATTGCCGACCGCGCTCGAAACGGGCGATGTCCTCTTTCATCTGGTTGATCATCCGGCTCAGCGAGCGTAGCGAGAGTTCGTGGGCGCGAGGGTTATCGCTTGGTTCCCGCCGAGCCGCCTCCAGACGCTCTTCGAGGATCCGCAGTTTCGCTGTTGTCGCTTGCAGCTCTTGCTTGTCTTTTAGTCCCATAGCTTCACCTCAATCACTCCTTTGGGCGACGCTGCCCGTCGGAAGCAAAAATCACCTCAACCATGATGTCAAAATCTTTCTGCTCCATCAGGTCAATTTGCAAAAACGGAAGTCCCTCGGTGAGTTCCGCCTCGGCGGCGCGGCCTCGCGACGTATCGGGCCCCAACAAGAGAACACAGTCCACATCATTTGGCTCTGGCGTATCGGTGACGAAGCTACCGTTAAGGACCAAGCGAACGATCCCCGCGCGGCGGGCCATATCCATGAGCCAACGAACCGACTCCATCTGGACTCGGCGCAATTCGCTGCCGCTACCGAATCGCTCATCGAGTTCGACAAGCGTCGCAACATGTACGCCCGCAGGAACATGTACGCCCGCAGGTAAGTAACCATTGTCGTTGAACGGAGGAATCATTTCAATTGATCCGCAGAGTTACGGCGTGTTGTTCGGCATTTCCCGATACGCCTTTTTGTCGCGATAGAGGGTGAGGCGGGATTGGATGGGGGGCTGTTCGTGGGTGGGGGCGAGGGAGAGAGCTTTTTCGGCCCAGGTGATGGCTTCGGGGAAGTTGCCAAGCTGGGCGTGGGCGGCGGCGAGGAAGATTGAACGCTCACTCAGGCATATTGAGTCGCAGGGAAGGATCCTGCTGGCTTCATTTCACGGGAAGGGGCTGGGCTGGCAGTCGGTAGGGCTGGCCTTCGCTATAGAGCTTCAGGCGGGCTTCATGTTCGTGCCGGCTGTACTCGGGCGAGAGTGAGACGGCTTTCTCCTGCCACTTCACGGCATTTTCGAAATCGCCAGTTTCGGCGTAGGCGGCGGCGAGCGTGTCGAGATACGCGTAGTTTTTCCATTCGCTGGCGTCGTTGAGCTTCGTCGCCTCGGTAAGCGCCTGCCGGCCGTCGCGGACCTTTTCGTCGGGGCTGGCGGCGAGGAGGCGGGCGTGCTGATCCCGGGCGACTGTGTGTTCGGGTTCGAGTTTCAATAGTGCGTTCCAATCGGCAAGGGCCTTGGCATATTCGCGGTAGTAGGCCCAGCGCGTGGCGCGCGCCTGGAGTGCGTCTGCTGGTTTGGGGATGGAATCGAGAAACGCCTGATATTCGGGAGCGGCCTCGTCGGTTTTTCCTTGCTTGTCGAGGGCGTAACCGCGCCAAAGGTGTGCGGTGCCGAGCTTGGGATCGAGCTTGAGGGCTTCGTTGAGGTCGGCCAGCGCTTCCGTGAGGCGCCCCAGGAGCACCTTGGCCCCGCCGCAATTGGTGAACTGAGCCGGCCCCTGCGGAACGAGGCGGAGAGCATTCTCAAAGTCCTGGAGCGCTTGGTCGAGGTCCCACTTGCGCATCCGGGCGATGCCGCGATTGTTGAACGCTCCGGCGTTGTTGGGATCAAGCTTGAGCACTTCGTCGCATTCGCGAATCGCCCTATCGTATTGTTCCAGGGCGAGCCAGGTGTTTCCACGATTGAAGTAGTAGGATGGGACGCTGGCGTTAAGTCTGATTGCCTCGTCTAGGTCGCGTAGCGCGCTCTCGTACTGCTGCTTCTGATGCCAGGAATAGCCGCGATTAGCGAAACTTGTCGCTGAACTGGAGTCTCGCCGGAGGGATTCGGTGAAGTCCTCAATCGCCTTGTCGGGATTGCCCTTCAGACGCCAGGCCAGGCCACGCTGTAGATAGGCCTCTGGATTTTCGGGATCGAGGGCGATGGCTGCGTCGTATTGGGCAAGTGCCTGGTCGTATTCCTTTTTGGTCCGCAGGGAATTTCCCTGGGCGATGAGATTGGAAATGGTCGTTAAGCCGAGCAGCGCGGCGGCTTCGGTGAGGGAATCGTACTCGGAGGCCCTGGTTGAAGAAATGGAGCGGGATTCACCGGCTGGTGCAAAGCCTGGGAAGCGGGAGGAACTGGTGTTCTGGCGGAGCACGGCTTGATACGCTCGCTCTGCCTGATAGAAGAACGGACGAGCCTGGTCGGCGTGACCGAGTTGATGGTGGGTCATGGCCAGAAAGGCTAACGTATCGGCAAGCGGGGGGAGGTTGACGGCTGAGCGGAGCTTGACCGATCGCTCCAGGGACGCAAGCGCGGCTGAGTAATCGCCCAGGCGATAGTGGGCCAGGCCCTGACGGCTGAAGAGAATTCCTTCTTCGGGAGATTGTTCGATCGCCTCTGCCAGCCATTCCAAAGCGCGCTGATAGTTTTCGCGCGGCAGGCCGGTGGTGTGGAGGACTTCCAGGGCCGGGTTCGCCAGAGACCAGACGCTGCGCAGGCGTTTGGAAGCGAGCTGGAGCGCGATGGCCCGCGCTGCGGCGCTGAGCGAGGGATCATTCTTGAGGCGCTCGGCGATTTGGGCGCGTGACAAGAACTGCCCGTTGGCATCAGCGGCGGATAACCAATCGACGATGCTCTCGGCTTCGACCTGGGGCGATAACGGGGCAAACCCGGTAGTAACCCCGTGGGCCCGGTATTCTGCGTACAACGGGGAATCGGCAGAGAAGGAGAGCAGCTCCTGGCCGGTGACGGCGTCCCAGACCTTGGCATCACCGCCGGACGAGCGCGAGCTTTCAAAGGGAGATGAGAACTCGCCGGGAAATCCTTGAGGTGGGGTGCCAAAGGGGAAGCTTGAGGTGATGGGGGCAGTGGTGGTTGCGAGGCGCTGGCCATCGGACGTGAATTTGATCTGAGTGGGCACTCCCTCCAGCGAATACAACACTTTCTCGGTAGCAACGTCGTAAACTGCCACTCCACCGGGACTTTGCACTGCCGCGCGATCGCCGCTGGGACTGATGGCTAGCGCAGTGAAGATGCGATTGGGGGGCAACTCGATTCGCCCAAGCTCTTTACCAGTGCCTGCCTCCCACGTGATGATCGCGGAGGGCTGGCTGTTTCCCGATCCTGGCGGTGGAATCTCGATCGCGGCCAGGCGCTGCGAATCGGCTGAAAATGAGACGCTATTCGCGAGAGTTGAACTGGTTTGCCAGAGGAAAACGCCGGTGGCAGCAGCGACGACATGAAACGCCTGGCTGCGGACCTGCTGCGGACCAAAGCCAGAACCTGGTCTGGGAATTTGCGCAGAAGTTGTGAGCAACAGCTTACTGTCGGGGCTGAATCGGAGTGGGGAGCTAGAGCCACCCGGATAGCTATGGTCGGGCAATCGGGGAATAGCCAGGGGGATTTCTCGACGCTGCTGGATGTCCAGCAGGTAGATGTGACTTGGACTTATCGACCCATCAGATGCCCTGCGCAGGAAGCCCGCGGCAAGCCACCGACCGTCTGGGCTGAAAACTGGAGGTGCGGTACTCGTGGTGCGTCTGGATGGCTGCTGTGGAGCTGGCGAGTTCGCTGATTTACTGGTCGGTGGTGGAGAACCTCGGCCACGCGAACCGGTTATCTCCGTGGCGAGAAACCGCGGGATGCTGATGGCGAGCGGCTCACCGGTGGCGACATTCCAGATGCGGAGCTCGACCGCTTCGTCGAGATTTGCCACTGGATCGATCGCTACGGAAGCCAGGAGCGAGCTATCGGGGCTGAAAACGAGCGAGTCAGCCGGGCTCGGCAAGGCAATGACACGCGGTGGCGCACGGCCAGACTTGTCTGTCAGCTTCAATTCGTACGGCGGCTCCAGCTTGACTTCCGTCGATCCGAACCCTGATCGAGAAGAAGCTCGGGGGGCAACGGCAGTCCAGCGGCCGTCGGGCGAGGGAATGTTCCACGGCGAATTGACGGGATTTAGAAACCGAGCTTGCAT
Source organism: Anatilimnocola sp. (assembly GCA_031394445.1). Lineage (GTDB taxonomy): Bacteria > Planctomycetota > Planctomycetia > Pirellulales > Pirellulaceae > CAYLLN01. The sequence continues at coordinate 4,273 of JANNTN010000280.1, forward strand.
ATCTTCACGAGATGGGAGCCCGGGAGCAGCCCAGTGAGTGACGTTCCAGACTTTGACGAAGCCGTGCTCATCGGCAGTGAGCAGGCGCGAGCTATCGGCACTGAAGGCGGCCAGCGTCGGCGCGGCGGTATGGCCTTTGATTTCCGGTCCTGGCTGGCCGGTGGCAGTTTCCCAGAGTACGAGCTTGTGCTGGCCGGGATCGCCGGCAGTCGTTGCCAGCCATTTGCCGTCGGGGCTAAAGGCAAGGATGGTGCTCGTCGGGAGACCCGTGGGAAAGGCGTTGTGTTGTGCTCCCATCGAAATGGGAAGCTCGCGGCCCGATGTGGCATCGAACAGCATCAAACCAACCGATGCAAGCGCTGTTCGGCTGCCGGCGACCGCGATTTGTGCTGAATCGGGACTGAATTCCCACTTGGCCCCGAAAGTAGTTCGCGACAAATTGCCGGAAGTTGCCTGCGGTTGCAAAGTAACGGTGTCGCGCGACTCGCGGTGGAGAATCAGCACTTGAGGAGCCGGCTGAGGCGTCGGCTGCCCGGCCACGCTTAAGGAAGTCCGCTGTGGTATTTCGGCAATGGCTAGGCGCTGGCCGTTGTTGCTGATGGCGCGCAGAGTGAACCGGCGAAAGGGACTGGGGAATTGATCGAGCGTAGCGCCGGTTCGGCCATCGAGAATCAGGATGGGATCGTGCAGAGACTCTGTTGGGGGCACACTGGGAGTCCAAGTGGCGAGGCGCGAGCCATCCGTACTGAAGACATAGACTGAGCGTACGTTAAAAGAAGAGAGAGCCTGCGAAGCAGCGTTGGGCGGAGGAGTTAGGTCGAATGTTTGCAGCACGGTTTCGGTTGATTCTTGCCGTTGCCGTGCGAGTTCCGCGAGCAATTCTGCGCGCTCCTCTGCTGTGGCGTTTCGTATGCGTTCGATAACATCCTGCGAGTTGGTTGCGGTGCGAGAACTGGAGTGGGCCAGCACGACGCGCTGGGAATCGAGGAACGCGATTGTGTGCCGCGAAGAGGCAGGTCGCGCTCCGAAGTCGGCCCCTGGGCCGGCGCGTTCGCTGGAGGCCGGTAAGCGGAGCAACTCACGCGAGAAAACCGGTTCGACGGAACTGGTAGCGATATCCCACACCTTCAAGACAGAGGCACGTTCACGGCTTGTATCGTCCGGCACAATTATGGCGAGTCGCGTGCCGTCGGAACTGAGAAATGCCGAGGTGGCGGTGAGTTCCGCGGAAGCACCGCTGGTGGTTCGTCCAGTTTCCCTGCTGGCGGCTGGCAATCGTACAGGCAAGCGGAAGCTCCGCTCTTCCTGATGGAGCATTCGCTGCCAGTAGTGCCATTCGATGCTCCGCAGGTCGGTTTCGCCGGGGCGAGGGCGGCTGGCGTTGAGCAGTTCCAGCACGCGGGGGACGTTGTCGTCGCTCCAGGCCTTTTGGATGAGGTTCATCTGGGCGACGTAGAGCAAGCGGCGCTGCTGCTCTTTTTGCTTCGCGAGTTCCGCGCTGGCGGCAGTGGCTTTGTCGCGCTCTTGGACGGCGGCGGTGCGCTCGGTGGCGGCGGTGCGTTCGGCAATTTCGGCGGCTTGCTTTTGCTCCAAGGCGAGCTGTGCCTGCTTGGATTCTTCAGCTTTGGCTTTCTCGGCGCGGTCGCGCTGGCGCTCGGCGTCGCTTTTGGCGGTGACGGCTTCGATGAGGCTTTTTTCGGCTTTGGCACGTTCGGATTGGGCGAGGCGGCTGGCGTGGCTTTCGCGAATGGCGAGCCAGGTGCTGATGCTGGTGCCAGCTAAGAGCGCTGCGGCAATCGCGATGCCGGCGGCGACGGCAGCCCAGTTACGCTCTGTGAATTTTTTGAGGCGATAGACGGTGGAGGCGGGGCGGGCGACGATGGCTTCGTGGTTGAGGAAGCGCTGGATGTCATCGGCGAAGGCGTTGGGGGTGTCGTACCGGCGGCTGCGTTCTTTTTCGAGCGCTTTCATGACGATCACGTCGAGATCGCCGCGGAGTTGTTGGCCGAGCTTTTTGGGGTCGGTGCTGCGCTGGGTGGAGAGGATGGTGAGGGCTTCGCCGAAAGTGCTGACGCGGGTGCTGGGGCGGGGCGGGGCTTCTTCGCGGATGATCCGCTGCATTTCGAGATAGCCGGCTTCGCGGAGGCGCTTGCCGTCGAAGGGGGTGGTGCCGGTGAGGAGTTCGTAGAGGAGGACGCCGAGGGAATAGAGGTCGCTGCGGGTGTCGATGTCGAGGCCGCTCATTTCGGCTTGCTCGGGGCTCATGTAAGCCGGGGTGCCGATCATCTGGCCGTAAGCCGTGAAGAGGGTTTTTTCGGTGAGTTGCTGGCTAGTGGCTTTGGAGACGCCGAAGTCGATGACTTTGGGGACGGGGTGGCCGTCGTGGAGGGTGACCATTACGTTGCTGGGCTTGATGTCGCGATGGAT
>JANNTN010000290.1:0-1549 GCA_031394445.1 Anatilimnocola sp.
GGTCAACCAGCTGTTTGGTGCCTCTGGCGAACATTACTGGAGTCTGGCCCACGGCATCGACGACCGGCTGGTGGTTCCCGACCGCGAGGCCAAGTCGATCTCGAATGAGACCACGTTTGCCGAGGACATCTCCGACATGGAGGTGCTGCGGGCCTGGTTGGTGGATCTGGTCGAACAGGTTGCTCGCCGCCTACGGCAACAAGATATCAAGGGCCGCACGACCGAGTTGAAAGTTCGGTTCGCCGATTTCCAGACAATTTCGCGATCGCTGACGCTGGCGGAGCCGACGAATATCACCCAGGAGTTGCTGGAGGCAGGGATCGAACTGCTGACGAAACGCCTACCCCCAAACCATCTGTCCGTCCGTTTGCTCGGATTCGGCGTCAACAAGCTCGATGACTCCGGTACGTATCAGCAACAATTGTTCGACCAGCCCGATCGCGAGCGTCATCAGGAACTGGATAGTGTTGCCGACCAAATCACAGCGAAATTCGGCAAGCTGGCGATCCGTCGTGGTGCAAGGCTTGATAAGGGCGGCGAGTAACGCGACGAAGGCAACTGGCGTCGAGCGAAAGCTCTCCGAAAGCAGGCTGGTCGCGGGTTGCGTTAACAGTTAAGGGAAGCATGACCACGCAGTAGATTCACCGGTTTGACGCCCTGAATTTGGTCGTCTTGGTCGTTGTCGCCGCGTGCAATCGGGTCAACAACCCACTTGATATCGTGCGTGACCGTAACCAGCAGTCGCAATCGGGCGTTAAACAGAGGCAATGGCGACTATTCGTTTGCTTTGAGTTCTGGTTGCCGTAGAGTGAAATTGTGTGGGCGAAGGCCAAGTGTGGCGGGTCCGCAAACAGCGACCCGCATCAAGGAGGCACGTCCATGAATTTCTCGAAGCCAAAAGTGTTCGGACCGGTTCGCCCTACCTGCCCCGTATGCGGCCAGACGACCTACTCGCAGGGAGGCATCCATCCTCAGTGTGCGGTGAACCGGGCTGACCAGGCGGACCGGGTCGTTCTCAAGGCACGAAATGCTGCCTTGGCCACCCAGCCGAAGGCGCAATCGAAGACTCGATGGACCAAAGGCTGCCCGCGCTGCCACCATGAAGTTCACGTGCGTCTAGCAACCTGCGGCTGCGGGTATAGCTTTCAACCAAAGCGTGCCGGCTAGCGATTGTTCGCCACAGCGGCCGTGTTCATCCAGTTGCCATCTCCAATCGCCAGCCTTGCCGACCGTGAAAGCGTTCGATGCTCGACATTTGCCCTTGGGGTAGGTAGCGTAATGGCGGTTTCCGATCATCGATCGCCCGATCACTGGCTGATCCACCGCCATGTCCGACGTCACCCGCATCTTGTCGCAGATTGAGCAGGGCGATGGGCGATTCCCGGCTTCGCCGCGCGGCGGATCACAAAATAGTTGATGCCATGCGCTCCTGTTGCAACTAGCGCAGCGGCTTGTTGTTGTACACGCCTTGCGGCGTCGCCAACTGAATCGGCTCGATCTTGGCGCGCTCGGCGGCTTCCCAAATTGCTCGGGGTGAGGGAGTGGTGCC
>JANNTN010000319.1:0-4584 GCA_031394445.1 Anatilimnocola sp.
TCACCGAACTCGCCGCCATTCGGTCTCTGTGTACGACTCCCCCCATCTTCAGCCTCGACCTGCAAGCCGGCCAACCGCTCACCCAGATCGACGATTGCCAGTCACTCTCACCCTTTGAAATCGCCGAGCGGGCGATCGAAGCCGGCATCGACCAAATGATCCTGCTCGACCTGGCCGACGTTGGCGTCGCCGGCGGCACGCGCACTATTCCGCTTTGCCAACTACTTCGCCGCCAACACCCGCACCTCCGCCTCATTGGCGGCGGCGGCGTTCGCAATGCCAACGATATGCAGACCCTATCCAACGCCGGGTTCGACGCCGCGCTCGTTGCTTCCGCCTTGCACGATGGCCGCTTATGCCGTCAAGATGTCATGCGAGCGGCACTCAGCCAGCTAGCCGGTTCGCGCAGCGCTCTTTAATCGCAATTAGCACTAATCCCCGCCCCCAATATCCCCTTCATAAGCATCCATGATCAGCTCGTTCTCTCGCTCCTCATGATCCCGCAAGCGCCGGTCGAGGTCCAAAAACTCCGGTCCAATCCACAAGGCCAACGCGGCGTGCTGCTCGTCGTAAAACATCCGCTCCGCCCGCTCGATCAGGTCGCAAAAATCGAGGTACAGCTCCTTGTGCTCCCCCCGCAACTGCTCGGCCTGCCGGCACAGCCGCGGCGCGACATCGATCGGGTCTTCGAAATAGCCGTAGGCCTCTTCCAGCGAAAAATGCAGCGCCAACTGATCCCGCAACTCGCACAGCTTGTCGATCAATTGTCGGCCATGACCCGGAGCAATCGGCCGCTGACACCGATGGCGAAGCTGCCGCAGCGAGTCCCACAACTCGTGATTGACCTCCTTGATCTCCTGCAAGAAAGCCGCGTTGACCGTGATGGTCCCCGTCAAAGTAACGACCGTCATACAACCTCCCTGGCCCTCTCACGGCAAATCGAACGATCGACCATAGCGGGCTACTGGCCGGCACGGATCTCGCGAATGAAAGATAAGACCCCACCAGGGGATATTCAGCCGCGGAACTGCACCAAGGAACGAAATTTCCAGCGGCAGGCTCGGCTATCCAGCGCCCACGCCGCCACTCCCATTAGGAAGACCAACGACGCAGACTGTCACGCTGTGTTGGATTTCACGCTGTATTGAATTCCACACAGTGCCAGATTGCCAAACATGCCGATTAATCTACCGGCTCATCCCTTCTAAAAATCAAAATCGGCTCGCGCGCTTTCATGCTACCGCGCCCATTTGCCCCGTCAACAAAATTCTGGCCAGTCCGTCTTCATCGAATAGTGGGTGAATCGCTCCGCGAATGAACAGCACTGTTTTCTTTCGGTTGCAATTCCAGGGTGATCTTGCTCGCATTTGGCTGGCTGAAAACTGCTCCCTTAACCTCTTCGAGTTCACTATCGAAGTCCGTCATGTCATGGGTATCCCAAAACTCGGCCAGCTCTTGTATCGAGTCGGTGTCGGGTATTCGCTTTTGGTTCATCGCTGCTTCCATTAGCCCGCGTCTTTGAAACGGAGGAGCCTACACCGCAATTTCCACGTAATCGACAACGCTCGATGGCTTGGGAACCGGCAGCCCGTCCTCGCGCAATCCTTGCACATGAATTTCAATGGCTTCTTGAATGCGCCGTTCCGTCTCCTTCACGGTCTTCCCGGTTGCCACGCAGCCGGGAAGGTCGGGAACGTAAGCCGCATAATTTGATTTGGCTTTTTCAACGACGATCGCATAGCGATTCATAGATATGTTACTCCTTCAACCCGGCTTGCTTGAGCACGCTGTTGAGCGTCCCTCGCGGCAGTTCATCGCTCGGCTTTCCCGAGACCGTTACGCGTCCTGGTTTCGTGGGATGCTTGAACTGGCGATGGCCACCACTGCTTGTCACGCGGTACAAACCGTCTATGCGCAGCAGTTTCAGTACCTTGCTAACCTTCATTACACCAATGATACCAAGCGGCGGTAGCCTGAGGATAGATTTCTTGTTCTATCTCGACATAAGTTCCCCTCACGCATCCGCCAAATCCAAATCCGGAATATTCGTAAACGCAATCCGCGTCGGTGCCTCCCGTTCGGTGCCGTGCAGCGGTGCCAGATACAGCGTGTGGCTCCCCCACTGCTGGTTCGCTTGATCCATCACATGCGATAGCGCCGTCATCTTTCGCTGCATTTCCCACAGCGGCGGCGTGACGTTGTTCTGAGCCACCAAATGGCTCAATACCATTCCCACCTTCAGCAGCCGGCCCGGTGGCTTCCGCTCCCAAATCTCCGCGGCGACATCCAGGAGCGTGGCCGTATCCTGGCACAGGCCAATTCGCCGGCTCTCCCCCCACCAGCCGCTCCCCATGAACTGCAAGCTCACATCGAGCGAACCGGCCCAATACCCAATGTGCCGCAAGCGGGCCGCGGCCTTCTCCGTCAACCGCAACAAAATACTCCGCGCGGCCCCCTCGTGCCGCGAATCGGGCGCCAGCACCCGCGAATGCCCCACCGTCCGCCGCCGCGTCGGCGGCTCGCTGTTATCTTCGCCCCGCACAATGCCCCACCAAAGCTGCCCGCCCAATTTGCTCGCCCAAATTTTCGACAACCGCTCGATCGATAGCCGGCAATATTGCTCCACCGTCGTGATTCCCCAACCGAGCAGCCGTTGCTCCATCCGCGGACCGATCCCGGGAAAATCGCGCAGTTGCAGCTCAAACAACCGTCCTGGCAGTTCCGCCGCGCGAATCACCGTCAGCCCGTCCGGCTTCTGCATGTCGGACGCCATCTTCGCCAGCGTGCGATTCGGAGCCAGCCCAATCGAGCAACGCACGTGCTCTCCCGCTCCCCGCCGAATCGCCCTCTTTATTTCCTCGGCCAGCCGCCTCCCGCCTTCCGGCTGTCGATGCTCGCGCGCCAGCCGGCAGATCATCTCGTCGATCGACTTCACCCCCAGCACCGGCACGCACGACTCGACCGCCGCCACGATGCGATGGTGCATCTCGATATATTCCCGCGGCCGCGCCTCCACAAACCGAATTTCCGGGCACAGTTGCCGCGCCTCGGCCACCCCCGTCCCCGTTTTCACGCCACACGCCTTCGCCTCATAACTCGCCGCAATGCAGCAAGTCGTCTCCGCCAGCACCGGCACCACCGCCACCGGCCGCTTTCGCAGCTCCGGCCGCAACTGCTGCTCGACCGACGCGAAATACGAATTCATATCCACATAGAGATAACGCAGGTCCATACGATCGCTCCGCCGTGTACTTGCTGTATCGGCTCACGACCGCAGGGTAATGAAACAAATGTACACATACAAGCTGGCATTGCACAAATAAGTCGTTTTCTGACCGATTATTTGTGCAAGTCATCATTCTGCACATTTAATCGCTGCCGGGTCTTTTGCTCTGCCATGACCACGAAATGCGAGTACCACACGTAGGCTAGGCCGATGGGGATTAGAACGGCCACAGCGGGAATCTGAATCCAATCCCCGAATGGGGTTCTAAGCACTTGCGAGGCAACGCCTGAGAAGAACACAACGCCAATGGACCTGGCAAGGGTCCAGCACCCTGTGTTAAAGGCCTCATCTTTCGGCGTAGGCAATACGCCCCTGGAATTCTGCGGCGATTCGTGAGGCTTCTGGTCCATTAGCTCGCCTGTACCTGATCCACCCAAAACACCGGATTCACACCCATTTCGTACATCGCCGAAATCAGGCAACAAAGATTGTGGCAAAGCAGCTTGGCGAGAACCTCATTCGACATCGCCAAGTCGCCCTTGCTTCGCACCGAGTCGCCGAACTTCCTTTTTACCATGCTGAATGTGCTTTCGACATTCGCGCTTGTGGTAGCAGGATACCGAACGCCCCTGCCACCTTCGCCTCAGATACCCACGCATTTTGGCCCACGCCCAAATCCTCGCGTACTGAACATTTTTTCATTGACACGCAGCCCCATTTCGGTACAACCTACCAATAACTGTACAAATGTTACTATTCCCCCTTCTGACAAGTGACCAATGACAAATGACAAATGACCTCCCTCCCACCGATCGCGACTTCCAAATCTACGAAGCCGTCCACGTCGCCGGCACTTCCACCTACGCCCAGGCCGCTACGCACCACATCTCCCAAACACGCGTCCGCCAGATCGTCCGCCGCGTCGTCCAGTGGCTCGCCCAAACCCTCCCGCCGCAGGCCGACATCGCCAAAGAGCAAGAAACCCACCTCGCCCGGCAAATCGCGGCTGATCGCTTCCGCTACCAACTCGAAGAAACCACCGAGCTTTGGACCAAAACCCGCGAGACCAAATACGCCAACCTCCGCATCCGCCTCACCACCGCCCAAGCCCGCCTCGGCGTCGTCGGCACGCTCCTCGACGGCCTCATCGCCGACGCCCTCGAAGCCACCCATGAGACCGACGCCCCCACCGACCCCCGTAGGGTGCATGAGCAACGCGAAATGCACCTTTCCCCCGCAACCACCGTCGAACTTCCCCCCGACCTCGCCCACTTCGAACAACTCATCCTCCAAGCCGAACAACTCGCCGCCCAAACTGTCCCCGACAAAGTAGTCCTCTCACGCCGTGAGGGACAAGC
>JANNTN010000350.1:0-4794 GCA_031394445.1 Anatilimnocola sp.
GACGCGTTACATGCATGGCGGGCAGTATGGGTAATGCACGATCGAGGGGATGGAAAACCTCTTTGGGTATTGGACGCAGGTCAGTCCACTCGCCTTCGTGACACACGAGGCAATTTACGATCACCTGCTTCGGGATTTTCGCACCTGCGTGATTATGGTCGAATGGCATTCGTAACAAGCTAAGTGGTGTAGCGCGCCAAGAGACGCAATTCGGCTGGTCCTTGACCGCCGCCGTTTTTCAAGAAAGCAATGAAATGAACATTCGCCAGGGAATCGCCACTCTGCCGGCGATGGCAGCCTTTTGTTTGGCGCTGCCGGTGGCCGGAGGAACCGAACGCGAGGCAAATCGGCCCGTCGATCAAACGATCATATTGTTGGACGTAGCGGGCAACATCCACTCCCTTCAGCCACAGGTCCGCGAAGCGGCCCGCGTCTTCGTGTTTCTCACGGGAGAGTGTCCGATCTCGACAAGCTACATACCGCTGCTGAACCGCCTGAGGAGCGGTTGGGACCGAGAGAGTGGTCAAGTGATGCTCTACGCCATCTGGGCAGATGCCACCCTGACCCCGGCCGATGTGGCGAAATCCGCGAAGGAATACGAGTTTCGCTTTCCTGTACTCGTAGATCGCGACGGCGAACTAGCGCGGCGGTTCAAGCCCACCCATGTTCCGGAAGCTTTCGTACTGGATTCCGAGGGGCGAGTGGCTTATCACGGACGCATCGACGATACCTATCCAGAACTGGGGCGACGTCGTTCTGAAACTACCGAGAACAATCTGGCCGACGCTGTGGCCGCAGTTGTCCAAGGGCGACCTGTCGTTAAGGCCCGGACGGAACCGGTCGGCTGTCTATTGGAAACTCTGCCAGCCACAAGGGCCGTTGATGCGCCGCTGACCTACACACGCGATGTGGCCCCGATTCTGTTTGCGAACTGCGTAATCTGCCATCGCGAGGGCGAGGTCGGACCGTTCCCGCTTACCAGTTATCAAGACGCAGCCAAGCGCACTAAGCAGATCGCTCGCGTCGTGGACCAACGGTTAATGCCGCCGTGGAAGGCTGCCGAAACGCACGGTGAATTCGAGGGGCAACGGACATTGACGGATCGGCAAATCGAGATTTTGAAAGCTTGGGCCGACGGAGAACGGGCTGAAGGCAACGCAGCAGACCTACCAACCGTCCCGAAGTTTCCGTCGGGATGGCGTCTGGGAAAGCCAGATCTCGTGCTGGAAATGCAATCCGATTTTGAAGTTCGCTCAGACGGACCTGATATCTTCCAGAACTTCGTCATTCCTATCGAAGTTCCCGAAGACAAGCTCGTGGCGGTCGTTGACTTCATTCCCGGCAACCCGCGCGTCGTCCATCATTCGCTGCTGTTCCTCGACCTGAATCACGCTGGCCGCATGCTCGATGAAAAAACTCCCGAGCCGGGCTACGCCAGCTTCGGCAATCCCGGCTTCATGCCCACTGGTTCGATCGGTGGCTGGTCACCCGGCAAGACCCCGCGCCGCCTGCCCAATGGACTGGGACGATATCTCCAAAAAGGCTCGGATCTCGTAATGCAGATTCACTATCATCCCACAGGGAAACGCGAGATCGACCGGTCCAAGGTCGGCGTGTATTTCGTCGATAAGCCAAAGAATGTCGCCGTGGATGTATGGGCCGCTTCTTTCAACCACGATATTCCGCCAGGAGAGAAGAACTACCGCCTGACGGCGTCGTACACGCTGCCCAAGGAAGTGCTGCTGCTGGGCGTCGTGCCGCACATGCACCTACTGGGGCGCGAGCTGCAAGCCACTGCCATCCTGCCCGACGGTACGCAGCGTTCGCTTATCCACATCCCGCAGTGGAATTTCAACTCGCAGGATGACTATCGGTTCGCTCGGCCGTTCAAACTGCCCAAGGGGACGCAACTCGACGTGGAGGCGGTGTACGATAATTCGTCCGACAATCCCGCCAATCCCAGTTCGCCGTCCAAGCATGTTGCCTGGGGTGAAACCACGACGGACGAAATGCTGTACTGTTTTTTCTTCGTGGCCACCGAAAACAATAGCGACATCATTCCGCTGGTCACGGATGTTCTGCATCATGAAATCGTGGCCAAAACGTCCGCCAAGTTGCGGCGCGCCGCCTCCAACCTGAAAGCCGCGTTTCAGAAATAGTCGTACACGGCGTCACGCCCAAGCTTCCCTAGTCGCGGCGCATTGACATCATCAGCCGCAGGATAAACCAGAACAGCAGGGCCACAGAAGCAAACAGGGCCAGCGAGGCGGCAACGTACTGTTCAGTGCGATACGCCAATTCGGCTGCCGCTATTCTCCTTGCTCCGACCCGTTCAATCGAATTCTCCAAAATGCGGGCTCGGCCCGCATTTGGCCTGGATTGCCGCGATCAGCAGCGAGCGGAGGAGGCGCGACACCCTGAAGCCTTGTATTCCTCGGAGTTGGTTCGTATTCGCCTTGTTTTTCGCCAAAAAGGCCCGACCGAGCTTAGTTCTAAACGATCTTTCGAGAATCTTGTGTGATCTGGTGGGGCTACGGACACTACAGGGTTGAGGAAGGATCAACATGGAACTAACCGCGTTCGTCAACGCCTACCGCGGGCCACTCATTGGGCTCATTGCCTCGTGGGGAGCCCCGTGGGGGGATGCGATCGAAATCGCGCAGGACAGCTTTTCCGAAGCTTGGTTACAGCGAGAATCATGCTGCGGTGACTGGAAGGAGTCGGAAGTTTTTGGCCGCTGGTTACGCGGCGTGGCGCTCAATCGGTACCGCAATTGGGCTCGGAGTCGTTGGCGTCGTCGGATACGCATCGTTGCGCTCGACACGTCGATGCTGGAGCAGGCGGCCGTCGCGTCGGATCCCGAAACCGCCGAACATCTGGAAGCCTTGCAGCAAGCCATCGAGCGACTACCCGCAAAGCAGCGCCAAGTGGTGTTGATGCACTATCTCGAAGAAACCAGCGTAAACGAGGTCGCGACGCTGCTGGCGGTCTCGGCCAAGACGGTGGAAGGGCGGCTGTATCAGGCCCGTAAAACTCTCCGCCGTCTGCTCGAAAAAAAGCCCGCGGCCACGCAGATTGGAAGGATGTTGCTATGCCTGTGAACCTGGTTCCCGAAGACGACCTGCGCGCCGCGCTGCGTCCCTACCGCGTCGATCCCGACACGTTTGAAGCCGCGGTGCGCGAGCGACTGAAAGCCGCCCAAACACAGCGTGCGGAGGAGCCCCTGGCGCGCCTTTCTCCTTTCCTAAGAAGCGCCGCGGCCTTTCTGCCGCTGGAAGTCCTGGCTGGCTGCAAAGGCACGGCTGCCGCGGCCAAGCTGACCCCGGCTGGCGGAGCCTACAAGCTGCTCGGCTATTTGGCCTTTCCGGCGATCAGCCTGTTCGTGCTTTTCGGCGCGACGATCTTCAGCATGTCGAGAATCCGCAGCATTCAAGGCACTAGCGGCGCGGCACTGAGCGATCAACAGGCGGCACAAGCGGCGATTCGCGATTGGTGGCGGCGGCATAAATGGGCCGCCTGGGGCGTGTTTGCCGTAACGATGGGCTTGGCGCTCTATGGCGCAAGTTCACTGTTGTTTCTGTTCTATCTCCTTTCGTTTGGGCTGTTGCTGTTTGTGCTCAGCTCGCTGGCGAAAACGGGGCTGGGCAGTCGCGCGGTCATCGGCCGGACCTGCATGATGGGCCTGATGTTCCTGGCTCAAGCCAGCTCATTTACTGGCATCGGCAATCGGGAGATTCACTTTGTCGATCAAATGATGATTAGCGCCATCTTCTTCGCGGGCGTGTTGATTTTGCTCCCCATCAATGTCGCCGGTTTGCAATTTCTGAGTTCTCACAATTCGGAGGTTGCCCGGCGGAACGCGGCCTTTAGCGGGCGGCTGGCGGCTGGCTTCATGGTCGTGATCCTAATGCCGCTGATGGCGTGGTATTTGAATCCCTATCTGTGGCCGGCCACGCCTGCGCGGATCAAGCACTATGTGGAATCGTTCTCCAAGGCTCCTTTCAGCAACTCCAGTTGGCATAACTGGGAAATCGTGGCGTACTGGGCGATTCAAGCCAAGCTCGATCCCGATCTTACCAAGCCGCGGCGATTGCTGGCCGAAGAAATCGCCGGCGAGCAGAACCGCTTCGTTCTGTCGAGCGCGATGCGAGTGGGGCTGCTCAAGACCGGGGAGATTGGCCAATTGAAAGAATATGCCGAAATGGGGCGTACTTTAGTCGCCAACCGATCACTCGGCATGGAGCCGCAGAGCATCACCAGCCTGGAACAATACGACTGGGTGATCCGCGCGGCGGCACTCAACAATGACCTGTCGCCGCCAGAGCGCGATTTCTTGGAGCAGCGGCTGCTCGCCACGCTGGACGACATGGCAAGCGATAAGTATGCCGTCTTGGAGACCGGGCTGCGCGTGACTCAACTGCTCGACGTGATCGGGCGTCCCCTCGACCGCGATCGCTACCGTCGCCAGATTCACGACTTGCCGTGGCGGGGCGATTTGGCGGGCGGATATGATGAGACGATGCGTTTCCGCCTCCGCACGCTGCTGATCGCAGCCGCTATTGGGCCGCCATCGCTGGCGATATATCCGCGGGGTCAATCGCTTTTAGCTTGGGCGAAGAGAGCGTCGCGTAGATACAAAGCCCGACCAGAACCCCCGCCGCGAGCAGAGTGCGTTCGTAATACAAAAACTCCAGCCAGGTCGGCTGCGTCGCGCCTGGCAAATGATTCAGGCGGTCCAGCGTGGCTGCGGCGATCCATTTGTCGGCCGAAATCGCCCGGATGGCCATCGGTCGC
>JANNTN010000377.1:0-2882 GCA_031394445.1 Anatilimnocola sp.
CTACGGCCCCACCGGCTACATCCACAACGGAGCCGACGACAACGCCAGCGGCGTCGCCAGCCTGCTGGAATTGCTCGACGCCGTCAAACGCCTCCCCACGCCGCCGCGCCGCTCCATACTCTTCGCCTGTTGGGATGGCGAAGAAGGCGGCCTGCACGGCTCACGGCATTGGGTCGCTCATCCAACCATCCCGCTCTCCCGAGTCGTTCTCAACATCAACACCGACATGATCGGCCGCCTGAAAAACGGCCAAATGGAAATCCTCGGCTCCCGCACCGCCCCCGGCCTGCGCCGACTGGTCAGCGAAGCGAATGGTCCCGGCCCCACCACAATTCTTTTCGATTGGAAGCTCAAACCGGACAGCGATCACTGGCCGTTTTACGAACGTCGCATCCCCTACATGATGTTCCACACCGGTCTGCACGGCGAATATCACCGCCCCAGCGACGACGCCCATCTCATCAATCACGACGGGCTCGCCACCATCACGAAAATGATGTTCGAGTTTGCCATGCGTGTGGCCGATGAACAGCAAGTTCCAGCATTTCGTGAAGCCGCCCGCAACGATTCCAGTTTGTCACCCGCTTCGCTCGAACAACCCGTCGCCCCGCTCCCCGCACGCTACGGCCTCCCTTTCACGATCGAGCCAAGCGACGAACCCAAATTCATCGTCACCGCCTTGACGCCCGGCTCCCCGGCGGCAAAATCGGGCTTGCGCCCCGGTGACCGATTGCTGGAATTCCAAGGCCAGCCAATTCGTGACGATGCCCGCTTTCGCCTACACATGCTCGCCGCCGCCGGCGAAACAACCTTCCTCGTCGAGCGGCCTGGTACGGAAACACCGCAACTCTTCAAAGTCACGCCACTAGGCGACCCAATTCGCGTCGGCATCACCTGGCGACTCGACGACGGCGAACCCGGCACCGCCATCGTCACGCAAGTCATCTACGGCTCTGCTGCCCACGCCGCTGGCCTCAAGCTCGCCGACCGCATCTACTCCGTCGGCGGTCGCACCTTCAAAAACCAAGACGAGCTCCTCGCCCTGCTCACCACCGCCACCACCCCCCTCGAAATGCTCGTTGAACGCGACGGCCGCCTCCGCACCGTCACCCTCCATCTTTTTGAGGAACCACCGGCGGCAGAATAACCAATGCCCCGCGCACCAACTATTGGTCATTCAGGCTTCGTCATTTTCCTCCCATTTGGCCGCATTGACAAATGACGACCAACAAATGACAACTGACTCCTAGAAAGCACTGCTAAAAAGTGGCCCTCGCGAGGGGGAGCCGTGAACCTGGTCAGGCCTTAACCGGAGCAGCCATAAGCGGGGTACTCTTGTGCGGGGGCCTCTTTTTAGCAGTCCCGTGGGGCGGGCTTCCAGCCGGCCAAGTCTCTGGTTCCCAGGCTCCTGCCAGGGCACCCACTAACGCGAGACTCCCGCCTCGCCGCCTATCGCACGAGGCAGAGCCTCGGGATATCTTGTCCCAATGGCAAAGCACGACGACTCGGCAACGCACGACGAATCTCCGCGCGACTCCCAATACGTCGTCGTAGCCCGCCGCTATCGCCCCCAAGATTTCAGCCAGCTCATCGGCCAGGGCCAGGTTTCGCAGGCCCTCGCCAACGCGATCAACACCAACCGCGTTGGCCACGCCTATCTCTTCACCGGTGCTCGCGGCGTCGGCAAAACCTCCACCGCTCGCATCTTCGCCAAAGCGCTCAACTGCGTGAACGGCCCAACCACTTCGCCGTGCGGCGAGTGCGACATCTGCCAGGGCATCGCCAGCGGCAGTGATATCGATTGCTTAGAAATCGACGGTGCCAGCAACCGCGGTATCGACGAAATTCGCCAGCTCCGCAGCAATGTGAACGTCCGTCCCAGCCGGACCCGCTTCAAGATTTACATCATCGACGAAGTTCACATGCTGACGAACCAGGCGTTCAACGCCCTCCTCAAAACGTTGGAGGAGCCGCCCGAGCATGTAAAATTCATCTTCTGCACGACCGAAGCAGACAAAATCCCGATCACGGTTCTCTCGCGTTGCCAGCGCTTCGATTTCGCGCCGATCGAAATGAAGTCGATCATCGATCGCCTGGCACACATCTGCACGAGCGAAGGGGTCGCTGCCGAGCCCGAAGCCCTGCAAATCATCGCCCGACGCGCCGCCGGCTCGATGCGCGATAGTCAATCGCTCCTCGAGCAACTCCTCTCCTTCGGCGGCGAAAAAATCACCCTCAGCGACGTGCATTCGCTCCTTGGCACGGCCCATTCCTCGCGCCTCGCCTCGCTAGCCAATTGCATCGCCCGCCGCGACGCCGCCGCCGCCCTGCGGGAAGTCGAAACTGCCGTCACCGAAGGGGTCGATCTCGGTGCCTTCACTGAGCAACTCCTCGGCTACTTCCGCGACTGCCTCGCCGCCCTCGTCGGCTGCCAGCCCGATCTGCTCCTCCACGTTTCCGCCGCCGAATACCAGCAAGTCCAAACGCTGGGCCAACAAATCGGCCTCGAAACACTGCTGGCAATGGCCCAAATCCTCGACCAAACCCTCACCCGCCTCCGCCAAAGCACACACGTCCGCACCCTCGTCGAACTCGCCCTCGTCCGCCTCTGCAAACTCGACGACCTCGACGCCCTGCCATCGTTGATGGCCGAACTTCGCGGCGAGGGTTCAGGAGTCAGGGTTCAGGGTTCAGCACACAAGCCCGACGCGCAAGCGAGGGGCACCTCAGCCGCCCCCTCCTCCCTGTACCCCGGACCCCGACCCCGGGAACCGTGCCCCCCCCCCTCCACACAAAAAAAAAAACCCCACCAAGCAGAGTAGCCCCCCAAACTACCCCCCACCACCCCCCAAACCACACTTTATAAAGACAACCAAGCCGCC
>JANNTN010000389.1:0-16379 GCA_031394445.1 Anatilimnocola sp.
GGGGCGGCGGGTTTCCACCGGCAATTGGTCATCGGCGATTTATCGAGTGAGTACGACAATGACATTCGGTTGTGGCTGGAGGAGCTGAAGGAATTGGATACGCAGGGGGATGTGCCGAGTGAGGCAGCATAGTTGTCACTAGTCATTTGTCATTGGTCATTTGCATATGGCGAAGGTTGTTTTTTTGACGTCGGATTTGATGTTTTCGAGTCGCGTGGGGGCGGCGGCGAAGGAATGTGGCGTGGGGATGGCGCTGGCGGTGAATGCGGTGTCGCTGCCGGGGAAGCTGACGGCCGATTGTGGGCTAGTGATCATCGATATGTCTCTGGAGCAATTGAATGTGCCGTCGGTGGTGCAGGCGGTGCGAGCAAGCGCGCCGCAGGCGAAAGTGATCGCGTATGGGGCGCATGTCGATCACGCAGCGCTGGCGGATGCGAATGAGGCTGGGTGCGATCAGGTGCTGACGAGAAATCAGTTCAATCAGAGCTACCAGCAACTGTTGCGAGAGGCAACGCAGTAGTTGGTTGTGGTTCGATGAAGACTTCGTCCATTTCTTTCTCATCGACGTCGTGACGAAGCAGCAGGTAGATGGCGGAGGCGGCGCAGAAGAAGTAGCTGAAGCAAAAGGCGGAGACGACGGCGTTGATGAGGCCGAGGACGAGGCCGACGAGGGTTGCGCCGAAGGTCCAGAGAGTACCCAGTTCGGATGAGTAGAATTTGCCGAACGAGACATCGGCCGCATGAGCACGCAACTCGGCGGCGGCGAGCCCGCCTGAGCCCCAACTGAGGGCCCAAAAACCGAATTCGCGAACGATGGTGGCCGCGACCGCGACTATGGTGAAGCAGAGGGCACCGAATAGGGCGGCGACGAGGAAATAGAAGAAATAGTGCAGCGGCTTGCCATAGACGTAGGCATAGGAACGACTAAACGCTTCAAAGGGGTCGCCGTCGCGCTCGGCGCTGACCGTGGGCCACATCAGCGGCCAGCCGAGAATGAACCCGCCAATCAGCCACATGGCCGCGACGCCTGCTATCGCAACCAAGATCCAGGTCACGCCGGCGAGGGCAACACCGAGGCCGGGTAGAAGCCAGACGATCCACCCCAGGAGAGCGATTGGCAAGGCAAGTCCCACGATTCCCAGCAGCGGATAAAAGGGCGTGAGCAGGTACCACAGGTACTTTTTGAGCGCGTACGACAAGGAAGCGCGAATTCCGGGTGGTTCGTCGGTGGCCAACTCCACGACGGCTCGGCGAGTGATGACGGCACCAGGCAAGGACCAAATGGCCATCAGCCAGCAGAAGCCGAAGGCGTAGTAAGCGGCTTCGGAAAGCGACAATTCCAAACGAAACAAGCGAGCCAGGGGTTGGGTGAACTCTAGATAGGCTTTTAGCAATACATTGTTGGCACCGGCGGGAACCCACGATAGCACGGCAGGGGACAGTTCGGCGGCAAGATGCGGTGCAGCGAGTTTGGCGTCGCGCAGCTCGGTGGAAAGGAACAAGCGGCCGGCGAACTGCCAGCCGAGTGGGCTGAGCAGCGTGGCGACAGTTGCTAGCGCCAGCAGCGCCGGCGAGATGGCGATGCGAAAAGTTCGGAGGAGGATGAGCCAGGGAAAGATTTCCCGCCAAGCGATGCGGCGAATGTGGCCCAAGGAGTCTGTCATTGGTGAGTTCCAGCTTCAGGTTGGTCGGGTGGCTCTTCGTCCTCGAGGTTGCGTTGGACGGGGACGGAATAGACCTCGCGGAGCCAGCGGCCGAGGTCGATCTGCTGGCAGCGGCGGCTACAGAAGGGCATGGCCTCGCTGGTGGCGGGGTCAAACTGCTTTTCGCAAATTGGGCAACGGATCATGCCAGCGATTCTAGCCAATTTTGATCGCCTTTTGGACTCTTGTCGGGTCATTCTCCATAAAACAACAACTGCTCGATTTTGCCGTCTGGCTTGCGATACAGCGAAGCCCGTAGCGTGGTGTTTTTGAAAACCAGTTTCACGCGAGTGACTTCCATTCCCCCGCGCTCGGCGGGCAGATCAGCTTCGACTTTTTCCGGTTCGCCCAAAGCCTTTAGCCGCGGCGCGGCCGACTTCACTAGCTCGTCGCTCAGGAAGAAATTAAACTCTTCGCCAAACTGCGAACGATCGACGGCTCCCGCCTGCATCTGCTGGAAGAATTTGATGACGACCTCCTTGGCGGTGGGCCCGGAAACCTGTGGCACCGCCGGCGCACCCTGCTTGGCAATATCACTCAGCAATAGCTCAAACAGTTCGGTCCGCACCGGCGAGGCCGAGATGTGCTCGGTGTTGGAAAGCACAACGAGCCCCGCCTTCGCCCGCGGAACCGCCCCGTTGAACGACACAAAACCGCTCACGCCGCCGCCATGCTGCAAAACCAGTTCGCCATTTTGAATGTCCGTTCGCAGCCCGCAGCCGTAGTTTGAGAATTTTCCGGTGGTCAGCTTGCGCGGCGCGATCATTAACTCATACGACGCGGGCTTCAGCACCTTGCCACTGTTCAGTGCTAGATTCCACCGCAACAGGTCGGAAGCTGAGGCCCACAGGCCACCCGCCGCCTCGATCCATCCACTGGCTTCAGGAATCGCCCGCTCCGCCGCGCTGAGGGCGAAACCGTTGTATCCGCGACCGGGACTGGCCAGCCCTTCACTCGTCCCGAATTTCGAATGTTCGAGCTTTAACGGCTTCAGAATTCTCTGCGTCAAATAATCGCCGAACTTCTCGCCGCTCACCTTTTCGACGACACCACCCAGCAAGATGTAGCCCGTATTGCTATACGAGTAGCGGCTCCCCGGCTCGAAATCGAGCTTACCGCCCGCATAGTCGCGCAGCAATCCTTCCAGCGAAATCGGCTTCAGCATCCGTCGATCGACAAAATCGAGCGGATAATAATCCGGGTAACCCGACGTGTGATTCATCAGATCGAGCAGTGTAATATCGCCCGCCCGCGTCAGGTGCGGATAGTATTTGCTGACCTTATCACTAACGGAGAGCTTTCCCTCCTCGGCCAAGAGCAACACGCAGGCACACGTGAACTGCTTCGAGATCGAGCCGATGGCAAAAATCGTATTCGCCTCAACAGGAAATTGTTCCTCCAGCGACCGCTGGCCATAGCCCTTGGCAAACACGATCTCGCCATCCCGCATGATCGCCACCGACAATCCCACCAGCCCCTTCTCGCGCA
The DNA here is from genome assembly GCA_031394445.1 of Anatilimnocola sp. GTDB lineage: Bacteria > Planctomycetota > Planctomycetia > Pirellulales > Pirellulaceae > CAYLLN01. The sequence goes on from JANNTN010000389.1 coordinate 3,192, forward strand.
CGTACGAGCCGACATAAGCATCGATGGCATCCAAATCAAATTCCTTGGGAGCAGATGCCGCAGCTTGTGCCCAGACAGGAGGTGTTGACGCCAATCCAATCGCAACGAGAAACTCAAGCAACACTAGCAAGCAATGAACGAAGGCAGCAGTCGTTTTCATGACAAGTTGAGTCCGTCGGAGGAATGTTCGATTTCGATAGGTAAGTCGGACAGAAGGGAGCAACTGCGGATGACGCTGATTACACGGATAATGAGGAAATCCGTCAGTCACCCTTTACTTTATGGCTTCTTCACTTGCCTCATCCGCGTCAATTCGTGAAATCAGCGGTTCATTTTCTGGCTCGTACAATTTGAGTTCGATCAAGAAGTGAGATTTACGTTGGTTCCGTGGCCCCATATCCTAAACGTATGGCAAAGGCTTGGCAGTGCCGGGCCGTGTGAAAACTAAGGTGGCGGCGAATCATGCAACGAAATGGTCTAGCTAGTCTCGCGTTGACGTTGCCATTGCTGATCACAAGCAGCAGCGGCGCTGATGATGCTGCCAAGCCGGACGACGCCAAAGGCATCGAATTCTTCGAGTCAAAAATCCGCCCGATTCTGGCCCAGCAATGCTACGCCTGCCACTCGACGGCCGCGGGCAAGGCTGAAAGCGGACTGCTGCTGGATTCGCGAGAGCGAATGCGGGCCGGTGGCGACCGTGGCCCGGCTGTCGTACCTCGTGATCCCAAGTCCAGCATTCTGCTCGCGGCCATCGCCCACACCGACGACGACTTAAAAATGCCGCCTAAGAAGGACCGGTTGCCCGATTCGGCCCTGGCCGACTTTCGCGCTTGGATTGAAATGGGCGCGCCCGACCCGCGAACCAGCAACGTAACCACAACCATCAAGCCAGCGATTGATCTCAAATCGGCTCGCCGTTTTTGGTCCCTGCAAAAGCCGCGACTGCATCCACCGCCGGCAACGAACAATCTCGCCTGGCAAAAGCGCGAGCTCGACCATTTCATCTTGGCCAAACTCGCAGCAGCCAATTTGAAACCATCGGCTGATGCCGAGCCCGCTGCCTTGCTCCGGCGATTGCACTTCGATCTGGTTGGTTTGCCCCCGTCGCCCGAGGCACTCGCGACGTTTTCCAGTCGTATCGAAAAGCAAGGACTCGACACGGCAATCGAAGCAGAAGCTGACTCTCTGCTGGCCTCCAAACAGTTTGGCGAACGCTGGGGCCGGCATTGGCTCGACGTGGCCCGCTTTGCCGAATCGAGCGGTAAGGAAGCCAACATTTCTTTTCCCGAGGCCTGGCGCTATCGCGACTATGTCTTCGACGCGGTACACGCCGACATTCCCTTCGATCGGTTTGTTGTCGAGCAGATCGCCGGCGATCTCCTCCCCTTCGACAGCGACACCGAGCGGGCCCGCCTGCTCATCGCCACTGGCTTTCTCGCCGTGGGTCCAAAAAATCTCGACGAAGGAAACCAACTTCAGTTCTTCGCCGACGTGGTGGACGAGCAAATCGACGCCGTGACCAAGGCGGTAACCGCCAGCTCCGTCGCGTGCGCCCGCTGCCACAACCACAAGTTTGATCCGTACTCGATGGACGACTACTACGCCCTCGCGGGTATCTTTGCGAGCACGAAAACTTTTTTTGGGACGCATGTGTCTCCAGCGAACCGTGTCGGCGGCGATCCACTAGTGCTGCCGCGTGATGCCGGCTCGGCAATCCTGCATGCGTCGTTGCCTTCAAAAAAAGTCGAGGAGTTGAAGACTCAACTCGCAGCACTCCAAGCCGAGAAACCCGAATCACTTCGCGAAGTGCTGCGGATTTTCTGGACCTCTGGCGGCATCAAAGGACAGCTCGACAAGGTCGATGAAAACGGCCAGGCCCTGCCGCTGGCGATGGGCGTGCTCGACCGCGACAAAGTCATCGACGCGCCCCTCTTGGAACGCGGCGAGATTGGCCGACCTGGCAAGACTGTTTCCCGGGGCTTTCCACGCGTCGTTGAACTCGCCGATTCACCAGCCGTGCCAGCCAATCGCAGCGGCCGGTTGGAGTTTGCCCGCTGGCTGACCCATCCCGACCATCCGTTAACAGCCCGCGTCGTCGTCAACCGCGTGTGGCGGCATCTGTTCGGTGCCGGTCTCGTGCGAACGGTCGATAATTTCGGCGTCACCGGCGAGCCTCCCAGCCATCCTGAACTGCTCGATACTTTAGCCGTCCACTTTGTGCAGGATAGCTGGTCCGTGAAAAAACTGGTTCGCGAAATCGTCCTTTCCCGCACCTACCGCCAGGCTTCCACCTATCAAGAAGCGGCTTTCCAGATCGATCCCGACAACCGCCTTCTCTGGCGGGCCAGCAAACGCCGCATCGATGCGGAATCCATCCGCGACACCATGCTCGCCGCCAGCGGAGAACTCGACGAAACGCGCCCCGCTGGCTCGCTCGTCGCCAAAAAAATCGGCGACCGGCCAATTTCGCTGATCGGCCTTGATGCCAGCCTCCCCGCCGACCTGGATGGCTCGCTCCACCGCTCCGTCTATCTCCCTGTCCTCCGCGATCGATTGCCCGATGTGCTCGACCTGTTCGATTTCGCCGAGCCCAGCCTCGTCACCGGCGACCGCGAGACGACCAATGTTCCCGTTCAGGCCCTCTACTTGATGAACGGCCCGTTCGTCCAAGCCCGTGCAAAAACTTTAGCCCAGCGCCTCATGCGCGACACACCCGACAACGAACAACGCATCCACCACGCGTTCTTGCTCTGCCTCAGCCGGCCGCCAGACGCAGAAGAAGCCAAAATCGCCGCCGAATTCCTCGCCGCCAAGGTCGAACCAGAAAAATCCCTCGCCGCCTTCTGCCAAAGCCTGTTCGCTACCGCTGAGTTCCGCAATCTCGATTGAGAGCCGCCAGTCATGCCAATCTTTTCCCGCCGCCAAACGCTCCAATCGCTTGCCTCTGGCTTTGGCTACCTCGCGTTCGCCAGCCTCGCGCACGAAGCCGCGGCTAAGGAAACCAACGCCAGCACCGGCGGCCTGTCGCCAAGGACGCCCCACTTCGCGGCCCGCGCCAAGCGCGTCATCTTCCTCTGCATGAACGGTGGCCCCTCGCACGTCGATCTACTCGACTACAAACCCCAGCTAAACCAGAAAACCGATCACGATTCGCCCGTTGGCCGCGACCGCGGCGGTGCCAAGCTGATGGGTTCTCCCTTCAAGTTTGCGCAGCACGGCGAATCGGGCCTCTGGCTATCGGAACTCTTGCCGAACCTCGCTCAGCATGCCGATGAACTGTGCGTCATCAACAGCATGCATACCGATCTGCCCAACCATTCGCAAGCCTTCCTGCAAATGCACACCGGTAGCTTTCAATTCGTCCGCCCCAGCCTCGGAGCCTGGTCGCTCTATGGCCTCGGCAGCGAAAACACCAATCTCCCCGGCTTCATCGCATTGAATCCGCCTTCGGACAACGGCGGCGCGAAAAACTACGGCAGCAGCTTTTTGCCGGCCATCTGCCAAGGCACAAAAATCGGCGGCAATCAAATTCCCGGCTTTTACGCCGCGCTCCTCGGCAAAGACGAAGAGCCTGGCCCGCCGCTAAAGAACCTCGAAAACCGCGACCTGCCGCGCAATCTGCAACGGGCCCAACTCGACCTCGTTCAAAGCCTCAATCGCCACAAGCGCGACCGCGACGTCTATCACCCCGAAATCGATGGTGCGATCGAATCGTTCGAGCTCGCCTTTCGCATGCAAGACGAAGTGCCCGAATTGCTCGATCTCCGCTCCGAACCGGAGTCGATGTTCAAAATGTACGGCGTCGCCCCGGGTCTGCCGACCGAACGCTTTGGCCGCCAATGCATTATGGCCCGGCGACTGGCCGAAGCCGGCGTCCGCTTCATCGAAATCACCGCCCCCACGCAATGGGACCACCACTTCCTCCTCAAGGACGAGTTGCCCAAAAGCTGCCGCATCACCGATCAGCCCATTGCCGCCCTCCTCACCGACTTGAAGAATCGAGGCCTGCTCAACGGCACGCTCATCATTTGGGCCGGTGAATTTGGCCGCACCCCCTATAGCCAAAGCGAAACGGGCCGCGACCACAACAACCAGGGCTACACGATCTGGATGGCCGGCGGCGGCGTTAAGCCGGGCCTCGCCTACGGAGCCACCGACGACTTCGGCTACAAAGCCGTCGAAAAACCCGTTCACATCCACGACTGTCACGCCACCATTCTCCACCTTCTCGGCCTCGACCACGAACGCCTCACCTTCAATTACGGCGGCCGCGACTACCGCCTCACCGACGTCTATGGCAACGTCATCAAAGAAATTCTCGCGTAAGTCGTTGCGGCCAGATCATGCCGACGCTTATGCTGATCCCACGCGAAAGCGCCCTTCCTGCCACCCCTGGGAGAATTGTCATGAGCCTCGCTCGGCTGTCCCTCCAACTCGCCTTGTTACTGCTCGCCACGTCGGCCTTAGCCGCCGACTCCAAGCCCCTCTCCACCTACTTCCCGCCAGCGGAAGACCAAGGCGGCTGGCGCACCCTGCTGCCCGAATCGGGCGAGCCCACCGCCGACCAAAAAGCCAAAATCCGTCAGCTCGCCGGCTGCGATTGGGACAAGCTCAACGATGCCTGGAAATTCAACGCCGAGTCCCCTGGCGCTACCGGCCTGATTGTCATCCGCAACGGCTACGTCGTCGGTGAATGGTATCGAGGCTGCGACTGCATCAAGACTTTCAACATTTATTCCAGCAGCAAGTCGTACACCAGCACCGCCTTCGGCCTCATCCTCACCGACTTCGACAACGGCCCGCTCCCCAATGGAAAAAAGCTCTCGCTCGACACCAAAGTCTGCAACGCCGAATGGATTCCCGAATCGCTCCCCCTCTCCGACCCGCGCAAATCTGAAATCACCGTCCGCAACCTGCTGAACATGGCCTCCGGCATCGGCCCTGAACCCATGCCCGCCAAGGCCCCGTTTGAAACTGCGCTCGGCAAAAACGAAGGCTCCCCATTCGCTAAGCTTAAGGGGGATCCCGGCACCGTCTTCAACTACAGCAACGCCGGCGTGGCGCATCTCGTGCTGCTTTTCAACCACGCTCAGGGCACCGATCTGTTTCCCTTCCTGAAACAAAAGCTGCTCGATCCCATCGGCCTCAAGCAAATCGAATGGCAAAAAATCGGCGGCGAAGGGGGCATTGGTCCCTACAACCAAGGCTACAGCGGCATCTTCACGAATCCGCGAGAGCACGCCCGTTACTGCTATCTCGCCCTCCACAAAGGCGAATGGGCCGGCAAACGCATCGTTCCCGCGTCGTATTACGACTTCGCCTGGAAGCCCTCCGCCGTCAAAAACGATTACGGCGGACAGTGGTGGACCTATCCCGATCTGCCCAATAGCCCCGCCGACCTCGTCATGACCCGCGGCAAAGACAACAACGACGGCTGCGTCGTCCCCAGCCTCGACCTCGTCTTCGTCCGCCTTGGCGACGGCTCGCAGTTCCCCAAGGACTACAAGAAAGACCTCGTCCTTAAAGTTCTTGCTGGCGTGGAAAAGAAGTAACCCGTGCAATTCAAACCGCACCACACTCTTAGCCGCCGAAACTTTGTGAAAGCTTCGGCGCTCCCGGCCACATTGCCGCTCGCGAATGCATTTACCGGCACGCTTGTGCAAGCGGCCCAGTCCCCAGCGCCCAATAACGGCCCGGACATTACTGACTGCAACGTCCACCTCTTCGACTGGCCCTTTCGCCGCCTCAAATACGCCACCACCCCGGCCCTCATCGCGAAACTGCGCAAGCACCGTATCACCACCGCCTGGGCCGGCAGCTTTGAAGCGATCCTCAGCAAACAACTCGACCTCGTCAATCGACGCCTCGCCGAAGAATGTTCCACGCGCGGCGACGGAATGCTTCTACCCTTCGGCAGCGTCGATCCCGCTTGGGCCGACTGGCCCGAAGATCTCCGCCGCTGCCACGAACAATACAAAATGAAAGGCGTGCGGCTCTATCCCGCTTACCACGGCTACACGCTAGACCATCCCGAATTCGTCCGCCTCCTCGCCGACGCAGCAAACCGCGGCCTGCTCGTGCAAATCGTTCTCCGCCTCGAAGACGAACGCATCCATCACTTCGCCACCAACATCCCGCCCCTCAACGTCGCCCCACTGATCGACGTTTTGAAAAAAACGCCGCAGGCCAAGGTCCAATTGATCAACGCCGCCGGCCCACTCCTCGTCAATAACATTCCCGCCCTCGTTCGTGATACGCAAGTCACCTTCGACATTGCCGCCATCGAAGGCAACGGCGGCGTCGGCCGCCTCTTCGACGGCAAAAACCCTGCTTACCGCGGCGCAATCCCCATCGACCGCCTCGTCTTCGGCTCCCACGCCCCCTTCTTTCCCTGCGAAAGCGCCCTCCTCAAGCTCTTCGAGTCCCCGCTGACCATCGACCAACTCGAAAAGCTCATGGCCGCCAACTCCCGCCGCCTTCTCGCCTAAACCGCCGCTCCATGACCACTCCCGGCACTCGCGAATTTGTTCTCAATCCCGCCGCCTACGGCCTCCCCACGCGGGACGACCTCGTCAACCTCCGCATCTGGGATCTTCACTATCACGGCTTCTACCTCGGCGGCATGAAGCAGCACGAAGAAAACCTCTTCTACGTCGAGCGGATGGGAATCGAGCGGATGCTCTCGCTCGACATCGCCGGCACTCCCACCGACCCGCTCGGCAACACGCTCCCGGCCGAAAAGAAAACCGAAATCCGCGACTACCTCGCGAAAAACTCCGATCGCATCGTCGGCCTCATCCCCATCGATCCTTCGCAGCCCGTCGAGAGCTGCCGCAAGATGGAAGAGTGGATCGCCCGCGGCCCCTGCATCGGCATCAAATACTACGGTGGCAATCCCGGCGGCGTCGTTTGCAGCCACGAGAACAACGACGCCATCATCCGCCTCGCTGCGGAGCTTAACGCCGTGATCTATATCCACACCTGGATGAAAATCGGCGGCCAGCCGCGACGCCCCGGCGGTGCCAACGAACGCGGCGAATCCACGCCCATGGACGTCGCCGCCTTGGCCGCGCGGTTCCCAAAAGTTCCGCTCATCTGCGGCCATTCCGGCGGTGATTGGGAACTCGGCGTCCGCGCCGTCCGCCCGCACGCCAACGTCTTCGTTGAATTCAGCGGCTCCGATCCACATTCCGGCCAGGTGGACTACACGGTGGCTCAAGTCGGCGTCTCTCGCCTCGTCTGGGGCGGCCACGGCCCCTCCCGCTCTTATTCGACCGAAATCGCCAAAGTCCTCGACGCCGACCTCACCCACGACCAGCGTCTGCAAGTCTTCGGTGGCAACCTCCGCCGCCTCGCTGGTCCCATCTTCCGGCAAAAGGGCTATCGGCTGGACCAGGCTTGAGCCTCGCTCGCTCCGACTCAACTTGCCGATCGACCCGGGCTCACTTGAAATTCGTCGTCGATCCCGGCAAATACCACGGCAAATCGCCGTTGCGGAACCAATTCCTGGCAGCCGGCGGGGCATCCGTTCGCCGATTGCCAAACGCATAGTAGTCGGCGTAACTCGGCTCCCCGATTACCCAGTGCGTGCCGGCCTCTACCACCTTAAAACCACGACTTACTTCTCGTGCTGTATGACTGCTTTCCTGTGACTTGACCCCCAAAACCACCAGTCGCCCTGGCCTCCACTCACTCGCTCCTCTTCCTGCAATCATCGGCCAATCCGCCGTATCCACGTGCAACCACCCCGTAATAGCCGGCAACACATCTCGCGGCCGTTCGATCAAATAGGCAAACAGCAGCCCTTCTTCAGCCTCCACCACTCTCAGCCGCTCGCCACAATCGGCCTGCATCGCCCGCAACCATTCCAAATCGAGTCGAGCCAATTCCAGCTCCTCGCGTCGCCCATTTATCTCTCGATCCGCCTCGTTCAATCGTTCCACCAGCTCCGTCTGAAACGCAATCCGCGCCGCCACCGCTGCCTGCCGAGCCCGGCCAGCGCAATAAATTTTCCGCAATTCCAACCGCCGACCGACAAACTTCGTCTGCTGGCTCAAATCTTCTCCGAGCACCTCATCAGCTTCCTGCCCGTTCGCCAACTCCTTAGTAACGCGTCCGAAAACCGCTCTCGCCCCTGCCACGCGCTCACGCGCTTGATTCACTCCCGTTGCGGTCGCATGACCCAGCCCCACCAACGCTTCCAGGGCGCTCAACAGCCGCTCGTTCCGCCACACTTCAAGCTCAGCAACGCGCAAACCCGCCGTCGCTTGCCTCCTCGCCAGCATTAGCTCGCACCGAGCCTCATCAAAACCTCCGCTCGGCGTTTGAGTTTCAAATTCGCCACAATCCGCCAAGCACGCCCGGCAAAAATCCGCCAGCACATCCGTTGCCCGCCGCGCCCCTTCCAGCGATTCAATTCGCACCCGCTCCTCGGCCACTTCACGCCACGTCGCATGCCCCTCCGCCCGCAACTGCTCCAGCTTGGCAAATAACGACGTTCTTTTGCCCAACTCCTCAACAACCGCCGCCTGCGACCTATCACAATCCGCCAGCGCCGTCTCAATCGCCGCCACTCCCTCTCGTTCGCTTCCCACTACTCCGTCCACCAACAGCAGCGCGGCACTCATCTCCAAAACAACAACCACCACAAAGCTCTTAGCACGCATCATCGCCATCACTTAGCAAATTAACTCGATTTTCAACTCTCCATCGAGCCTAATTGCCGACCCGCGCGCATTCAATTCACTCCCTCTTGCTTTGCGCCCTTTGCTCCCTTCGCGCTCTTTGCGTTAAAAGCGAACGGCCGTCCCTCGCCGAACAGCTCAGACGCCGCCAATCCTCACCGGCAACACTACCGCCAGACTATCCCCCTTCCGCACCGCCAGAAACGTCCGCAGCACCAAGATATTGCCTGCTTCATTCGCCCTCACCACCAGTCGCTCGCTTCCCAGCGGATCAAGAACCTGCCCAATCACTTGCCCTGCCTCTACCGCCTCCCCCAACTCCACCTCCGCCTCAAAACAACCATCCGCCGGCGCGGGATAGCACCGCTGCATGTGTCCCGATTCTGGGCGTGGATCTTCCACCACATGCTGCACGCGCGTCGCCGGCAGCTCGCGTTCGATCATCCCCACCGCCGCCATCACATTCAAACACCCCTCCACATAGTCCGTCACACCGTTCCGCGAGCACCTGCCGCCCCCCAAATACTCCCCATAAATGGCCGGCACCTTCGCATCCCGCGCCACAGAAAGCGACCGCCCCTCCAGCCTATAATCCGTCCCCCAAATCACCGGCAAATTGAACGCTCTCGCCATCGTCCGCTGCTTCGCCAACACTTCCGCATCGGGATGCAGCACATATCCGGTCATCGGCCACACCGCCAGCGCCGTCCCGCCGGTGTGCAGATCGATGTAATAGTCCGCGGCCCGGATCAACTCGCTCAAAGCGGCCGCCACCCGCTCCGTGATCGTGCCTTCTGCCTTGCCGGGGCAAGTGCGGGCCAAATCCAAGCCATCCTCACCCACGCGCTGGCCGCGCTCAAACGCCGACTCGTTCACCACGGGCACGAGCGTCAGTTTGCCCCGCAAAGCCTCCGCCTCGACCGCCTTCACCAGCCGGCGAATCGCCACCATCGGCTCAAACTCATCCCCATGCACTCCGCCCGTAACCAACAAATGCGGCCCCGGCTGATCTCCCACGATCGCATGGCTCTTTAAGACCTCAGCAGCGTTCGTCATGCGATTTTCCGCAACTTCTCCGGCCACTCACGGCGACTCATAAAACCATCGCACCGGCAGCGAGCGAAATCGCGACGAAATTCGCCCTGTCTTCTCGTCCGCCACATAATACGACAGCAGCGCCCGATCGCGATGAAACGCAATGCTCGTATAAGCATACGCGGCGTTCGGCTCAGCCTCCAAATTCCGCGTGTGCTGCCACGTCTTGCCACCATCCGACGATACGGCCCCCGTCAGCGGCGTCCGCTTCCCGCCATGATTTGTCCCTGCCGCGTAGTTGTTGTTCCACACCAGCAGCAAATCCCCCGTCGCCGGAATTCGCCGAATCGTCGCAGGAGATTCCGGCGCGGGAACCGAAAACTCGCTTGGTGCCGACCAATGATCCCCGCCATCGCTCGACCGGCTCGTCGCGATCCGCCCATCTTGTGTCCGAATAATCAGCAGCACTTCCTTGGCTGACAACTCCACCACTTCCGGCTCCATCGCCCCCCGCTTCGGCTGATCGACCTGATCGACGCTCTTCCGCCAGGTCTTCCCCTCGTCGTCCGACAGATAGCAAAAACTGACGAAATGCCCGCCTCCCTGCTTAAAAACGTCATCCGTCCAGGCAATGGGGCAAACCAGCCGTCCACTCGACAGCACCGTCACCCGATCGTTGTTCATCACGTGATAACCGGCGGCATTCGTCACCAAAATCGGCGAACCGAAAGTCGCCGCTTCGTCGTTCGATATCCGCAAATACACCTTCAAATCGTCCGGCCCATTCTTCACCAGATAAAACATTCCCAGCGGCCCGGTGATCGCATCCGGCTTCAATCGCCGCAGCGTCACCGACATCACGTTCTGCTTGCCCGTGTTCTCTTGCAGCACCCGCGGCTCGCCCCACGTCCGGCCTCGATCGTTCGACGTCCTAGCAATGATCCGCGCCGTCGCATGATCCGCCCCGCCTCCGACAAACTCCGTCGTTGCATACAAGAGCGTGTTATCCGCCAGCGCGATCACCGACCCCTCGGAATATCGCGGATTCGCCGCCGTCGCCGCATACACATCCCGCGAAATATCCTCCCCCTTCGCCGCCAACGGAATCTCCAACACTCCTCGCGGCTGAGCCATCGCCAAGAGCGCCTGTGCCGACCGCACCCGCACATCCAGCGTCGTGTCGTCCAGTAGTTTGATCAGCCGATCCGCGTATTCCGTCGCCCGGCAAAAAGTCGCAAAATCCGCCGCATATGTCCTCACAGCCGGCACCTCCGACTGCAAATTTTCCCCCAGCGCCGCCCGCCCCGCCGCGCTCCCCTGTAGCGCCGCCGCATGCGCACAGTACGCTCGCGTCAACGGCTCCTTCTCGCTGGCCATCATTCGCTCGATGGGCGCAACGTCTTCCTGCGATCCAATCTGCCCCAAAATCCAAATCGCCGACTTCCTCACCTCCACGTCGTCGTGCGTCAGATACCGCCGTACATCATCCAAGTCCGACGGATGCCCGCACCGTGCCAGAGCCGCCTCCGCCATCAGCTTCAATTTCAAATCCCGATCCTGCGACGCCGCCCCCCGCAGCGCTGAGCCATTTCCTACTTCTGACACTTTGAACAAACTCTCCGCCGCGTGGGTCCGCCCAATCGACTTCTCATCCTCCAAAATCGCCAGCATTCGCGCGATCGGCTTCCGATCCCCCGCCCGCACTGCTTCCCTCGCCAACCCACACTGCTGCTGATCGTCAGTCGCTTTTCTTAGCGCCAGCGCGCTCAGCACCTCGCTTCCCATCCCGGCATACGTCAAACCCTCCGCCGCATGCATCGCCGGCCAAAACTCCTCCGACGCCAGCCCCTCCCGCAGCACCTGCACGCATCGCTCGCGCGTCGCCGCATTCAACTCAATCGTTTCCGGCGGTGCCGCAAATCCCGCCCCAATTCCCATCGAAATAGCACCCATAGCTGCAATAAAAATCCGGTTGGTGTTCAACGTACTGCTCCGCACAAGGCTGAGACGCTCGCTCATTCCACGCGGGCAAAATACCACACGATGAGCATCGCGGCTATTGAGAGAGGCTCAAAACGTGGCCAAGAGACCACGGCTAAGCGTTGCAGAATTTACGCTTAGCCCCCGCGCACTTGCGGCTGGACAGGACGTGGCCAAGGAGCCAAGGCCAACCGATGCATAGCACTCAATCCGCGCTTTCCGAACTACACACCTGCAAAACTTATTTTCTCGGCAAGACTTTTCTGTCTTAATCCGTGTCATCCGCGGCCAATTCTCTGTCTTTTTTCGTGTAGTTCGTGTCTTTCGTGGTTCCTGCTCTCTTTTGGTTGAGGCCCGCGCTATATCATCCGCGGCATTTAGTACGGCCGCTTAAAACACAAACCGTGTATCGAACCGAATCAACGCGTCGTACCAGCCATCCGAGCCGATTGCCAGCATCGAGTTAAACCCAAACTCGAGCACGCCCATGTCGCCGCCCGTGTCCCACACCGTCCGCAGGCCAGGCCCCAAATTAAAAATCCCATCGCCGCGCACATCGATCGGCACCGGCGAACCAATCGGCGTGTATTGTCCATCCAAAATCCACGTATTCACAAACTCCAGCGTCGGAATGAACGCCACCGTATCCGTCTCGTACCACACCGTGCTGATGCCCAGGCCCCACGTCAGCGCCGGCCCGGAATACATCGGGTCGCCAGCAATCGGAAACCGCAGTTCCAGTTCCCCGTGCATGTACGTCAAGTCATTCCACTTGTAGCGGGCGAGCAACCCCGGTTCCATCGCCACGTGCCCCGTTCCCAACCCCTTCCGCGCGTTGCCGCTGTTAAAAATCGTCCGCAAAATCTGCGTCAACTGCCAACGGCTGCCGTTCATCATCACCGTTTTCTGCGTCAGTTGAATGTCGCCGATGCCGCCGTTGTTCCCGTTCACATCGGGATTCAATAGCCGAATGGGAATGTCCGTCGCCAGCGAAAACGATGGCCCGCCATTCTCCATGCGGAAATGAAAGTCCTGATACCCGACACCCGTTTCCGGCAACATCGGCCCGCGCCCCGGCCGCGCCCAAAAATACTCCGCCCGATCCGGCTTCGTCAGGTTATAAGCCGCGTCCGTTCGAAACACAAAATTGCCAAATGTCTGCGTGATGTCGATTTCAAACGGCGCATACATCACCCGCTCGCGACCCACACCCGGGTCACCCGTCGCTGAAGTTGGTCGCTGCGAAATGGCCCGAAATTCTTCCCACGGCACCAGCGGTTCGCCACTGCCAAAGGTCAGGTCCGAGGGATCGCCGCTAATCAGCCCTTCCGGCAAGATACTCTGATTCGCCGCCGGCTCCATCGGCCAAATTGGGTTCGCCGGTGCTGGCAGTGCCTCAGCGCTCTGCATCTCCGCCGGTTGCACGCCGTATCCACCCATTCCCGCTCCGGGATAGGCCGTCGGTATCCGATCGGCCACGTTCGGCTGC
>JANNTN010000521.1:0-1359 GCA_031394445.1 Anatilimnocola sp.
CCGACGTCCGATTGAGGCGAAGCGTTCGAGCACCCGGTTTTCAAGGGGGTGCGCTCGGGACGCTTGTGGGGGCTGACCGGTATCAGTGGTTTGCGGGCCTGGGGAATTCGAACAGCCGACAAAAGAGGATTCGAATTCGTATGAAATCGAAATTGTGTCCGCCGGTCACCGCTTCCCCATGGGCATGGCCCGCAATCGCGATGGCGAACTCTTCGTCACCGACAACCAAGGCAACTACAACCCGTTCAACGAGCTCAACCACGTCAAAAAGGATGCTCACTTTGGATTTATTAATGCGTTGGAAAAGGAAATAGGGTTCACGCCGCCGCCGTTAACGGAACCGGCGATTAATATTCCCCACCCGTGGACGCGGAGTGTGAATGGGATTTGTTTTCTTGAAACACCAACGGCGCTTTTAGCCGGGACCAAACCTAGTCCCGGAGTTCCGGGAGCAAGTTTGCTCCCGGCTGGTCGGAGTGGCAGCATCTTTGGGCCGCTGGAGGGGCACTTGGTGGGGTGCGAATACGATACGCGGCGGCTGATTCGGATGTCGCTGGATAAGGTGAATGGCGAATACCAGGGATGCTGCTATCCGCTGAGCATTCCACCGGCGGATGTGGAAAAGGGGCTGCTGGGGCCGATTGTGTGCGCCGTGAAACCGACCACAGGTGAGCTCTACGTTGGCGAAATACGCGATAGCGGCTGGGGCGCGAGCAATAACATCGGACAGATCGTCAAAATCAAGATCGAGCCCGAAAAGCTCCCCTGCGGCATCGCCGAAGTGAAGGCGACGAAAACCGGCTTCACCATCGACTTCTTCCAGAGCGTCGATAAAGCCAAAGCCGCCGACCTCACGAGCTACTCGATCGAATCCTACCGCCGCGAATCCACTCCAGCCTACGGCGGCTCCGACATCGACCGCCGCCCCGAAAAAATCACCAAAGCCGAACTCTCACCTGACGCGAAGCGAATCACGTTATCCGTCGAAGGCCTCCGCCCACGCCATGTCTATGAGTTTCGCCTCAAAAACCTCGCGGCCGGCGGCGGAGTGTTTCATCCGGATGAGGCGCATTACACGCTCAAGCAGATTCCGCACTAAGAATGACCAATGACCAAATCCCAATGACCAATGACGAAGATCATTTGATTGGTCATTGGTGCTTGGTCATTCGCCGCAGGCGCTAGTGGTGTCCCCCACCATGTCCGCCTCCACTCGGTGCCGGCTTGGGCTCTTGGCCGGGGGGAATGCTCCAGGGCATGCCGGCTTCGCGGTCGGTGGAATAGTCGCTGAACGCGACGGATACCAGCAGCCGTTGCTTGAGCATGTGGTTGATCGTGCCGGCGATCTCTTCCTTAAGC
>JANNTN010000401.1:0-14711 GCA_031394445.1 Anatilimnocola sp.
GCGCTTGCCCTCTCTCGTCGCCTGATCCAATCCCCAAGAGAACAACACCTCCAGCGCCCTAACGCTCCGCGGCTCAGTTCAACGGCGTCTTATCGGTCATCGCTGCGCGACGACGCGATAAGACGCTATTTGTTTAATGGCTCTTGGAGAAAACGCATAAGTTCACGCAAATGAACCGCATGGAATCGCCAACGAACGTTGATCCGATGCTAACCCGTGTTACGGTGGTGGGGCTCTCCCGGCCAGCACTGTCGCGATGGCCGTGTGCCCCAATTCCCTCGCCACTTCCAGCGCGATCCGGCCTTGGTCGTCCTTCGCATTCCGATCTGCTCCGGCAGCGAGCAGCAGTTCCACAACCGCCGTGTCTCCGGGATCGATGTACGCCGCCCAGACCAAGGGGGTAAAGCCCATGTCGTCCTGATGATTAACCCTGGCTCCCTTGGTAATGAGCAACTTGACGGTTTCCGCGTGGCTATTAATCGTGGCCCGAAAGAGCGGAGTGAGTTTGTATTTGTTCTCCACGTTCAGGTCGGCCTTTCTCTCGATCAGGAATTCAGCCATGGCAGTGTCGCCCCTGCTGGTCGCTGCGTCCAAGGGGGACTGGGGGCTCACTCCCAGTACGAGCATCTTCTCATCGACCATCGCACCCGCGTCGAGGAGCGTGCGAGCCATCTCCACGTCCCCAATGCCGGCAGCAAAAAAGAGAGCGGAGGCATCGGACATCACCTTGACGTCCTTCTCCGCCTTGAGCGTGGCGCCATGCCTCAGAAGCAGGCGGACGACTTCCGCGTTCCCGTGATAACGCGCGGCAATTATGAGCGCGGTGAAACCCGACGCAGCCCTCGCATTCACGTCGGCACCATGCTCGATGAGCAGTTTAACCTTGGGGGCACTGCGTGCCGCCAGCATCAGGGCCGTGGTCCCCCGTTTGGTTCTAACGTCCGGCTTGAGGCCCGCGGCGAGGGCTTTCTGCAGGTCTGCAACCGACCCGTTCAGGGTAACGTGAATCCACTCATCCTTCTCAGTCGGAGCGAGCTCCGGCAACGCCGTCGCTTTCGGCTTCCGTCCTGGATGGGCGGGGACCGCGAGCAGCAGGGCCATGGTGGCCCAATTCGTCCCCGTGATGGAACTGTACTGGTGGCGTCTGTCGTGCGGGAACCCCGCATCAAAATACTCCGGGCTCGGGTTAGCGGAGGGATGGAGGCGGCTTGCGACCCGCCACGAACCGTCGGCTTCCTGGGTCTTCAGGAGAAAGTGCAGGCCGCGCTGATAGACCGGGTCGGTCGTTGCCAGCCCTGCACCCTGGTGGAGGGCGTACAGAACCGTGCCGGTCGAATAGGCATCGCTGCCCAAGCGCGGCAACTGAGACCAACCGCCGTCCTCGCGCTGTGCGGCCAGGAGTCCCTGCGCCGCTTCCTTCCGCTGCTTTGCGTTCGCACCGGTCCAAAACAGACCGAGCAGTTGGAAGGTTCGGTCCTCGGTTGTCCGGGGTTGTGCATGAAGGAACCACTCGCGGGCCCGTTGCAAAACGATTTGCTTTTCCTCACGGAACTGTTCGGGAAGATACAGGGTCATTCCCCGGGCGCAGACCGCGGTGGTCGTGAAACGGCTGTACGATTGAGGCGGACGGCCGTCGGAAGTGTACCAACTGCCATCCGGTCTCTGGGCCGACGCCAGGAATTGTGCGGCCGCGGATGTCGAAAGACTAGGAGGAACACCTGCCGCGTGCGCGCCGACAAGCTTCCAGGCCTCATCGACTTCGTCGATGTAGTCGTACCCCTGGACGATCGCGTCGAGATCCTTCAGATGGGAGAAGCTCTTCTCCGCGACATCTCGTGCAACCACGGCATCGAATTCCACACCCCGGTCGAGCGCGACAGATTGTGCGATTGCGGGAAGAATCTGGTGGTGACAAGAGGTGCATGTTGCATTCTCATACCACACTCCTTGGGACTTCTGGATGAGGCGAAGCGGCTTCGTCGCCGCCTCCCGGAGCAAGACAGTTTCGATCGGTTGGGCCTGCTCGGCCGTGGCGTTTCCGACGAGAATGAAGGCTGCGAACCATGCAACTAGTGAACGAATCATGTTGCCCTCCGTTTATGAACGCTACGTACCGATGTGAAGACTCGCTTCGCGAGGACTGCTCCTCGCAGGCACAGCCAACTTAAGGTAGGGCCGTCATAGACAATCTGTCGCCCAGCATAGCGCGCCACGCATGGGTATGCCAGAAACTACTTTCGGACAAGCTCAAGCCGCACGCCGATCGGTAGCCCGAGGGTCGCAAAAAAACATTCGTTGACCGCAGCGTCTGTTTGCCAAGTGCTTCTCGGCAAATCCATGACTCGATTGCTAGGCTGCTTCGTTCCGACACGTCGAATGCAATTACGTGTTTGCAAACTCTTCCGTTGTATCCCCCGCTGCCCCTCGCCTGCAACGGATCTCAACAGTGCCACGACTAGGCGCGACCGCCACTGGCCTCCTTGTTTCTCCTGACGCGAGGAAATAGCTTTCCCGTCTGTCCCATATAGTCTCGGTACTCCTTCCCAAAAAAATCGCACATCATGCGTTCTTCGCGCGGTGTGCGAAGGAGATACATCGTGGCGAACGTCGCGAACGCGGACCAGCCGGCAAGCCAGTTCGGCAACAGTAGGGCCTGAGCGATGCTCCACAAGAAAATCGCGGCATACATGGGATGGCGAATTAACCTGTACACGCCATGCGTGACCAAGCGATGGTCTTTGCGGACCTCCAGGCTGACAGACCAGTTCCGACCTAAATCAGCATGCGAGCGCCAAAACAGCCAGAGTGCAACGACCGCGATGGCCGTTCCACACCACGGAGCGAACGTCGGCAGGCGATAGTCCGCGAAGGCAAGCATGGGAGTGAACAAATACAGAACAGGGAGAAGTGTGCTCGTTGAGATGACAAGGAACAGCAGGATTTTTTCCATGCCGTCCACTTGTTGGTGAACTTTTTCAACGTACTTCGTGCGGCGCGCATAGACGCTGCGAATGCCCAAGTAGCAAATGAACGCCACGAAAAACACGATGTTCCAACGGTTTGTCAGGATATTCATCGAACGTAGGAAGATCCTTTCGGTGGCTGTTGCGGCGGGATCGCTATGGGGCGCGTGGCGAACCACGGCCGGCATCGCCAAGCCGCACTGACCGGCGGACACCCAGCGCTTTCACGCCATTTTCTCAAAACCGCAAAAATTCCGTCCGGACCTGCAAGATCAAAATCGAAACCCACTCACAACACGTGCCGTGTCACGATGTAAGAGAATCCAAGACCTATCTCGCATCCTCCCCCGACTACGCCTCGGTGCCTAGCGGCTACCCCCTCGCCTCATACCGCATCGCCACCGCCCCCGAACCAAACTCCACCCGGCTAACAAGCTTCAAGTCGATGCGCTTCGATAACCCCGCGAACAACGTCGGCCCATGACCGGCAAGGCGTGGATGCACGATAAACTCGTACTCATCGATCAATCCCAGCTCCGCGAGCGCCAGCGGGAGTGTCACGCCTCCCACGAACAGTCCATTCCCCGGCTCCTGCTTGAGCTGCTGAACGGCCTGACCCAGATCGCCGCGCACGAGTTCCGCGTTCCAATCGACCCGTTCGAGGGTGCTCGACACGACGTGCTTCTTGGCCGCGTCGATCGTCCGGGCGAAGGGCATCATCCAAGGCTCCATCCAATCGGGCCTCACTCCCGTCCGCGCCGGTGCTCGAAACGCTCCCTCCATCATTTCATAAGTCACCCGCCCAAAGATTAGCGCATCGGCCCGTTCGATGGTCAGAGCCGCGTGACGATGCAGCTCTTCATCCGTGGCCCCGGCCCGATGATCGCAACACCCGTCCAACGTCACGTTGATGGAATACCGCAGAGGTCGCATGGCGTAAGACTACCCACAATCACAGGGCCGCCGAACGGCCGATTAGACCGCACCTTCCACTGGCCAACAAATCACCCCTTGGGCCGTGATACCGTTTGAATGATTGCCAAATGAATACCGGGACATGGAATCGGATACTTCTTGGCGGCTGCAAAAAAATCATCGACCAGACAAGCTGCCGACTAGCCAGCAGAAGCCGAAGATCGCTGCCGAGACAAGGCTGACGCCGCCTAAAATCTCCAACAGCAAACCATAGCCAAAGCCCTCCCCCTGTATCCATTTAACGCCGTGCTGATTGATGAGCCACATATTTGCGCTAAGCGCAACGGCGCACAACAGCATACACGCGACAGAGAGGTACATCGAACAGCCAGATGGCTTGCTTGCGGGCTTATTCTGATACACGCCCCTGATTTTAGCCGGCGGGGAGGCAAGTGTCCTAATCAGAGCGTACTTTTTAGATTTTTCTGGCGGCGATTATTGAATCGGTTCCAAAAAGCATCACGCCCCATCGCCTGCACCACCAGCACTCCGATGAGCAGCCTGTCCCGCACTCGCCTCTGGTCAACTTTCTCTGTTCCCGTATGGGCTGGCGGCTGGTGCGTTATCGCGAACACAGTTCGGTGATATTTGCCAGTTACTCAAGCGACACATCGTGGCGTGTACACAAGTCGAGCAGAATGATTGGCTAAGGCTTTTCAATTACCTGGCGGTTCCGCTTCGTGGCTGCCTTTAGGCATGTGCAGATCGCACCCTTTCGGGTTGAAGAGGCCAGCGTTGTAAGCCGCTTTCTCGATGCACGTCAAAGCTTCGACCAATTGCTCGCGGGTATGGTTGGCCGTGAGGCTGATCCGCAGTCGCTCGCTGCCGTGAGCTACGACTGGATAGGGAACGGAGTTGACGCAGATGTTGGCCAGATGCAATTCGAGCGTCATTTGCCGCAGGATTGACATCGAGCCGACAATTACAGGAATGATTGGGCTGGGGGCTGGGTTGATTGTAAAGCCCATGCGTTTGAGCTCGCCGTGCATAAAGCGGCAGTTTTCCCAAAGCCGCTCGACACGCCAAGGCTCATTTTCGATCACTTCAATCGCGGCAGCGGCGGCGGCGGTCACCATCGGGGAGGGGGCCGTGGAGAACATTCCGGAGCGAGCGAGGTAGCGGATGTAGGTGACCAGGTCGGACTTGCCGGCCACAAAGCCACCGCAAGCGCCCAGGGCCTTGCTCAGCGTGCCCACGTGCAGATCGATCTGGCCTTCAATGCCGAAGTGAACGGCGGCCCCGCGGCCGCCTGTGCCGAGAACGCCGGTCGAGTGGGCTTCATCGACGAGCAGCAGGGCGTCGTGTCGGCGGACCACTTCCAGGATTTCGTCGAGCGGCGCGGCGTCGCCGTCCATGCTGTAAATGCCTTCCACGGCCACCAGCTTGGTGTTAGCGTCACGGTTGCGGCGGAGCACTCCGTCGAGGTGTTTCACGTCGTTGTGCCGGAAGACTTTGATTTGAGCGCCTGAAAGCCTGGCTCCATCGACAATACTGGCGTGGGCCAGCCGGTCGAGGATTACCACGTCGTTTTTGCCGCAAACGGACGAGATCACACCGACGTTAGCGGAGTAGCCGGTGGCGAACACACAGGCTTCTTGTGTGCCCTTGAAGCTGGCCAGGTGTGCTTCCAGCTTGCGGGTCGGTGGGAATGTGCCGACTAGGAGCGGCGAGCTGCCAGCGCCGGTCCCGTATGTCGCGGCAGCCCGGCAGGCGGCATCAATTACCTTCGGGTGGCTGGCCAGTCCCAGGTAGTTGTTGGTGGCGAGCAAGATCATCCGCCGCTCGCCGGCCTCGTGGGGATATTCGACCAAGGCTTCAGCGTCGCTCGGCTGGAGCAACATACGACGGTAAAGGTTGTGCCCTTTCGCCTCGAAGTGCTCGACCGCATCTGCAAACATGCCGGCAGCGGAACGGAAGTCCAATCCGTCTTCACGGGCACGCAGGACGTCGAAGAGCGAGAATTCTTCGCTCGTCTCCTGTGGTTCTTCGTCTTTGGCGATATGCAATGCTACGGACATGACAGGTACCCGGTTAGGTAGAAAGTGCGGGCGCTTGTCGAGTTTCGCCGGCTGATTGCCAGTAAGAATTTACCCGATATTTCCCGTCCAGGCTGAGCCTGGAACCGATTTAGTTTCAAATCAGTCGCCAGATTAGACTAGCGAGACTTCCCCAGCCCATCCTGGTGCCCATTACCAGGCTTCATTTCCAGCATTTCACTTCATTCCCACCGTTTCACTTCCCGCAACCCTCTTGCGATTTCCCGCAATTTTCTCAAAATCGCCAGAATTTCGTCCGGTTTTCCCCCCGAATTGCAATGGATAGATAGAGAGGCGCTGCTCGCGCTTCATGGTCGCGCTCTTCGCAGGTCCAAAGAAAACCAGGCGATTATATATAAGACTCGTTATTAGCGCCCTCGATTCCCACAACTCGCGATCGCACAACCATTTACGAAATCCTCGCCCAACATTTTTCCGAAAATATAAGTGCTAATGCCCTGCTCTCCAGCGGCAACCGCCTATTCCGCGAATGGGTCGGGAATCTCGGCCACCAGCGGCTGCGAGGGGTCGGCGGTTGGCTGTTGGTGTGAATCGGCCAATTGAGCCTCGATGGTGGTGTCGGGGCGGACGACGAGGCGCTGCGTTGAGACACCGACGATGACGACGAATTGTTGCGGCTCGATGACTTGGCCTTCGCTCACCGAGTCGTAGGTCTTGCCATCGACCACGACGCTGCCGCCCGGCATCATCAGCCCTTTCGATTGGCCGCGGCGTCCGATCAGTTCCTTCAGGCCCCGATATGCCACCGTTTCTGGTAACACATCGTCAGCCGAGCGCGGCCGCTGAATCAGCATCAGCCTGCCAACCGGCGTGTCGGGCCACCACCGCACCGTCGCCATTACGCTCACGGGCACTATCAAGCACTCCGCAAGCAACACGGTCATTCCCGTCCAAGGCCCCGCGATGAAGCCGACTACAATCGCCGCCAAAAACGACAGCGCACACAGCACCGAGAGCGCCCCGCCCGAGGGAATGAAAAACTCCAAGACCAAGAACACCATCCCGAGCACTAACAACAGAATGGACCAGACCAGTGGCGTCATGATTGCTTCGCTAACTACCGCCCGTATGAATGAACCCGACCAATCATACCACTCCCTTGCTCACCGCTCACCCCCGAACCTACCCCTTCAACCTCCGCACCACCACGTGATTTCCCGCAACCTCCTCCACAACCACCGGCGTCCCCTTGGTAATCAAGTCACCGTTACTCACGCAATCGACCAGATCATTCCCAAACTGCACCTTGCCAGCCGGAACCAGCGGCGTCGCCGCGATTCCGCGTTTAGCCAGCAAATGATCCCACGTCACCATCGCCTCGCGACGGCTCAGTTCCGCTCGTTCCTCGGCCCGCGGCGGCTTCAGCAACATGCGGTTGAAATAGGGTGTGTCCGGCAAGAATTTCCGAATGACGTACACCGATGCCACACCCCCCAATGTTCCCGCCACCATCATCATGAGTGAAATGGGAAACTGTCGCAGTTGATATGCATTGGTAGGGACGATGAACGTCTGGCTGGCCAGCACGACCGACGCCACGATCATCGCTCCGCCGCCAAAGCCAAACACACCAAACCCCGGCAAAGCGAAAACCTCGATAGCGAGGCAGGCTACGCCACCCAGGAACAACAAAATCTCCAGCCAATCGGCCGTGCCGTGCAAAAACTTGGCCCAGAAGAACAGCAAGAAGCACACCACCGCGATAAATCCAGGAACCGTCGCCCCCGGCGTCGATAATTCAAACAGCAGGGCAAAGCCGCCCACGAATAACAGCAAACTCGCGATCCGCGGATCGGCGAGCCACTCGACGAACGCCAGCACCCAGTTGGGCCGCGCCGCGTTTATGGTTCCGTCGATTTGAAATAACGATTTGAGCTCGCTCCAGTCGCGGGCGGTCGTCCGAGCCAAGCCAAGTTCTTCCGCCTTGGCCGCATCGAGGCCCCCCTCCGTTTCCACCGGACCCAAATCCTGCCATTGGTCAAAATTCTCGATGCTTTCCCGCTCCTCGGCCGAAAGATACCGCACCTCGCCGCTCGCCGGATTGCTGTAGCGATGCACCACGATGTCGGGATCGATCAATGCCAGCGGCAACGACCAATCGCGCCCCTGCTTGGCAAACAGCTCCTCCAAATTGGCCTGCACAGCCGCCAAATCTCCGTCGCGCAGGTTCTTGCCTTCCCCACGCCCGCCCAGCATCGCGTCAGGATGCATCATCAATTCGTCGCACACCAAAGCGATCAGCGCCGCGTCGCTCAGTGCCTCTTCATTCACATAAGCCACTGTATGAATTCGATCTTTCAAATCGGCAATCCGTTCGGCCAGTCGCTGGCTCTCGTTCAAATCGCCGCCGCCCGTATCGAGCGACAGGAGCAGCAGATTAAAATCCTTCTTCCGCACATGCTCATCCAGCGAGGTCAAAATCCAATTCACCGACTGCTTGTGAATCGGTCCGTTCACATCAATCCGCAGCGGCTTCCAGCCATCTTCGGGCGTCACATCCTGAGCCAGCGCGCTCAGCGGCAACTCCAGCGCCACCGCCAGCACTCGCCGATTGTCGGCCACATGCGTGGCAAACCCCGCGTCGCGCATCGCTTGCCCCGACAACAAATGCGGATCGCCCGGCTGAAACAATGTGTCCTGCTTGCTGACCAACCCCTCCTGAGTAAGCTTTTGCAGTTCCGCCGCCGTCACATACCGCACTTCTTTGTTCTGCACCAGCGTCGCCCGATAGACCGCCAAATCCTTATCGAGCATCCCCAGCGCCACCGCGGCCCGCACCGTCTGCCGCCGTTCGGCAATATGCTGATACTCATCGCGCAGGGCGTTATCAATCGCTTGCTTCTCATCAATGCCGGCCGCCCCCAGCTCCGCCGTCCGCCCCATGATGATCTGCTCACAAGCCAGCACCGGCAAAACCGCGTGCCCCTTCACCGTGCTGGGAATCCACGCGACCGTCTTCACCTTCGCCTGGCTCAGGCGATCGCCCGACAGAAACCGGGCCAGGTCGAGCGCATCCCCCAGGCTGCTTCCCTCGCCGGCTGTTCCCGTCGCCGGACGCATCTCAAACACGAAAATCGGTCGTTGCTCGCTCTTGGGCAGCCGTGTCAGCGCCTGCTCGACCCGCTTCGTAACCGATTTTTCCACCGCATCGGTGATCGGCAGCGGCACCTCAAAATAATAAGCCCCCCGCGCCTCGTCAGCAGGGGCCGCCAACACCCTAACTGGGGCGCATACTCCGGCAACGATAGCCAGAGCCGCGGCCATCAGGCCGTCAAAAGCGGCCGAATTGCTCCGGTTGCTTCGTCCTAAGCGGTTGTGTGGCTTGTAATTGCGCACGGAAACTTCCTTCCTGTTAATCATATATTCGTCATCCAGCGGGCTTCCTTGCTGCGCAACCCGATTTGGCCAAACTCCCAAATTATAGGCCCATCTCCGGCAGGAAAAAACGATCGGCTATGATGAAGATTGGGCGTTAAGAAGGAAATGGAATGACCTTTGTCAATTTTTCGCTGCTGTTGGGGGGCGTTTTCGTCGCAATTCCCATCCTGCTGCATCTGATGATGCGTCAGCGGCCCAAGCAGCAAATCTTTCCCGCACTGCGTTTCATTCGCGAGCGCAAGCTCGCCAACCAGCGGCGTTTGCAGCTTCGGCATTGGCTGCTATTGGCGCTCCGCTGTGCGCTGGTGGGTGTGCTGGCTCTGGCGCTGGCCCGGCCCAGCGTCGCTTCGGGCGCGCTCTCCAGTTGGCTCGCCGCGGGATTGCTCGCCGTTTTGGGCATTGTTGCCGCCGTTGCCGCCGCGGTTGCCGTTTCGCGCGGCACTGCGCGATTGATTAGCGGAAGCTTCGCCGGGTTGGCGACTATCCTTATGCTAGCCACTTTATTTCTGATCGTCCGTGCCCTCAGTGGCAAATCACCGCTCGTTGGCGACCAGGAAGCTCCCGTGGCGGCGGCGATCGTGATCGATACGTCGCCGCGCATGCAGTATCGTCACGACAACAAAACCCGTCTCGAAGCAGCTCAGGAGATCGCCCAGTGGCTGATTCGGCAGCTTCCCGCCGAGAGCGAGCTGGCGATTCTCGATTCTCATGCCGGCAGCGGCGCGTTTGCCGCCGACCGCTCTGCCGTTGAGAAAGCCATCGAACGCCTCCGCACAGCCGGTACGCCACGGTCGTTGGCCGACGGCATCGAGGCCGCGCTGAAACTGACCAAACAAAAAACCGAACTCCGCAAAGAGCTGTACGTTTTTACCGATTTGACAACCAGTGCCTGGAAATCCAATTCCAGCGGCAATCTCAAGCAATTGTTGGCGGCCAATCCCGACGTGCTGGTGTATCTCATCGATGTGGGGGCCGAGAATCCGCGCAACTTCGCACTCGGCGAGCTGGCCCTGTTGAACGACGTGCTCTCCAGCGGGTCGGACCTCACCATCGACACGAATGTGTCCACCAGCGGCGTCGGCGGCGAGCGAACGGTCGAGCTTTGGGTCGAGCAATACGATCTCACGTTGCCGGTCATTCGGGACGGCCAAGCCGTCGTACCGAAGGCGATTCTACGCGACAGCCGCGTCGTTCAACTTTCACCCGGCGGCCAACAGCAAGTGCATTTCCAGCTCAGCACGGCTGTTGCCGACGCGGCCTCGCGATTGCTGACGAGTTCGTCGGCCAATTCCTCGTCAAATCCGGCGTGTTTTACCGGAATCCAACAGGGATATGTCCGATTTGTCGGGCAAGATGGCCTGGCGCTCGACGACATTCGTTACTTCGCGTTCGAGTTGCAGCCCGCCTGGCCCGTGTTGGTTGTCACTCCCAGCGGCATCTCGTCGCACTATCTGACCGAAGCGCTGGCCCCGCTTGAACTGCGGCAAGCGGGCCGCGCCGGCTTCCGCTGCGATACGCTGGAGCAATCGCGTCTGGCGACGCATGAACTCGCCGACTACGCTGCCATCGCGCTCCTCGACCCCGAGTCACTCACCGCTGATGTCTGGCGGAAACTGGCCGACTATTGCGAAGCCGGCGGTGGACTGGCGATTTTTTTGGGAAATGGCGCACAGCCCCCCGCGTCGTTTCAAGATCCGGCCGCGATGAAGGTTCTCGGCGGCAAGCTGACCCGCGTCGCCCGCACCGGCGGCGACACTTTTCTCGCGCCGCAGTCGTATGAGCATCCAATTCTGGCGGGCTTGCGCCCGTTCGCCACCAGCGTTCCCTGGGAGCGGTTTCCTGTCTTCTATCATTGGAATCTCGACGAGCTGACCGAAACTTCGCGCTCGATCATTCCCTACAGCAATGGCAAGCCGGCAGTCGTCGAAAATCGCCTGGACCAGGGCCGGGTTTTTGTGATGACCACGCCCATTTCCGATCCGCCGCGACCCGCCGACCGCTCGCAATGGAACGAACTGGCCACCGGTGAAGACGCGTGGCCTTGTTTCGCTCTCGTTTATGAAATGATGCGCAATCTTGTCAGCAGTAGTCAGACGCGGCTGAACCTGCTCGCTGGTGAGACGGCCGTGCTGCCCAACGATCCCACTGAATACCCCGACCGCTATCAACTCTTCACGCCGCTCGATCAGCCGCAAGACGTGCTCGCCAGCGCTGGCCGCGTCACGATTCGCTTCACCGAGCAGCCCGGCGCTTATCGTCTGCGTGGTCAAAAAAACGGCCCGCTCGTTCGCGGCTTCGCTGTGAATCTGGCCGGCGACACCAGCGATCTGTCGCGCCTTGCCAAAGACCAATTGGCCGAACTTCTCGGCCCCGACCGCTTTCATCTGGCCCGCAGTAAAGAAGAACTGAACCGCGCGGTCGGCGCCGACCGGATTGGCAGCGAGTTCTATCCGCTGCTCGCCGTCCTGTTGGCTTGCCTCCTCGGTATGGAGCAATTGCTGGCCAACCGGTTCTATCGCCGGAACGATTAGGCCAGCCTGCACAACCGCTATTTTCTAGCATTCCGCGCTGAGGGAACTCTAGCGGCCCGTAAATCGAGCTATTCCCGGTTTTCCAGGCGACCTAGAATTTCCCACCTCTCAAAGCGCGTCCCTTCCCCACTCTTGCCCTGAGTCCACCATGTGCGGCATCGTTGGTTACGTTGGCAATCGCCGAGCAGAAGAGTTTTTGTTGGAGGGGCTGCGCCGTCTTGAATATCGCGGCTACGACAGCGCCGGCATCGCGACGTTATCGCCCGACGGTGATTTCAACGTCGCCAAGGCCGTCGGCCGCATCGACGCCCTCGCCGAGCGGATCGCCACTTGTCCACTTCCCGGCAGCACCGGCATCGGGCACACCCGTTGGGCCACGCATGGTGTGCCCAGCGAGGCGAACGCCCACCCGCACTTCGGTGGCTCGGTCGATTCGCCGGTTCTCACGCTCGCCCACAACGGTGTCATCGAAAACTACTTGGCTCTGAAGGAAAAATTGATCGACGAGGGCTACACCTTCAGTTCCAGCACCGACACCGAAGTCATCGCCCACACGCTCGCCCGCAGCCTGGCAAAGATGCAAGCTCGCCAGAACGAGTTTCCCGCCGATGAACCGTACGCGCTACTGCGAGCCACCGTCGAGCACACGCTCGCACAGTTGCGCGGCACCTATGGCCTCGTGATTTTGTTCCGTGACTATCCCGGTCTAATTGTGGCCGCGCGCCAAGGCAGCCCGCTCGTCGTCGGCGTCGGCCACGGCGAACACTTTGTCGCCAGCGATGCTTCCCCCCTCGCCGGCCGCACCGAAAAGATCGTCTATTTGGCCGACCATCAACTGGCCTTCGTCACCGCCAGCTCCCTGGAAGTCAGTCATCGCGACCACGGCCGCATCGAACATCTCGTGCAGGATTTGGCGATCGAAGAGACAGAAGTTGAGCTCGGCAGCTTCCCGCACTACATGCTCAAGGAAATTTTCGAGCAGCCCGAAGCGCTCGAAAACGCTCTCCGCGGCCGCTTGAATGACGAAGACGGCACCGCCAAATTCGGCGGCCTGAACCTTACGCCGCAGCAACTGCGCGGCATCAACCGCATCATTCTGACCGCCTGTGGCACCAGTTGGCACGCCGCACTCGTCGGCGAATATTTGATCGAAGAGCTGGCCCGCATTCCGGTCGAAGTCGAATACGCCAGCGAGCTGCGCTACCGCAACCCGCCGCTCGATTCCGGCACGCTCCTGTTCGCGATCACCCAAAGCGGTGAAACGGCCGACACGCTCGCCGCCCTCCGGGAAATGAAGCGCAAGGGTCATCCGACACTCGCCATTTGCAATGTCGTCGGCAGCACCATCGCCCAAGAAGCCGATGGCGGCGTGTATCTGCATGCCGGGCCAGAAATCGGCGTTGCCTCCACGAAGGCGTACACCTCACAAGTTGCCGTGCTCACCACGCTCGCGCTCTTCTTTGGCCGCCTTCGCCATCTGGGCTTCGAAGCGGGCAAACGCATCATCAGCGAGCTCCGCGAGCTGCCGAACCTCATGCGGCAAACGCTGGAGGTCAACGCCGCCGTGCGCGAGCTTGCCAGCAAATATTATCAGGCCAACAACTTCCTCTATCTCGGCCGCCAATTCAATTTTCCCACCGCGCTCGAAGGGGCCCTCAAGCTCAAAGAAATCAGCTACATCCACGCCGAGGGCTATCCCGCGGCTGAAATGAAGCACGGCCCGATCGCCCTGGTCGATGAAAACACTCCCAGCGTCTTCATCATGCCGCAAGGTTTCGTCTATGACAAAGTCATGTCGAACCTGGAAGAGATCAAAGCCCGCGGCGGCCCCATCATTGCCATCGCCCCGCAAGACGACCGCACCATCGGCCGCCTGGCCGATGATGTGATCTATGTCCCACGCACCAACGAGCTGCTTTCTCCGCTGGTCAACATCATCCCGCTGCAGCTTTTGGCCTATCACATCGCCATTCTTCGCGGCTGCGACGTCGATAAGCCCCGCAACCTGGCCAAAAGCGTGACGGTCGAATAAGGGATAGGGCGGGCCAAGCGGCCTCCGTGATTGGACCAATTAACCGGCGCGTGATTGACGCCGCGTGGATGCGGGGGCTAAGCGTTTAGAGCTTGGCTTCTTTGCCGATCTTCAGCAGCTTGCCTTGGGTGGAGGCGTTTTCGTTTTCGGCCTTGGGGCCGACGACGGTGAGGTAGAGCGTGCCGTCTGGGGCGAAGGCGAGCGACGTGGGCTTGTCGAGGCTGGCAATCTTGACCGCCTTTACATCGGTACCGTTTTGGTCGAGGCGGAAGAGGCCGCCTTCTTCGGACTTCATCCAGGCGAAATCGGTGGCGTACAAGCGGCCGGTGGTCGGCGAATAGGCCAAACCGGTGATGTCGTAGAGCTTGGTTTCGGCGTTCGCCAGCAGCTTGCCTGTCTTGGCGCTATAGAACGACAGGAGGCTATCTTGCGGCTTGTTCATTTCGCCGCATTGACCGACGGCGATATCGCCTTGCTTGTTGATGGCGATGCCGACGGGGGCGTCAACTTCTACCATTTCCTTGGTGGGCAACCAGCGCTCGAGCTTGCCGAATTTTGTGCCGTTGAGGTCGGCCTTGGCGACCCAACCCTTGGTGTCGTCGCCATTGCAGGTGATGTAGAGGGCGGAGGGGGTGAGGGCCAACGCATAAAGGTTGCCTTCGCCCAGGACGCCTTCCGAGAGGGCCAATGGTCCGAGCTTTTGAGTAGCGTCTTTTTCGAAGTTCAGGGCAGGGCTGCCCGCGGCCGGCACGTTGTACACGCGGACGCACTCTTC
>JANNTN010000422.1:0-10659 GCA_031394445.1 Anatilimnocola sp.
CCGCCTGCGAGGCTGGGCAATGTTGCTCAACTTCCGCCCCTTCGCGCCCCGCAGCGGCTACTGTCGCCTTTACCAATCCCCCGCACATCGGCTGAACCGGAAGTGTTACCACGAACATTGGCTCCACAACCTACAGGTCTCAGCCTCCCTCGACGGGCACAGGGAATGCACCTAGAAAACGCTAGAGTCAGGAAATTTCAAGTTTTTCACGGTTATTTGCGGCAGTGTTATAAAATTGCAGTGTGCTGGGAGTTAAGTTTACCCGCACTTCTGGTTGGCGAAGACCGGGTGATTTTTGGGCCTGGGGCCGGTGTTGGTAGCGTGGTTGCTGCGTTACGGCGTGTAAGTGTGAGGGGGTGAGGGGTGAAGTAGGTTCGTAATCAGGGGGCCTTTTCTGGTTTTTGTGAGTGCCTGACGGGGAACTATTTTTGCCGCAGTGCCGTCCATTCCGTAACATTCACCAACTCTAGGAGAGGGAAACGCGAATGGTCGCTTTCACGGACAATGTGGCCACGATTTGGCGCAGAGTATCAGACATCGAGAAGCAGATTGCCGACGAGACCCGGCGGCAACGCGAGAAGATGTCACGGCTAGAAGGGGAACGCGACGAACTGCTGCTGAAGCTGTTAGATCAGGAAGGCGCGCACGACCGGCGATTTGTAGCCGCGCGGTAAGCCACGGACCTGCGCCTGCGGCTACGGGTTAAACGAATTTACAATTAAGTTTGCGCGGCTGCTAAGCGACGTCGTCATCGGTTGTATGTCGGGGCGATTCCGCGAAGAGGGGCGTAAACTTCGTCGCACGCGGCGAGAATCTCGGGGGTGAGGGGCGGTTGGTCGAGAACGGCGACGGCGGACTGTAGGTGATCGAGGCGGGAGACGCCCAGGATGGCGCTGGTGATGCCCGGCTGTTGAATAGTCCAGCCGATGGCGAGCTCTACGAGTGAGCGGTTGGCGGCGGCGGCGATTTTCCGCAGTTTTTCGACGGCAGCGAAATTCTCAGGGTGCCAGTAGCGATCGCGGTAGAGTGGCATCCGATCGAAGCGCGTGCCATCCGTCGGCACATTGGCGATATTGTGCTTGCCCGAGAGGAGGCCGCCGGCGAGCGGGTTGTAAGGAATCACGGCCAGGTTGTGCTCTCGGCAACAAGGCACAAGCTCCTGCTCAATGCGGCGGGAAAGCAGGTTGTACATGGGCTGCACGGCGACGATCGGTTGCCAGCCGTTCTTTTCGGCGAGCCACAGCATTTGGCAGACTTGCCAGGAGGCATAGTTCGAAACGGCGACGAAACGAACTTTGCCGGAGACGACCAATTCGTGCATCGCGGCCAAGGATTGTTCGATCGGCGTGTTGTAATCCGGCTGATGGAGGTAATAGAGGTCGATAAAGTCGGTTTGCAGGCGCTGCAGAGTGAGGTCAATGTGCTTATGAATCGCGGCGGGTGACAGGCCTTGATCCTCAGGAGCTTCGCCGGCTTTGATGCCAACCTTGCTCGCGATGAGGACGCGGTCGCGGCGTCCGGCGAGAATGCGGCCAAGCATCGTTTCGGATTGGCCGGAGGTATAGACGTTAGCGGTGTCGAAAAAATCGAGGCCGCGCTCCAGGCAGAGATCGACGACGGAGCGGGCACCGGCTTCGTCGAGCTGGCCGCCAAAAGTCATCGTGCCGAGCGTGAAAGGAGCGATGTCGTGGCCAGTGGTGCCGAGGGGGCGGGTGAGCATAGGGGAGGGTTCAGGGGTCAGAAGTCAGAAATGCTTTCTCAACATTTCGATGCTTTGGCGAATCCAGGCGTCTTCTTTAGCAATGCTGGCGTCGAGGGAGCTTTCCGCCGGGGGCCAGAGTTCGAGGATGATGTTCGGATCATGGGCGCGCCGGCGGCAATCCGCAAGGCGCTGGGTACGCGATCGCGCTAACCCGAAGGGTGGGTTCTGACAACTGTTAGGCAAATCGCTTTCAAATCAAATGTCTGGGTATCGGGTATGGCGGTCGAAACGGTTGTGCGGGCTGTCAACATTTGTCCGTCGCACTTGCAACCTATATTTGAAGTGAAAGCAAAACCAGTTCCTTGACGAACTGGGAGGCGGCTGTTTATGCATTGGCGAACGAACCATATCAACTCGGCGGTGATTGCGTGCCTGGAGCATACGGCGACGTCCACAGCTCCGCCCGGTGCCGGCGCGGCCGATTTTTTGCTCCGGCTGCTGGATGAGAAAGTGTTTGCAATCGAGGAAGTGGACGAGATTGCCACGAAAGTATCGATCATCATCAACGGCATCGTCGAACGAGGGCAATTGAGCCGACCGATGACGGGAACCGTGCCGGCGGATGAGTTGGGGCTGTCGGCGACGCGGTAGGTCGCGATTCTGCAATGGTCGGCCGCGCCAAAGTACTCAAACATTGACCATAGCAGTGCCGCCAGACGTGGATATGCTGCTCGCAGCTTTGCCGGTCTGGGTTTTGATGAGGCAGCGGAGCACTTCGGCGACGCTCCAAGCTTGAGCGATGCAGCCACGAGGAATAAAGGGCGTTTCCGCGTCAAAGACTTCGCTGATCGAACCCACGCACGCCTCGTGGATGTGGTCGTTGAACTGCAGCAGCAGCTCGTGTGCTGCCTGGCTCTCTTCGGGTCGGAGTTTCAGCCAGGCGTCGATGTAGGGGCCGATGAGCCAAGCCCAGACGGTTCCCTGGTGATAGGCGGCGTCGCGAGCGCGCAGATCGCCATAATATTTGTCTTTGTAATCGGCATGGCCCGGGGCGAGTGAGCGCAGGCCATAAGGCGTGAGCAGTTTTTCGCGGACGGCGGTGAGCACGCTTTCCCAGCGCGTGCGATCGAGAATGGGATAGTCCAGCGAAAACGCGAGCAATTGATTGGGGCGAAGCGCCGTGTCGAAAGTCATCTGCTCGCCGTCGATGACGTCGTACAAGTAACCCCCTTGCTCGTACCAGAAGCGGTCGTTGAACGAATCGCGGGCGCGTTCGGATAGCTGTTCCCAGCGGTCGGCATCACGATCCCGACGCGCGGCACGCAGCCATTTTTCGAGCAGTTTCAGGGCGTTGTACCATAAAGCATTGATCTCGACAGCCTTGCCGCGGCGCGGCGTGACAACCCAATCGCCGACTTTGGCGTCCATCCAGGTGAGTTGGTAACCCTCGGCTCCTTGACGCAAAAGGCCATCAGCCGGATCGACGCCAATGTTGAACCGCGTCCCTTGCACATGATGATCGGCCACGTCGATCATGCGCGGGAGCAATTCATTGAGCGTGGCGTGGTCGTTGGTGGCATTTACATAGCGTTCCAAAGCGTGAAAGAACCACAGCGTGGCATCGGCGGTGTGATACAGCCCCTCTTTTTCCCCTTCGGGAAACATATTGGGGATCAGACCATCGCGAATGTGATTGGCGAACGTGCGAATGATATAGCCCGCTTCGGCGAAGCGGCCGGTGCAGAGCGTGAGCCCTTCGAGGCTGATCATCGTGTCGCGGCCCCAATCGGTGAACCAGTGATAGCCGGCAATGACGGTGCGGGCTTCGTCCCCCGACGCCGCGGCGCGGGCGGCGTCTTCCACGCGGCCGGCCGGTTTGATCAAAAACTGGTCGGCCGCCAGGACGAGCTCCGCCGCGAGCCCCTTTTGTGCCGCGGGATTGGCTTGGGCCAGCAGGCGCTCGCGGCGCTGGCGCTCGGCAATCAGGGCGTGAGCGGGAACGAGCGCGCTGACGGTGTCCCAACTTTCGGTTGAAACGACGAGCGCGGCGTCTTGGCCGGGCACCAGATCGACGCGGTAATACCCAGGGCTCCACAGCGAACCGCGGGCATCGTAGCCGCGCGTGTATTCGATGCGGTGCAGACGCTCGGAAATTGTTTTGCCTTCGGCGGTGAAGGCAGAACGCTGGCCATGCAACAACATGCGGACCGTGGGCAGGTTTTCACCGGCACGCAGCTCGTAGCGCTCGCCAGTGATGGTGAGCGTGAAAGGCAGCGGCAGCGGCGTGCTGACGTGGGCGTCGTGGGAGCGGAAATGAACGCTGGGAAGCAGCTTCAGACGGATCGGGCCGGCACCGTCGAGCAGGCGATAGATGACGAAGACGGTGTTCTGGCCGTGCGGCAACAGAATTTGCTTTTCAATGACTGTACCGCCGATGTCGTATTGCCAAACGGGCAAGCCGAATTCGAGCCGAAAATCGGTGAGATAGTCGGCACCGTACAGGCTAAGTGAGTCGTGGCCGAGTTCGTCGCCGCCGAGCAACACTTCTTTGCCATTGGCCAGGCGCACTTTCTCGGAGAGGTGCGAAAGTGTCATCATCCGGCCCAGCGGCGCGGGCAGCGCCGATATCAGCAGGCCGTGATAGCGCCGCGTGGCCACGCCCGAGACGGTCCCGGAGGCATAGCCCCCCAGGCCGTTCGTCACGAGCCATTCGCGAGTCAGCAGTGACTCGCGCTCGCTTTCGGTGCGAGCCCAGGGCATGTGGCGAGTCAGGTCATTCATCGTCGCATTTCTCCGGTACGAGCCAGAGGGCCATTTCGCCGTTCAGCTTCCAGTCTTCGTCCATCGTCAGCTCGGGCGTGCCCAGTCCGCCATAACGCACGTCTTCGCTCGACCAACCGACGCTCCACCGCATCGCAGCGGGAGCGGCGAGAAGGGGCTCGGCGAGGGGACAGAAATGGTGGGCGGTGCCGAGATTGACAATCAGCAGACGTTCGTCGTTGGGCTTAGCGCTGAAGTATCGCAGCAGGAATGCCGCTTCGTTCAGCACCGCGCCGTCGAACCAGCCCTTCTCTCGCGCAGCGCCGGCAAGCTCGTCGTGACGGTAAAGGACGGGTTCTTCGCGGCGCAAGCGGAGCAGGTCTTTGTGCATCTGATAAATCGGGGCATGTTTTTCTCGCTCGGCCAGATCGAGCCGGCAGCGCTCAAAGGTTTCAATTTTCGAGGGCTCGTCGATGATCGCTTGCGCATCTTCGCTGGCGATGCTGGGGAATTGTGCCAAAAACTCTTTCCGGCCTTTGTGAACGAGGCGCGAGAGTTCTGGGTGATGATCGGCAAAGAACAGATACGGTGTGGAAGCGCCAAATTCCTGGCCGTGAAAGAACATTGGCGTGCCGGGGTTCAGCAGCCAGAGCGCGGTCATGGCGCGATGGCGGGCTGGGCTGGTTAATTGGTTCGGGCGCTTGCCGGTGAGCGAGTTCGAAACCTGGTCGTGATTTTCGAGAAAGGTAATGAAAGCCCAGGGCGGAAGATCGCGGGCGGGAGTGCCGCGGCGTTTCTTCTGCCACTGGCTCCACTGCCCCTGATAAATGAAGCCGTGCTTGCAGGCTGCCAACAACTCCTCGGGCCGCCCCAGATAATCGGAATAGTAAGCTTCGTTGTGACCCAACAGGGCCACCAAGGCAGAGTGTTGGAAGTCGTCGTTCCACAGGCCGTCGAGTCCGTAACCGCCGGCACTGGGAGAGCGCACCAGCTTCGCCTCTTGCGGCTCATTCTCGCCGACAACGATAATCGAGCGCCCGCCGGCTTTTTCTCTTGCGTAGCGGGTCAGCGCGGCGATGACATGATCGTCCGACGCGTCGTAGATGTTTTGCGTGGCATCCAGCCGCAGGCCGTCGAGATGAAACTCGTCGATCCAGTAGCCGGCGTTCTGAATGAAAAACTCGCGGACGCTTTGGCAGCCGTCGGAGTCGAAATTAATCGCCTCGCCCCAGTCGGTTTTGTGAACGCTGGTGAAATACTCTTCGGCGAACCGCTTGAGATAATTTCCGTCGGGGCCAATGTGGTTATAGACCACGTCGAGAATCACCCCGATGCCAAGCTGATGCGCGCGATCGACGAACGTCCGCATGTCATCGGGCCGGCCATAGTTGTGCGCGGGCGCATACAGGTTGACGCCGTCGTAACCCCAATTGAACCGCCCGGGGAAATCAGCAACCGGCATCACTTCCAGCAGCGTGATGCCCAGCTCTTTCAATTCTTCCAGTTGCCCAATCGCCGCTTGCCACGTCCCCTCCCGCGTGAACGTGCCCAGATGAAACTCGTACATCACCTGCCCGGCCAGCTTGACCCCGCCCCACTCTGCATCCTTCCATTGGTACGACGACGGATCCACCACCTCCGACGCCTCATGCGGACCCTTCGGCTGAAAGCGCGACGCCGGATCGGGCAGGCGCTTGTCGTTGTTTAACTTGTCATCCTCGTCCAGCAAGTAGCAATACCGATCGCCCGCCGCCGCCTGCGACACGAACACCGAATAGTAGCCACCCTCATCCGACTTTAACGGTTCAATGATCGGATCTCCACCCGAGCCTTGGCTGATTTGCACGCGAACTTGCTGACAGCGCGGGGCCCACAATCGAAAATGCACGCCCCCACCCGGCTGCACCTCCGCCCCCACCGCCATTCTACGAGTGGTCGCCCCCGCATCCGTCGCTTTTTTATTAGTCAAAACCCTCATCCTCTCCCGCTCATCCATCCCAGCGGCTGTCGCATCCAACAAGTTTGCTCTCATGCGACCGCATCAGGCAGCAAACATTATGCCACGAATCGGCTGGACGGAATGGCAGGGAGAGAACAAAGGAAAAGGTCCACGTTTGTGTGCCACTGGCCCGGCCAGTGCCCGACCGAAGCGAAATGGGCTGCCCCTTCAAGCAATCCTCCAACCTGCCATCGGGCATAAGGTTGCCCCGGTTATTGCTTAGCACCCACAACTGTTCCCACTCACCGGAGTTGCACCCCGGCCTCATACTTCGATAGAACGTATTCCACTACCCACGATCAGCAATCGTTTCGAGGCCAGCAATGCCCTCCCCAAAACCACATCGGAAGCGGGTTCGTCACTTCCATGAGCCCGGCGACGTTCATGAGTTAACTTTCTCGTGTTATCACCGTCTGCCACTGCTCACCAACAATGCCTGGCGAACGATCCTCTCTCGTTCGATCGACGAAGCCTGTCAATCTCTCGGCTGCCATTTGGCTGCCTTCGTCTATATGCCCGAGCACGTGCATCTGCTCGTCTGGGGAATCACCAAGAAAGAAGACGTAAGCCACCTCCTAGCCAACATCAAGCAACCCGTCTCAATTCAGGTACGAAAAGACCTCGAATCAACGAATAGCCGTTTGCTCCCCAAGCTTATGGTCCGCGAGCGTCCCGGCAAGATCGTCTTCCGTTATTGGCAAGAGGGACCAGGATTTGATCGCAACCTGTTCACCACAAAAGCCGTCCAAGCCTCGCTCGACTACATCCACCTGAATCCCGTCAAACGCGGCTTAAGCTTCAAAGCCCGCGACTGGCGTTGGTCGAGTGCCCGCTACTACGAAACCGACGGGCTCGAAATCGACAAACTCTTGCCCACCATCACTCCCCTCCCCGCCGAATTCTGGTCCGCTGGCTAATCGTTCTCTCCGCAGTGTGCCACTGGCCCGGCCAGTGCCAAACCAATACGAAGCCTGTAGCACTCTCGATCGATCCTCCAACCCACCATCCGACAAAAGGCTGCCCCACAGTTCTGCCTTAAACCCGAAAATTCCCCCTCCTCAAATGGACCACACTAGTCCATTTCTCCCACCACCAAAAAATAAACTTACGGCCAACCCCGTTCCCCTTACTCCGCACCCGGCTGACACTTACCGGCTAACGGCTCGCCGCATCTCCCCTTCACCCCAAAAATCCAACAACAACTTCCTTGCCAACCCTCGATCCTTTTGCTCTTTTTCGCATATATGAACTTTTGTTCAAATCAGCGAAAATCGGTCCCGAACAGCAAAGGAAAGTCCATGTCCGAGAATCTCCAATCCGGCCAACTCACAACAACCCAGCTCACAACAACGTCCAAAACTTCCACCTCTCCCAGTCCAGATTCCCCTCCTCGTCTCAAACCCTGGAATCTCCGCGTCCCCTCCGAGCGCGATCTGGAAATCTACAAGCATGTGAAGGTCCACTGTGCCCAGCAGTGGATCGTCGCCATCAAATTCGGCCTCCACGAAACCCGCATCTCCCAAATCGTCAAGAAAATCCACCGTTGGATCGCGGCCGGCGGCAACCCCGAAGATCCCAAGCTTCGCGATCACGTCGCTCGCGAGCGTGTCTCCCGCGCCATGCAGCGCATGCGTCTCGTCCGCGCCGTCGAAGTCGCCACGCACGCCGTCAACGTGGAATCCCGCCCCCTCAAAGTCACCCGCCGCCGCTACGTCGGCGGCACCGAAGTCTGGTCCGAAGAAACTTCCACGCCTCAGCCCGACGTCAGTCTCCCCGCCGTCCGCCTCCTTCTGAAAGCCACCCAGGCCCTCGAAGAATTCGACCGCCAGGAGCAGCCCGAAGAACCCTCCCCGCAAACGGAGCAAGATCTGCTCCCCGCGATCTACAACCTCCTCTGCACCTGGCGTCTCCAGGCCGAGGCCGACGGCCGACTCCAATCCACGCAAAGCGCCGCCGACCTCGTCGCCTCCGCCCTCAACCAACTCCTCGGCACCAACCTAACCCTCGACACCGCCACCACACCAACCCGAAGCGTCAGCGAGGAACTGAGTCCTTCTCCATTCATCTTGAGCGCTACCTCCACTCCCCCCCTCGCCACAACCACAGACGCCAGAGCCCCTTACGACAATCCAAGCACCCCCCCGCCGAAAAAAAGTATCGATCTTTAGCGCCAAACGCAGATCGTCGAGGCCCACATTCACCACACACTCGCTTCACCAACCACGCGCGGAGTATCATGAGTGAATCGCGAATA
Organism: Anatilimnocola sp.; assembly: GCA_031394445.1. GTDB lineage: Bacteria > Planctomycetota > Planctomycetia > Pirellulales > Pirellulaceae > CAYLLN01. The sequence goes on from JANNTN010000422.1 coordinate 8,716, forward strand.
CCAATAAGCCTCTTGTTGACGGCTCCTCATGGATTGTTCACGCGCGCGGCGATACAACCCCCGACTGGCAACCTGGATTGTCGTCGCGTTCGCTGTTCTCCCGGCTGCTCCCGCAAGCGCCCAAGTCGGCGGGTCGAAATCGGCCCCGCACGACGGCTATTGGAATTGCTTTGGCCCGTACCTCGATGGCGATTTTCGCTCGGCGGCGAAGAATTTTCGCGAGGCGGCCAAAGACGGGATCATGAACCTGAGCGTGACGACGCCGGGGCCGTGGATCGATGCGATTTGCTATCACGCGATGATCGGCGAGTGCCACTTTCAAATGGGGGCCAACGCCGATGCCCTCGACGAATACACCGCGGCTCTCAAGTTCTTCCTGGCCCATCGCGATTGGCTCTTGCGCATCGAGATGCCGCCGGGCATCGAACCCGAAACGAACCCCAAGGCAAACGTCACCTGGGGCAAAACCGCGCGGGCCACGGTGCTAGGCCACTATCAGCCGCGATATCCGAGCCTGACGGGCCGGCTGGACAACCAAAACGTTCTCCGGACCGGCGGCGTGATTGCTCCGCCGGTTTATTACGCGGTGTATGCCAGCGAAATTTCCCGCTGCACGGCGCTGGCGATCTCGCGGCGGCGAACGCTGCTGGGGCCGATCAGCGAATACGACCCGCTCACGATCCAAGTCGTCGAAGCCCTCGCCCGCCTGGCCGCCGGCTCCACGCACTGGTCGCAGTGTTGGATCCAGCTTGAACTCGGCCTGGCCTACGCCGCGGCCAACCGTATGCCCCAAGCGATCAACGAGTTGCAAAAGTCGCTGCAGGCCGCCGGCCGCTTCGACCATCCACTCACTTGCGTCGCGCTGCTGGAACTCGGCCGCATCGTCTTTGAACAGGCGAAGTACGAAGCGGCCATTACCTATTTCCACGAGGCCACAATCAGCGCCGCCTATTTCGACCGCTATGAAGTGCTGGAAGAGGCCTTTCGCCTCGGGGCCGAAGCTCATTTGCTGGCCGGGCAGAAAGGGGTGTATGCACCACTCGCCAATGCCACCGCGACGTTCCACAGGCAGCGGATGCTGCAAGCATCGCTGCTGACGTCCCTGAGCGAGCAAATGCTCGTCAGCCGCGAGTTCCCCGCCGCGAACGCCGCCCTCGCACAAGCCCGCAATGTGCTCGGCCGCCGCGAAATGGCCAGCGGCGGGATCGGCACCCGGTTGAATTTCATTACCGCCCGCACGGCCATGCATGCCGGCGAATTGAAAGCCGGCGGCACGGCCCTCGCGTCAGCGTTGACCTATCAAAAGTCCTCCTCGCTGCGACTGTTTCATATCAGCCTAGCCGACACCGTCTTTCACAGCGGCGGACTTACCGAACGCCTTGCCGACATGGTGTTTACCGAGACGCTGCGCGAGCCAACGCGAACCGATTGGGCCACTTCGCCGCTCGACACGCTGGCAGTTCTGACCACGCCGCACATTCCCGCCTACGAGCATTGGTTCGATCTGGCACTGGCTCGCAACGAGCACGAGCAAGCCCTGAACATCGCCGAACGCACCCGGCGGCATCGGTTTTTCCTTACGCAAGCCCTCGGTGGCCGCCTGCTCGCGCTCCGCTGGGTGCTGGAAGGGCCGGCCGAAGCACTCACGGCCGACGCAACACTGCAAAAGCAAGAGTTACTCGTCAAGTTTCCCAAATATGCCGAGCTTTCCAAACGATCGGCCGAATTGCGAAGCAGCCTGCAAGCATTGCCGATCGCGCCTACGGATGAAGCACAATCGAAACAGCAGCAGGAGCAACTCGCCGAGCTTGGCCGCGTGAGTGCGGCGCAAGAGGCTCTCTTGCAGCTCATCGCCCTCGAGCGAGTGCCCAGCGAACTCGCCTTTCCGCCGCTGCGCGACACCAAAGAAATTCAAGAGCGGCTGCCCGACGGCACGATCGTGTT
>JANNTN010000429.1:0-20132 GCA_031394445.1 Anatilimnocola sp.
GCGGCTATTGGACGCTCGAGATGTTCGCCATCCAGCCCATTCGCATCTATCCTGGCGTCCCGATCTGTCAGATTTTCTACCACCAAATCTCTGGCAGCATCACCGAATATGCCAGCAACAAGTACCAAAACAATCGCGACATTCAGCCCAGCCTGTTCTACAAAGAGCTGAATCCCCAGGCCGAGCGCGAAGATCCCCAGCGAATGCTGGCCTTCGGCGAGCGGTAGCATTCACGCCCAAAGCTGCAGCCACTGGTCGCGGAAGTGATTGTCCCCCAAGCAGTTGAACAATGCGCGCGGGATGCTACGATAGGGTCTTCCAGCCGCGGACGACGGGTTCGCGGCAATATGACCAAAACAATTTGGCGATTTGACTCGGTTGGTGGCGGCAGCCGCATCGAAGGCGGGCCGCGGAAGCTTGTCTGATGATTTCGCTGTTAGGGCCTGCCGCGATGCAAGTCGCGGCCGCCTGAATTTGAAAGAGTTCGTTAGTTTTGTAAGACGCTTGGTTGGCTGGAATGTGGAGAGCGGTTCGAATGCATTTTCTTCTCCTGCTTGTGCGGCTGATTCTCGACCGGCTGATACCGGATTGGCGCGACGGCCTGAAAATGGCCGCCCGCAGTGATGGCCGCGTTGAGCAAATGCCCATGCGGCCCACTTTGTGGTCGTGGTGGGTCAGCTTGCTGGAAGAAATTGTCTCACGAGAGAACCGCAGACCGAAGCCGCCGCGCTCGGCCTATGGCTGCGCGCGCCCACCTTCCTCTCCCTCCAATCCCGCGCTGCGAAATTGAAGATTTTTTCCCCTGCGTAGGCCAGCAAATTAAGTGGCGTCGCGTGGTGAATAGACGTTCAGACCGTCGCTTCCGCTGCTTGTCTTGTTTCAGCGGTTCTTAATCGCACCCACGCGCAGTCGATCGCCTATAGCGGATAAAGGCGACACTCTCTTGGAGGGAACCCAGTTAGTTATTTTGCTCGTGGCCATCGCAGTGACCGCGATCGTGACGCTCATCGTCGTCAAATTTCTCGATCGGCTCCGCAAGGTCGATGTCGAAAATGCAGCCAAGGAGATCATGGGCCGAGCCGAGCGCGACGCGGCCAACAAGCTTCGAGAAGCCGAGATAGCCGTCAAGGAGCGCGATCTGGCCCAAAAGGCCGAGACGGAAAAAGACCTCTCGCGCATGCGCGACGAGCTGCGCGAGCGGGAACGCGGGCTCGACAAGCGTCACGAAACGCTGTCGCAGCAGGAAGACGACCTCCGCAAGCAGCAAAAGATGGTGGAGTCAAACCAGCGTCGGATTTCCGAGCGCGTGGAAGAAACCAATCGCCGGCATGACGAACTGGGCAAAATGCTGGAGTTGCAGCGGCAACAACTGCACTCGATCAGCGGCTTATCGCCCGGCGAGGCCAGCAAACGCTTGCTCGATTCGCTCGAGCAAGAGCTGACCCATGAGATGGGTGCGATCATTTCCCGCCACGAAAAGCGAGTGGCGGAGGTCGTCGATCAAAAGTCTCGCGACATCCTGCTCACCGCCATCCAGCGCTACGCCGCGGCTCACACGGCCGAAAGCACCACCAGCACCGTCGATATTCCCAGCGACGAAATGAAGGGCCGCATCATCGGCCGCGAAGGGCGCAACATCCGCACTTTCGAAAAAGTCACCGGCGTCGATGTCATCATCGACGACACGCCCGGCGTGGTCATCGTCAGCGGGTTCGATCCCGTCCGCCGCGAAATCGCCCGTCAAACGCTGAACAAGCTCATCGCCGACGGCCGCATTCACCCTTCGCGGATCGAAGAGGTGTTCAACGAGGTGTCTCGCGAGATCGAGGTCTTCATCCAAAAGAAGGGGGAAGAGGCGGCTCAAGAGGTCGGCGCGCACGGCGTCAATCCCAAGGTGTTGTACATGCTCGGCCGGCTGCACTTCCGCACCAGCTACAGCCAAAACGTGCTCCGGCACAGCGTCGAAGTTTCGTTCTTGTCGGGCATGATTGCCGAAATGATGGGCCTCAATGGTGACCTGGCTCGCCGCGCCGGCCTGTTGCACGACATCGGCAAGGCCGCCGATCACGAGCTCGAAGGGGGCCACCCCAAAATCGGTGCCGACATTTTGAAACGGCACAACGAAAAAGTCGAAGTCGTCCACGCCGCCTTCGGCCATCACGACGAGATCATCACCGAGTATCCCTACACGATGGTCGTGGCCACCGCCGACGCCTGTAGCGCCTCCCGCCCTGGTGCCCGCCGCGAGTCGCTCGAACGCTACGTGAAACGCATGGAAGAACTCGAATCGATCGCCGTCGGCTTTCCCGGAGTCGAGCAGGCTTTCGCCATTCAGGCTGGCCGCGAGCTGCGTGTCATCGCTAGTTCCAAAGACACCGACGACATGAAAGCCGCCAAAATTTGCCGCGACATCGCCCGCGCCTTCGAAGAGCAACTCACCTATCCCGGTGAAATCAAAGTCACCGTCGTTCGCGAGTCGCGGTTCACGGATGTGGCGCGGTAAACTCAACCATCCCAACAGCCGGGACCAAACTTGGTCTCGGAGCATCGTCATTGACGCTGGCCATCAGCATCACCGGAAGCAAGTTTGCTTCCGGCTATCAGGTTGGAAAATCGAATGCGTTTCCTTTTGATTGGCGACATTGTCGGCAAACCAGGTGAAAAAATCGTCACCCGCGTGCTGGTCGGCTTGCGCAAACGCGAATCGCTCGACCTGGTAATCGCCAACGCGGAGAACTCGGCGGACGGCTCGGGCCTCGCCCCCAGCATCTATCGCAAGTTCATCGCGGCGGGGGTCGATTGCATCACACTCGGCGACCATATCTACCGCCGCAGCGAGATCGCGAGCATCTTGAACTCCGCCACCAACATCGTGAAGCCGGCCAATTTTCCCGCCGCCGCGCCGGGAAAGCCCTGGTGCGTGGTTCCAGCCGCCGACGGCACACCCGTCGCCGTCATCAGCCTCCTCGGCCGCGTGTTCATGCGCCCCGTCGATTGCCCATTCACCGCGGCTGATCGCGTCCTCGCCGAAATTCCCGCCGACGTAAAGGTTCGCGTCGTCGATTTTCATGCCGAGGCGACCAGCGACAAGCAACTCATGGGGCGTCATCTCGACGGCCGCGTCACCGCCGTGCTCGGCACGCACACGCACGTCACCACCGCCGACGAGCAGATTTACCCCGGCGGCACCGCTTTCCAGTGCGATGTCGGCATGACCGGGCCCCACGCCAGCATCCTTGGCCGCCGCATCGACCGCGTGATGGAAACCACGCTCACCTTTCAGCCCACGCAGTTCGAGGTTGCCGTCGGCGATGTGCGGCTGTGCGGCACCATCGTCGAAGCCGATCCCGCCACCGGCCTCGCGACCGCCATTCGCCGCCTCGTCGTGAAAGAAGACGAAGTCGAAGAGCTCGCAACGCCCCCCGCGCCCGCCGCTATCCCCTTGATGTAAGGTATCTTCGTTTAACCCTCAACCGCAGACGCAGGGATTGTGGCTGCAAACTGACCTTGTAGGGGCCATAGCCGTGAGCTACTCTTCGCCGCCCGCGCAAGTCGCGGCCCCCTGCGGGTTTATCCATGCGCCCTGGCGCTGGCTGGACCGGCTGGTCGCGGCCGGGGCGGGTGGATTGTTGCTTATGCTGCTGGCAGTCGCCTTTTGGCTGCCGCCCAGCCCGCTGGGTTTCGGCACGCATCAGCAACTAGGACTGCCCGCCTGCACGCTGCTCGATTGGTACGGAATCCGTTGCCCGTCGTGCGGTATGACGACCGCGTGGTCCTGCCTGCTGCGTGGTCAAATCGTCCCCGCCCTGCGAGCCAATGCGGGCGGTGCGATGCTGGCCGTGACGGCACTCGTTGGCGGTCCCTGGCTCCTCGCCTCGGGAATTCGCGGACGATGGATCGGCAAACTGCCCAGCGACACCTGGGTGATTGCCGCGACGCTAGTGATATTAGTGACGACACTCACGCAATGGACGTTGCGGCTGTCGCTAGGTTGGTAAGGTCGCTCGGTGGTTGGTGAGTACGAAACACGGGGCCGGATGTCCCGCACGATAACTAACGCAAGGGATTGCTCGATGACTGCTGCTTGGCGAACGACTCAGCATCGACTTTTGCAGGCCGTTTTTTGCGGGCTCCTCGCATCATTTACCGGTTGCGGCCCCATTGCCACGATCGCCTGGCTCATTAACGGCCCGGAAATGATTCCGGCCGAATTCGACGGCCTGAAGGGCAAGCGCGTGGCGGTCGTCTGTCTCGACTCGAACTCCCTGGGTACCCCCGGCGGCGAGGCCGATACCGTCGCCAAAGCCGTGGGCATCCTGCTCGGAAAAAATGTCTCCGACATCCACATGGTCCGCCAATCGGAAGTGGCCGATTGGCTCGACAGCCACGGCGACGACCTCACCGACTATCGCGACGTCGGCCGCGGCGTAAAGGCCGACATGGTCGTTGGCATCGATCTGCTCGCATTCAACCTGCACGAAGGACAAACGCTGCTCAAGGGCCGGTCGAAGGTCGGCGTGAAGGTCTATGACATGAAAAAAGGTGGCGAGCTGGTCTATGAAAACGCGCCCAAAGAAATCGCCTGGCCAGAGAACGGCGCGCGGCACGTCACCGAGAACGAAGCCAACTTCCGCACCATCTTCATCGGCGTCCTCGCCGAACGCATCGCCCACGATTTCTTCCCCGTCGAGCTCGCCAAAAGCTTCGGCAGCGACGCCCGCTTCCTCGCCAACTAGCACACTCGCTTAGCCCCCGCGTCCACGCCGCTGGGTGGCACGCTCAGAGGTACTCCGAAGGGCGTGCGAAAGCGTCCGCAAAGTGGCTCGGACTCGCGCAGCGAACCACAGCTTGATCGTCCCTCCATCACCTACAACTTCGGCAACGGCCGCGTCACCGGCGGCTTCGCATTCATCGGCATCTTCTCGTTTCGCGGCGGCACGTTGTTGTTATTGACGGTTGGCATCGGCGCCTTCTTCGGTGCCAAATCCCGAAACGAGTCTTTCCATTTCCAGCCCATCGGCTCTTGCAGCTCGCGCTCCGCAAGCGTCGCCCACGGCGTATTGGGATGATCCTTCGCCACACGGCTCAGATACATCTTCGCCCGCTCCGCGAGCTTGACAAAGTTACTACCAGCGCCGATCTCGTTCGATGCCTCCAAAGTCCACACGTTATTTCTAGGCGCACTTGGTTTGAGGCCTCGTTTGGCCGCCGCGAGCATTGCGTTATAGCTCTCCGTGCGCACCTTCATTGCCAGCGTTCGCCCCATCGCCAAGTCATAGCCCGCTTGCCAGCGCGGCACGGTTTCTTTGTCGCGATCGACCTCTCCCTGCTGCAACACCTGCTGTAGTGCATTGATCCGCGGCTCAATTGCGGCCGCCGCCTGCTGCGCCTCTGACAATATTCGGGCAAACTCCGCTTCGTCAGCCTTCACGAATTCCCGCCGCGGGTTTTCCATCGCACTCAGCTCGCTGGAGCCTTTCGCCGCATCGGTCAGCGCCTTGCGCGCCTTATTTTCCCGCACCCGCTTCTCATATTCGGGAATCGAAACATACTCCGGCCGATATTTTCGCATCACCTCCGGGTCGTAAAACCGCGACAAGTGGGCCGAAAATGCCGAAATCTCCCCACGCGATACCCGCTTCGACAAATCCCGATTCGGATGCACCGTGAAGTAGATGCCGCCCGACTCCACGCACAGCCGCGTCAGTGCATACGGCCCAAAGCCCGAATCCAGCGGCTCCTCATCCAGCCAGGAGCCTCGAAAGCTCAGCTTCACCTGCTCGGGATAATGCGTCTCCGGCCCCTGCTCGACAATTCCCCATTGCGGCTCCTGGTTGTAGCGCGGATCGGGATCGACCCATTTCATCTTGGCTTCCTGCCGCCCAAACGGCGCGGGCACGCCAATCACATACACCGGCATCGCCCATCGCCGGCACATCCGCACCGTCTCTTCCGCCCGGTTCGTGTCGGAGCCAGCCTCGTCCGTGACCACCACGATCATCACGTTGCGGTCTGAATTCGACTTATCCGAATTCGACTTGCCACTCCCGGCCTGACGAAAACTGGCATAACGCTTGGCCACTTCCGTAACTGCTCCAAACACGTTTTCCGTGCCCGAATTATCCTTGGGCAGCTCCGCCACCGCTTTGCTCAGCTCGGCCAAGTTGTCCGTCGGCTTCTCGGTCATGAACTTGACGGTGTTGCCGAAACCAACGACCGACGACAACAGCGGCTTCTGGTCGTGCTTGGTAAAGGCTTCGTTGCGTGCCGCTTCCACCACGCCCAGCTCTTCATAGATCTTGCTGAACCGCTCGCGAATCGCCTTCCGCTGCGGGATCAAGCTCTCCGTCTGATCGAACAACCACACCACCAGCGTCTTCCGCTCTTCCATCGAGAGCAAAATCTCGTGCGTGATCCGGTCAATCGCCCCCACGGCCCCGGTGGTTCCCTCGCCGGCAGCCCCGCGCACCGTCAGGTTCTCGGAATAGTGCAAGCCTGTGGCCTGTTGCAGAATATTGTTGAACTCGATGTTCGCATTCTCGACCGGAAACGCGGTCATCTGTTGCGGCAACACCGACACCTCGGAAATCACCGGGGCCAGCGACATCGCCATCGCCTCCCCCTGCACGCTGTTGGAGCCGATCGCTTCACTCGGCAACTCGTTAAAGGCAAATTCCTGCGGAGTGTCGAGTTCGAACTGCTCGTCCACAGGTGCCGATGTGACATGAATGGCTACCTCTTCCTGGCTCACCGCCATCGGAATCAGCCCCAGCCCCACAATCACGCACAGATGCACGACAAAGCTGACTACGAACGCCGGCGACTCGCCGTCGAGCGGAGTTTCGCGGTCTCCCGTCTTCTCAAACCACCATTGGCGAAATCGGCTCAGCGCGGTCACAGAATCACTCCTAGCATTTCTTCACCACCAGCATTTCTCTACCCCCCCCTCAGCAACAACCGGCCTCTCGTTCAAGCCCCACCCATTCTCACAATCCCTCCCCCTCCTGGCAAGCGAAGCTCACCAACACCAACCCGAAGCGTCAGCGAGGGAGCCCTCATACCAATCCGACGCGCTAGCGAGGGCCTGCCTTTACCTCCCGGTCCCCTCCACCCCAAGTTCCCTTCCATTCATTCAGAACGACGCCTTAACCATTAAACGCCTCCCCCCTCCCAAAGTACTCCCCACTCGCTCCCACAGCTCCCAAGAACCACCAAACCGCGTGTTTCATTGACGGTGGTAGGCACTCGACCTACGATAGCCGTAGCAGTGCTGGCCGACCGCGTATCGGCCGCTCAGGGGCCGAATGATTCGTTCTTGGAGTGTCTCTCATGTCGTTTTCTGGCTGGTTTAGTCGGGTTTGCCAATTGTTGTTGATCGCAGCAATCCTGGTATCGGGCCAACCGGCCCACGGGCAAGCCCCGCCCACCAAAGGCCCCTTCCCGCCCAGCAAGTCGCCGGTACCACCAATGCCCAAAGGGCCCGTTCCGCCCGGCGCAAAAGCTCCGGTTCCCCCCAGCGGCCCCAAAACACCGGTTCCCCCCGGCCCCAAAGTGCCCGTCCCGCCGCAAAAGGGAACCACCGCACCAACCACCAAGGCTCCCGCACCGCCGCCGACCGCCAAGGGTGCCAAGCTGCCCGAACCCAAAGACGAAACGCTGGAGACCCGCGACGGCCTCAAAATCAAAGCGACCTACTACCCCGGCACCGCTAGCGGCGGCAGCGATAAGAAGCAAGTCGTGCCGATCATCATGGTGCATGGCATCGACGGCCAGCGCGGCGACTTCCACGCCCTCGCGGTCTATTTGCAATCGCTTGGCCACGCCTCTCTCGTCCCCGACCTCCGCGGTCACGGCGAAAGCAAGCTTCCCATGGGTACCGCCGGCCCGCGCGATCCCGAAAAATTCAACCGGCCCCAGTTGGAGCCGATGGTTGCCGATATCCAAGCTTGCAAAAATTATCTGCTCGACAAGCACCGCGAAGGGGAGCTGAACATCGGCAAACTCTGCGTCATCGGCGCTGAGTTTGGCTCGACCTTGGCTATCCGTTGGGCTGCCGAGGATTGGCTACCCGAGCGCGTTCATGACCTGTACAAGGTCCGCAACGACGTCAAAGGCTTGGTGCTCCTCTCTCCGCAACCAGCCTACAAAGCAGTCCATTACCGTGATGTCCTCCCCATCATCGACCCACAAGTCGCTTTCCTGATTCTCGCCGGTGCCGACGACACCAAGTCCGACGCCGAAGCCAAAAAACTCAACAAAGAGCTGCTTGTCAAACACCCTGGCACCGGCGACGACACCAACCTCTTCTTCGACGAGCCTCCCACCAATCTCGCCGGCACCAAGCTCTTGGGCACCTCGCTTAAAGTCAAAGAAATGATCGGCATGTTCATCGAAAAACGCCTCTCCCCCTCCGTCGAGTGGAAAGAACGCAAAAAGCTGTAGAGGTACTCGGAACCGGGAGGGCGAGGCTCCTGCCGAGCTGCGAATCGCCGAAAACATCATTTTCTCCACCGCTACCCAGCGAGCATGGGCCAACCAGCCTCCCATTTCCTCGACAAGCTAACTCAAGCCTGGCCTTCCGAGCACTGGCGCGATGTAACCGTCCTGCTGGCCGTCTCTGGCGGTTCAGACAGCGTCGCTCTCGCCCGCGGCTTACATTCCTTGCAACCACCCGGATGCGACGGGCGGCTCATCCTGGCCCATTTCAATCACTGCCTCCGCGGAGAGGCATCCGACGCCGACGAATCCTTCGTCCAATCGCTCGCCGCTCAACTAAATCTCCCCTGCCACATCGGCCGCGCCGCCAGCGACCTAGCCGTCGCCTCCAGTGACGGCCTCGAAGCCGCCGCGCGCGATGCCCGTTACGCGTTTTTAGCAACAGCCGCCGGCGAATTCGGCGCTCGCTACCTCGTCACGGCGCACACGGCTGACGACCAGGCCGAAACCATCCTCTTCAACGTCCTCCGCGGCACCGGCCTCGCCGGCCTCGCCGGCATTCCACGTCATCGGCCCCTCACCCCGGCCACCACCATCATCCGCCCCCTGCTCGACCTCACACGAGCCGACATCATTTCCTATCTCACGTTCCTCGGCCAACCCTACCGCGACGACGAAACCAACCAATCCCCCGACTACACGCGCAATCGCATTCGCCTGCAACTTCTGCCTCAACTCGAACGCGACTTCAACCCCCGCGTCAAAAGCGCTCTGCTCCGCCTCGCCCAAACCGCCGCTCAAGCCGACGAATTTTTGGAGCAACAGGCCGAAGCCGCCCTCTTCGCCGCCGCCCGCCCTATTTCTTCTGGCGTCGAGCTCGACCTCAAACGTCTCTCCCACCTGCATCCCACCATCATCCGCCACGCCCTCACCCTCATCTGGCGCGACCAATCCTGGCCCCTCCAAGATATGTCCTTCGACAAGTGGGAGAGCCTCGTCACGCTCTGCCAGGCCGGGCGCGACGACACCGCCCCGCCCAGCACGATGCTGCCTGGCAGCGTGCGAGCAGAACTCAACGCCAAAACACTGCGACTCACACGCGGATAAATTGTTTAACCAGCAGCTGAAGGCGCAGGCTCTGTCCCATCGATATGCACTGGCTTGTAGCCGCCGATCGACTTGAAATACAGCAAGAGCCCCAGGTAGATCACCGCCATCATTGCCGGAATGAATGAGTCAGCCTGCAGCGTCCGCCGGTCGCCCGTAATATTCGCCTCTTGCACGGTCTTATGCTCCGCGCTGACCACATTTTCGCTATTGGCCGCATTCGCAGCAATCGCCGCCTGCACTTCGCCCAACTTCTTGCCGTCGAGCCCTACCGCCTCCGGAAAGAGCAAGAACTTCGACGGCTTATCGGCCTTATAGGCTTCATATAGCGCCGCATCCGCCTTCTTCAGCTCTTCGCCAGCGTAGCGATCCTTAAAATACCCGAGCCCCGGCGAACCCAGCAAGCCGGCGCTCATCATCCCGATGCCGCCCATGATCGAAATCGCAATCGCTCCCGTCCGAGGAAAGCGATCGGACGCCACGGCCAACATCGTCGGCCAGAAAAACGTCTTGCCAATCCCATACACCGTCAACGCCACGAGGGCGAAGCCAAACGTCGTCACCTGACTCGTCAAATTCAACCCGATGCAAGCCAGAATGGCACACACCAGCAAAATCCCCACCGGCGACATCCCAATCTTCTTCTCGATAAAGTCCGCGCAGAACCGCAACATGAACATTAACAGCGACGTGAAGACGAACAGAATCTTCCCTTCGCCCGACGTCAAAATGTTACCCGTGATGTTCTGAATCCACCCGTCCGTTCCCAGCTCCACGGCACCAACCAACGCGTGCGTCGCGAACAGGACCGTAAGCAATACCGACCCCATCGAAAACTTCGTCAACCCACCGACTCCCAGCCACAGCAGGATGCCAATTCCATATCCGATATACGTGCCGGTTTCTCCAATCGCCGGGATGGGACGCAGCACGCTGCCAAAGAACAACGCCACCAGAAAGCACGCCACGGCCCCGCCGAGCAATCCCACATCCTTAAACATCTCACCCAGCGATAGCCCGCGCTTCGATGCCTCCGATTTCGGCATCCCCTGCCCCACGAACATCACGCCGTACAGCAACGTCGGAACCATGAACAAACCCAACTGAATCTTCCAATCAACCTTGAATTGATCGTCCAAAATCCAGCCCGCCGCACCCCCCAAAACCAATCCCGCAGGCCAACTCGCGTGCAGGATATTCAAATAATGGGTGCGGTTCCGCGGAAACAACGTAGCTACCAGCGGGTTTGCCACCGCTTCCAGCGTTCCGTTGGCAATCGCGAAGATGAAGGTTCCCCAATACAGAAACAGATAAGACATGTCGTTCGACATGCCCCCGCTGCCCGCCGCGAAGGTGACAAAAGCCGACACCACATGAAACAAAAACGCTGCGAAGACCAGCTTGCCGTAGCCAATTTTGTCGGCCACGATGCCGCCGATAATGATCCCGAAGCAAAACCCCGTGAAGCCGGAGCCATTGATAGCCCCCAGTTGCGACGCATTAAAACCAAACTGTGCCCCCCAGTTGTCCAAAATCCCGCCGCGGATGGCAAAGCCCACCCCCGCCGCCAAGATCGCCATAAAACCGGCCCACAAGAGCCACATCGCATTCGGGGCCGCTGCATCGGCGGACGACGAGTCTTTCATTGCACAAATTTCCAAGGGAGAGGTGGAGAGGTCGTTCTCAATCGGCAAATCACGTCAGTTGCAAAGTAGAGGGAATATAATAAGAGGTGCTAGCAATGTAAATGAAGATTCGCGACCCGCGCCGCACCTTCCTTCCCGCCAAAACCCGCGGCAATCGCCAGCTACCGCCTATCTTTCCCCCGCTAGCAACCGTTTATCTTGACGCCCCTTCACGTCACCCCGTACTATCCGCCGCCATTCTGCGCGCAGCCTGCGCGCTGCTGGACAAAAAAAGCTGTTCAACTATGCCCGCCCGGATTTCCTTCACCTGGTCACTCACGGCTATCCTCGCCGTCGCGCTCGTCCTGCGCCTTGCGGCAGGAATCTGGTGGCAACAGCGCCTCCCCGCCGGCCAAAATCTTGCCTTCGGCGACAGCGACAGCTACTGGCAACTCGCCCGCGCCGTCGCTCATGGCCGCCCCTTCGAATACGGCCCCGACCATCTCCAAATTTTCCGCACTCCCGGCTATCCCGCCTGCCTGGCCCCGCTGTTCTGGTTCAGCGACAATCCGCCCATCATCTGGGCCCGCGCCATCAGCGCCATCCTCAGCACCGCCGCCGTCGGCCTCACCGCATTGCTCGCCCGCCTCCTCTTCAACGACCTCGCCGGCCTCTTCGCCGGTGCCATCGCCGCCATCTATCCCGAATCGATCGCCCTCGGCGTCTTCGTGCTTAGTGAAGCCTGCTTTGCCCCCTGTATGATGTTCAGCCTGATTTGCTGGACCCTAGCCTGTCGCACCGCCCCCCCCTCCCCTGCCCTGCCGCTGTTCTGGCCACTCGCCACCGGCTTCTTCACCGGCCTCGCCACCCTCATGCGTCCCAGTTGGCTTCTATTCGTGCCATTCGCCGCCACAGTTGGCCTGATCTTCCTGTTGGCACAAAGCAGCACCACGCGAAACCTTCCCGATCGCCCTCGCCTTGCAGCGCACGCTCGCACCTTCACCCTCATCCTCCTCGGCCTCTGCCTCACCATGCTCCCTTGGTGGATTCGCAACTACTCCATCGCCGGCCGCTTCATCCCCACCACTCTGCAAGTCGGTGCCAGTCTCTACGACGGCCTCAGCCCTACCGCCACCGGTGCCAGCGACATGCGCTTCGTCGGCCAATTCGTCGCCGAGCAGCGCGCCGCCGACGCCGAGCCCAACGCCGACACCTCCAACCTCTTCGAAGACCGCCTCGACAGCCGCATGCGCGACGCCTCCGTCGTCTGGGCTCAATCTCATCCGCGCCGCGTCCTTGAACTCGTCGGCATCAAGCTTCTCCGCATCTGGAGCTTCCTCCCCAACGCCAATGAATTCCAAAACCGCTGGCTCCGCCTCGCCCTGCTAACCACCTACACACCCGTCATCGCCCTCGCCCTCCTTGGCATCTGGCGATATTCATCCCGCGGCTGGCCCTACATCCTCTGCTGGCTCCCCGCCGTTTATCTCACCTGCCTCCACATCATCTTTGTCAGCTCCATTCGCTACCGCCAACCCGCCATGCTCGCACTCATCGTGCTTGCCGCCGGCCTGCTTACAAACCAACTTCCCTGTAGGGTGGGACCAGCGAGCGCAGCTCGCGCCGGCCCACCAACTGCTCCCTGAACTTTGAACTTGAAACCTGGAACTTGGAACTGAAATCTTGCCCGTCGCCCCCCAACCAACGAATCGAAAACCCTGCTTTGGGGCGAAGCTCTGCGCGGAGCTGAAGCGGCTGACGACACTCGTGGTTTTCCTCGCCCTCCTCGCTCTCGCCGGAAAATACTACTGCTTCGACCGCTTGAATGAAGAACTGCGCCGCCGCGTTGAATTGCAACTTCGCGAGCACTATCAAGGTCTCAAGGTCACCGTCCGCTCCGCCCGCCGTATCGCCGGCCAAGGCGTCGAAATCCGTGGCGTCCGTATCGGCGAGGCCGGCGGCTCTTCCGCCCCCATGCTCGCCCACATCGACGAAATCTTCGCCCACTGCGATACCCGCCTCCCCGAATTTCTCACCAAGCCGCCACAAATTTCCCTCATTGATATTCGCGGCCTGCAACTTCGCGCCGAGCGCAAGCCCAGCGGCCGCTGGAACCTCGCCCATCTCTTGCCGTTGCCCTCCTGCCAATCCAGCACTGCCTCCCCGGCCCCCACAGCCACCATTTCCAGCGCTTCGCTCGAAATCATCGACCCCACTTCGCAGCACGGCGCGGGCCTCATGCTCCGCGACATCCAACTCGCCGTCACGCCCGAGGCCCTCCCACCATCAAATTCTCTTGTCCTTCGCCTCCGCGGCACGCTCGCCGGCGATCATGTCGAACGCGTCGAGCTCGCCGCCACGCTCGATCCGACAACCAGCCGTTGGGAGCTGCGCGGCTCCGTTGAGGGCTTGGAATTCAGTCCCCGCATGCGTGCCGCCCTCCCCAGTGAACTCGCCGCCTCGCTGGCATCCCTCTCCAGCATCCGCGGCCGCACCTACTTTGGCTTTAACGCCTCCCGCGCCGCTTACGACGCAAAAAGCTCATCGCAGCCGCCGGTGCAATTTGTCGTCCACGGCAAAATCTCCGAAGGCCGCATCGACGACTCGCGCCTCCCTGATCCGCTCACTGAAGTCGAAGCCGCGCTCCGCTTCGACAATCACGGCCTCTCCATCGGCAATCTCACCGCCCGCTGCGGTGCCAGCCAAATCGAACTCAGCGCTCCCCTCATCGGCCTCCGCCCCACCGATCCTATCGAACTAAATCTCCGCATTCATCAAATGCCCTTGGAATCGCTCCCGCAAAGCGTCCTCCCTACCGCTGCCCGCGAGCTGTGGCAACGCTTCTCCCCTCGCGGCCGCGTCAATGTCTCCGGCAAGCTCCAATGCCTTAACCAGCAATGGCAGCCCGACCTCAAAATCGAGTGCCACGACCTCTCCCTCTCCTATAGCCAGTTCCGCTACCGGCTCACCGACGGCACTGGCAACATCGCCATCACGCCGAACCAGTTTTCGGCCCGTTTGCGATTGGTCGGCGGCGGCCAATTCATTCGCTGCGACGCCGAAGTAACCAACCCCGGCCCCCATTTCGTCGGCTGGACTCAAATCCGCTCCGAAGGCCCCCTCGCGATCGACGAAAAACTGCTCGCGGCTCTCGATGCACCGGCCCAAAAAATTGTCCGCGGGTTTCGGCCTCGCGGCGGCGCTGGAATCGTCGCCCGCTTTCATCGTCAGCAACCCAACCTGCCCCTCCGCTCCCATATCGAGATCAATCTGCAGGACTGCGCGATCCAGCACGACCGCTTTCAATATCCCATCGATCGCGTCAACGGGCAACTCTTGCTGGCCGATGGCAAATGGCGTTTCCAAAACCTCACCGGCAGCAACGACAGCGCCGACATCACCGGTAACGGCATCTGGTCGCCGCACGATCCGCCCGGCGGCCAACTCAAGATGCAGTTCCTGGCTCGCGACGTTCCCCTCTCCGCTGAATTGCGCCAATCGCTCCCCCCCTCAGCTCAAGCCTTGTGGTCCAGCTTGCAGCCGCGAGGAAACATCGATCAACTCCAGGTCGATTTGGGCTACAGCGGCGCGAGCAAACATTGGTCGCTCGATTTCCTGGCCCACAAAGCACCCGCCCAATCCCCCGGCGAAGGCCGCTCGATCTCGCTCGAACCAGCCTGGTTTCGCTACGCCCTCAACGGCGTCACGGGCAGCCTGCACTATCACGATGGTCTCATGGAACTGACCCGCCTCCGGGCCTCGCATGGCCAGGCGGCGGTCTCGGCCGATGGCCGCTGCTCCATGTCCTCCGCCGGCGGCTGCCGTCTAGAACTGCATCAGCTTGCCGCCGATCGTCTGGAGGTCGATCAGGAATTGCTCTCCGCGCTGCCAGCCGAACTCGGCCAGGCGCTCGCTCGTGTTCCACTTCAAGGTCCGCTTAGCATCCTGGGCAAGCTGACCATCACCGTCCCGCCCCAGGCACACGCCCACCCTCTCGCCGAATGGGATGTCAACCTCGACGTCGAAAATGGCCGCCTACTCACCATGACTCCCGTCGAGCACATTCATGGCGGCCTTCACCTTACAGGCCGGCAATCTCCCGAAGGCGTCTTTGCCCGCGGCGATTTGCAAGTCGATTCGGCCACGGTTCGCAACGTTCAGCTCACCAACCTGCAGGGACCATTCTGGTGCGACGGCCGTTCGCTCGTGTTCGGCGCGCTGGCCGATCGCAACCCGCCCAAGGGCGCGCCCCGGCAAATCACCGCTCGCACGCTCGGCGGCTTGCTATCCGCCGACGGCCAGCTCGTCCTCGCCGATCCCGGCAAATTCGAGCTCCAAGCCACGCTCGCCAACGCTGATCTGGTCGAGATCACGCGTCAATTCACCCAGAACCAGCATCCCCCCACTGGCCGCGTCTTTGGCCTCGTCGAAATGTCTGGCGACCCCCGCAACAAGTACACCTGGCGCGGCAACGGCAAGATCAACCTGCGTGACGCCGATCTCTACGAACTCCCCGCCATGATCACGCTCCTCAAGTTGCTCAGTGTGCAGCCCCCCAATAGCACCGCCTTCACCAACAGCAACATCGACTTCCGCGTCGAGGGAGACGAATTGGCTCTCGACCGCATCGACTTCAGCGGCGACGCCATCAGCCTCAAGGGCAAAGGCCGGCTGAACGGCCAGCGGCAACTCGACCTCAAGTTTTATCCACTCGTCGGCCGCGAGGAGCAGCAGCTCTCCTTCCTCCGTCCGTTCTTGGGCCAAACCGGCCAAGAGCTAATGCTGGTTGAAGTCACCGGCAGCCTCGATCAACCCGAAGTTCGCCGCCGCCCCTTCCCGCGTCTCGACGCCCAACTCGCCCAGCTCTTCCCCGAACTCGCCCGCGAAGAGCCGGTCGCAGCGAAAGCACCGGTTTTTCCAGCCGCCCGCGAAGCCTTCAATCGCCTCCGCAACGTCCAAACAAGGTAAGTTTTTACGTAAACCCCACTCCTAATCGCTTTGGCATTTTCTGACCGACAACGGTGACCCATGAGCATCGCCTCTCTCGGCATCATCGGCGGCTTGGCCTCCTCGGCAACCGCCCAGCGCGCCGCCGATGCCGAACGCGTCGAGCGCAACACCACCGACCAGGCTCGCCAATCCGCCTCCGCCGAAAAGGCCGAAAACGCCGCCGGCATCGGCCAGACGGAAGAAGATTCCCAAACCTCCGAACGCGACGCTGACGGCCGCCGCCTCTGGGAACGCCCCACCACCCCGAACAAATCTCCAGCACCCCTCCCCACCGACTCCGTCCTTCCTCCCATCAGCAAAGATCCCACTGGCAACTGCGGCAACCAACTCGACCTCGTCGGCTAACCATTATTTAATGCGGCTGAAGTTTCACAAAATCGCAGCCTGAAATTCGATCATTTCAAAGCTAGTTTAACCCCTTCAGGCCCTCGGCTATGAACTGCTTCCGGGCTGGTTCGCTTGAGGTTAGACGTGCAACACTAATCACAAAGTGACCGCATAATGCACTCCACGGGTTCACTGCGTGCATTTCCCCAGCCTGGAATGTGGAATGCAGAAACCGATTGCCGAAGAAAACTCACTCGGCCTTTTTCAAGAATGAAAAACCGCACTCGCAGGCCGCGCGACGAGCGGGCAATTGTCGTTTGCAGCGCGGGCAGGGCTTGGTCCACTGCTTGCGCGGCTGGGCCAAGGTGGCGCTGCCGCTGGATTTATCTTGTGTCGCTTGACGCGCGGCGGTGACAATTTTGTCTTGCCGCTCTGAAGCGCATTGAGGATGGATGCCGCCACGCGAGTAGGTAACCTTGCCGCAAACCGGACAATTGGGCATGAGTTGCGTAGGAGGTTTCGGCTTGGAGTAATTCATAAGTTCGCCAAACCGTGCAGAAATTGGATAGTTAGGGCAATTCGACAACTCTCGCGTGAATCCGTTTAGACGGGCGTCACATTTTCGGCCTGCGGGCCTTTGGGCCCTTGGCCTTCGGTGAACGAGACTTTCTGTCCCTCAAACAGTTGGTCGAAACTGCTGCCGACAACCTTGGAAGAATGGAAAAACAAGTCCTTGGTTCCTCCCGTGCTAATAAATCCAAATCCCTTGTCGGTCAAGCGTTTGATCGTTCCTTCAGGCATGCTGAGATCCCTTGGTGAAAAAGTGTTGATGATCCGTGAATCGTATCTAGATGCTGAAAAACAGCCGAGCAACCAGCGGGCGCTCGGCCGTGTTAGCAACGTCTTGTATATTTCTGAAAACGGCAGCTCTATCTGGTGGTGGAGCGTTTCTTTTGTCGCGCCTTGAATGCGGCATCGGCCCGGGTAATTGAACATTGTGGATGTTCGCCCGAGCGAGAGTAAGAAACCTTGCCGCAGACCGGACAAAAATTGCGGACTGGGGGAAGATAAATGGCAACGGGCTTTTCATCGCGCATGCGCAGCCCTTTCAGCCTCCCTGAGAAAAACAGAACACAGATGGCTGCCTGGTCCGTGAATCGGCCGGCTCTGAAAGCCGCAACCGATCTTCGACCTATGAAGGACAAGCTAAGGAGTAGGAGGCTGCTCAAGAGTTCAGCCTGCATAGATGAAGTAGTATTTAGTATAGAGCGTGCGAAGGGCAATCGGGAGACGATTCCGCCCTGTGGGCAAGATTTAAGCCTTTTTTTCCGTGGAAATACCGCCGAAAACGCTGGTTATCGAGCGCTATGCGAATTTTGCCGCTGGTTGAGGTGGGTACGAACAGGTAGGATGCCGACAGTCGGTTCGACGACGCAAAAGCAGCGTGCTACTTCAAGCTTAGATTCGCCGCCTTTCTCGCCCTGCCTACTTGGCGGATCAGCACGCTGGTCTTTCTCTGTGACCCGGAAGAGTAGGGTCGTTTTGTTCTACTTAAGGAATTGTGTAGTGGGAATGCGCTTGTATGTCGGCAATTTGAGCTATAGCGTCACCAGTCAAAGTCTGGAAACGCTGTTTGGCGAGTACGGTCAGGTCAAGAACGCTCAAGTCGTTCAAGATCGCGATACCGGTCGCAGCAAAGGATTTGGCTTTGTGGAAATGAATGATAACAGCCAGGCTCAGGCGGCCATTCAGGGGCTCAACCTGAAAGAGGTCGATGGCCGTTGTTTGACCGTTAACGAAGCCCGGCCGCGCGAAGAGCGCAGTGGCGGCGGAGGCGGCGGTGGTGGTCGCGGCTATGGTGGTGGCGGTGGTGGTGGCGGTGGTGGTGGCGGGCGGCGCTACTAGAGCGCGTTTGTCAACGAAATAAAACTCTGTCTTGGTCGCCGCGACGACTGAGACAATTACGGCCCTGGAGTTTCGTGCGCGAGTCTTCGGGGTCTTCCTTTTTCTTCCCAGCTAAAAAGTTGCGATCATGGGCCAAAAAAATCGGTTTACGCCAAACAGACGCAAAGGTGGTAGCTTGCCTACTGCCGGCACCCGCAGCTTGCGGAGGGCTCCCGATGTCCTGGATTTGCCGCAGCAAGTCACTTATGGCAAGCCGATCATTGTCGTCGAAGACGCTGAGAAGAAGACGTTTGTTTATCAAGCGGGGGAGTGGGTCGAATATTCGGCTTCGATCGCCGAGTGCCGCCTAACTTGCCAGGTCAAAGAGCTACCGCAGCGAATCAACGGCCGCACGCGCTATGAAGTTCGCGTTCCCGTCTAAGGCAAACATGTTGTTGGCGGAGCAGAAGCAGGCCGAGAAAGCCTGTTCCGCACCCTGCGGGAGAATGTGTGGTGGCCTGGCTGCAATCTGGGCACTCTTCTCTTGACGTTATCGGGATTTTACACCTATTTTGTCGTTTCTGAATTCTGATGGATAAGAATCGTGCCCACGCTTCTCCAGCAGCGGATTCTTCCTTCTGTGAAGAGAGTGGTTCCCGTACATGCGTTCGGAACGCGAATTAGTTCTGGCTACACGTCCCTTCGCTAGCGAACAGCGCTGGCGGAGTTGGTGGTGTTTGTGGTCCACGCTGGTGCTGTTCGTTGCCTTGCTGCTGCTAGCTGCCAGTGATTGGAATTGGCCGTTGCGCGTGGCTTGCAGCGGAATTGCCGGCCTGACGCTGGTGCGGTTGTTCACCATTTTTCACGACCACCAGCACGGCACAATTCTGCGTGGTTCGGTCTTGGCCGATTTCGTCATGAGTGCGATCGGGATGCTTTGTCTTACGCCCACTAGCGTTTGGAAGCGGTCACATAACCATCATCACAAACATAACTCGCGCGACTTCAACCCGAACATCGGCTCGTTCCCGCTGATGACGATTGAAGGGTATGCCAGCGCCTCGTTTGGCGAGCGTTTGGCCTATCGTATTTCCCGCCACCCGCTCACGCTGGTTTTTGGATATTTCACGATTTTTGCCGGCCAAATGTGCTTGGTTCCGTTGTTTAGAAATCCA
This sequence comes from Anatilimnocola sp., assembly GCA_031394445.1. GTDB lineage: Bacteria > Planctomycetota > Planctomycetia > Pirellulales > Pirellulaceae > CAYLLN01. The sequence goes on from JANNTN010000429.1 coordinate 19,565, forward strand.
CGGCGACATTTTGACAGCGCTCTGGCGCTGGTTTGTCACGTCGTGGTCGCGGGGCTGATCTTCTCTGTCTATCGCGATTGGGACAGTCTGCTGTTGGGCTGGATTCTGCCGTTCATGATCGGTATGAGTTTTGGCTCGTACTTGTTCTTCGCGCAGCACAACTTTCCCGGTGTGTGTCTGACGACGCATCACGAGTGGAGTTACGTCAATTCAGCTTTGCATTCGTCGAGCTATCTGTGTACCGGGCGCGTGATGAGTTGGTTCACCGGGAACATCGGTTATCACCATGTGCATCATTTGAATGCCAAGATCCCTTTTTATCGTCTGCCCGAAGCGATGGCCGCACTGGAAGAACTGCAATCTCCGCCGACGATCTCTCTTTCGCTCCGCGACATCGCCGCGTGCCTGAGCCTCAAGCTATGGGATCCCGCTGCCGGCCGGCTGGTGACTTGGTCCCAGCGGTAATGAGCCGATGTTGGCTGAATTGGTCCGTTAAAGTACTCCGCTGTCTAATAAAGATGGATGTTTTTTTGCTTGACTATGCGGTAAGCCGCCGTCTAATTTGACT
>JANNTN010000456.1:0-3942 GCA_031394445.1 Anatilimnocola sp.
CAATCCTGGAGCTACTCAACGCCGCTGCTGACAAGAACCGGGAAATGATCGACCTGTACACGAGCCGGCGGCAGAAATGGACTGCCGATCCCGGAGAAGCCCGCCGCGAGGCAATGAAATTGCTCGCCGAAATCGAGCAGCACTACGCCAACGGGCTAGAGCCACCTCGAACTCCGTACGGTCCCATTCTTATCAAGGTTGAGCGCGCCGCCATCGATCCCTTAACCAACAAAAACCGCCGAACGCTCGCCGATCGCGCCGAATCGCTTCGCTTTCAATTGACGAGTCTCAGCATTGGGCAGCCCGCGCCGGAAATCGCGGGACTTGATGCCTTTGGTCACAATCTCAAGCTTAGTGATCAACGTGGGAAGGTCACCGTGCTGATGTTTTCGTTCAAAGGCTGCGGTCCCTGCGAAGCTATGTACCCGGGCAATCGAAAACTAGTCGAGCTTTACCGTCACCGGCCCTTTGCATTTTTAGGTGTTATGGGCGACGAAGACGTGGCGACGGTAAAGGAAGCTGTTGACTCTGGCACAATCACGTGGCCCGTCTGGTGGGACGGCGTGCGACCCGGCACCATCGCCAACCGCTGGAACGTCGTCGGCTGGCCCGACATCTACCTCCTCGATCACCGTGGCAACATCCGTTACACGGAACTCACCAGCGACCTTCTCGAAATCGCAGTCGCCCGCCTAATCAAAGAAACCGAAGCCTCCACAAAGTAAGCCCCAACGCCAGCGGGGCCTAATGCTCCGGCAACCTTCCTTTGGGTAATCGCCCACGCGCCGACAGCTTCCCCATTTAGCCGCACCTGTCGCCGTCCCTTGCGCGCGTCCGCATTGCCGCCCGCGTAATTAATTAGGCCTCTCACTTCTTTGCAGATTCGGCCCGCCATTTGCACATGTACAAATGTTCTTTTCTCGCCTGCCACTTCGGCAGGTTTGCGAAATAACCCGTCGCTCTTTCCCAACCTGGTCGCCCTCACCAACCAGCCGCGGCTGCCGCTCCAGCCGCTCGCCCGCATGGCAGGTACGAAACTTTTAGACTTACGGCGTTAAAGAAACGCTCAACTTGAGCGCACCGGCTAATCCACCCAAATTCCGAACACCCCAACCCGCAACAACTTACAACCCGCCCTACAGTCCCCGGCAGAAAAAAAATTCCGAACTTTAGCGACCACCGCAACGGACTACGGACTACGGACTACGGACTACGGACTACGGATCCCTCCCCCTGCCAAGCCACAACCTTCATTCGACGACGAGGCGGCAATTTTCGTCGGATTTGCGTTCCCATTCGCGGCGGACTTCGCCGAGGCCGTAGGCGCACATTTCGAACTGGTGGCTGAGACGCTGAAGGATTTCGTTGGGGGTGTCTTCGTTGCGGTCGGTTTTGATGGTGCTGGCGATGTAGTAGGCCCGTTTGCCTTGGGCACAGTAATCGACGAAGTAGTCTTTTTTCTCGACGGCTTTGAGGGCCGGCAATGTTTCGGGATAGACGCCGGTCCAGAAGAGGGTGACGTCGCCGATGTGGCGGTGGACATCGCGGCGGGCGAGGCCGACGCGGCTTTCAGCCTCGGTGAGCATGTCGGCGACTTCCATCACGGGGCGGCCGGCGAGGTTGCGGACGCGGTGGACGGAGTCGAGCCGGGCGAAGCGGAGCATTAGGCCGCTGAGATAATCGACCAGCGGCGGATCGGCCAGGCCGATGCGGCCCTCGAAGACATATTCGCAAATACCAGCGAAAAAGCGCGACAAGACCCCGCCACGGGCGAAATCGGTCATAAGAACACCCTCTCCGTTTCGAGCTGCTGCTCGCATCGGCGGAGAGGTGACTCAAGGGGCGGTTTCTCGGAAACGATACACTCGGTTTCGTTCCGACGCCGTCCTGCGTCAGCCGGCAGCCGCTCTTGCGACTGTGAAACCCATCAATATTCAACTATTGATTCGGATGGCGAATGAGTCAAGGTCGATTGAAAGCGGAATTTTTTGGGAAAGTGGTGAGTAGTTGGGACTGGCGGGACGCCTATCCTACGAGGGAAGCGCAGCGATAAGGCCGGCTGCATATTCGCCTATGTCCTTTAAGACGGTGGGGCGCGGATTGGTGGCGGCGTCGGCGACGCGGCGGACGATGGCGGAGCCGACGATGAGGCCGTCGGCGACGGGGGCGAGGAGCTTAACGTGCTCGGGCTGGCTGATGCCGAAGCCGATGCAGATGGGCAGATCGGTTTGGGTGCGCAGCCAGCCGACGTTTTCGAGGAGCGAAGGGGGCAGCTCGGTCCGCTCGCCGGTGATGCCAGTGACGGAGACGTAGTAAAGAAAGCCGGTGCTGGACTGGGCGATGCGGACAGCGCGTTCGCGAGGTGTAGTGGGGGTGACGAGCTGAATCAGGCTGAAGTCGGCAGCTTGGCAGATTTTGGCAAGATCCGCGGATTCTTCGACGAGCAGATCGGGGACGATCGCCCCGCTCACGCCGGCAGCTTTGGCGTCGGCGACGTATTTTTCCAGTCCGTGGCGATAGACGATCGCGTAGCTGACCATCGTCACCAGCGGCATTTTGATGTCACGCGAGACGCGGCCGAGCATGGCAAAGATTTCGGCAAGCTTGATTTTTTTGGCTAAAGCGCGGGTGTACGAGGCTTGGATAACGGGGCCGTCGGCGATGGGGTCGCTATACGGGATGCCGACTTCGCACATCGAGCAGCCTCTGGCGGCGAGCTCGCGGATGACATCGGCGGTGAAATCGAGATCGGGATCGCCAGCGGTGATGAAGGGCATGAAGGCCTTCTTGCCGGATTTGCGGAGGTCGGAGAAAAGCTGATTGATTCGAGACATGAGCGGGCGGATTAGTTGGGAACGGAGTTAGATAACTTTTGCCGAGTTGGTCTTTCGCTGGGTAATACGGCCGAGGAACGTGCTTCGTCGTCGTTCATCACGGGAATAACCGCTGGAGAGCTAGACCGGCAATCGAGTCTATGTTTATACAGCACCGCGGCGGGTAAGCATCGGCCCGCTAATTCAACCAGATGTTCGTGGTGCGTGAAGAAAACCACCTGCGTGCGGCTGGAAAGTTCGGCCAAAGCCTTCAGAGCCGCCGCCGAACGCTCGTCATCGAACTGAATCAGTACGTCGTCCACAATAAACGGGATTGGCTCTTTCGTATCGAGATAGGTGTGCAAGCTGGCCAAACGGAGGGCCAAATAGAGCTGATCGAGAGCCCCCGAGCTCATCCCCTCCACGGCTACCGTTTGCCTTCCGCCCGGACGCACGCCCACCAGCACCGCCTGGCCGTCGTCTCCATAATCTGCCCGCAATCCCTCAAAGGAACCAAGCGTGAGGCTCCCAAACAGCTTGCTCGCCAACTGCACCACCGGCCACTGATGCCGTTCTCGGTATCGCTCGATCGCTCGTGCCAACACGGCCGACGACAGTTTCAAGCGGCGGTATTGCTCCGCGGCCGACCGCACCTGCGCCGCCAACGAAATCGCCTCTTCCTGGGCCAAGGCAGCCGCCGCACTCCCGTCCATCTGCTTGAGAACCAATCGCTCGCTTCCAATCGTTTGATCCACCTCGGTTCGTTCATTTTCTAGTTGTTTAATTTCATCGGTCAGCCGCGCCACAGCCGGCGGAAGTTGGTCGGCCGCGGTCGCGTCAGCCTCCACGATAAACGCAGCCAGCTCCGTGCCAGCGGCCAGATCCCAGAGACGATCTTCGCATTCACGAATCTGATCTTCACAATGTGGCGTTGGGTCGAGCGCTGTTCCGCAACGGGTAGATCATCGAGCAAAAAAGGGGATAAGCCGAATGGCATCAAATTAAGCGCAGTCCGTTGGCGGGCAATCGTTAAGCGTTGCTGTCGCAGCGTCGCTAGCGGAGATAAAAGCAACCGAGCCTTCGTAGAACGGTGAGTGACAAAACAACACTCGCTCTCACGGAGGCCCGG
>JANNTN010000526.1:0-17934 GCA_031394445.1 Anatilimnocola sp.
GGCACTTCGGCCGCTGGCACGATCCGGGCCGATCCCCGCACCTGCGGCGATTCTTCGACGATCAGGACGCAAGTGAAACATTCCTGGCCTTCGCGCGTGCCATACCGCAAAATTTCATCCCCCGTGAGTGTAATGCGGCCAGCATGTCGCGAGAGAGGCAAGTCGATTCCACATCGCCCCTGCACGGTGCGATAGATCAACTCCGTGCAAACCTGCTCGGAAGCGTCCGTTAGGTCGAATGAGAAATCGAAGCCGCCACCCACAAACGAGAGCAAGTCCGCAATTTGGCCCGCCCGCTCAAATTCGCTTAGGCGAGGACGAAGGACCGCCATTCGGTTGACGCGCGTCGCCAGCAATTCTTCGAAATTGGTCAGTAGAACCCCCTCGGAGATTGCCTCCACTACGTCGGCAGGCTTGCCGTTTTTTAGATGAGTTCTGGTGATCGTCTGGGCCAGGCGAACATTATTGGGCCGTGTCGTCGCCACGAGTAGCTCGGGCGTTATCCCGGCCCGCAGACGCTCTTCCTCGGTCCCGATAAACGTCACGGCATGTTTGAACGTGCCTGGAATCACGAAGTTACTCGCGCAACCCTCCGTGTAGGTCAGCACGATGTCGCCAGGCTGCAAATGGCTACGGATCTCGCGCAGTTGCTCATCAGAAAATGCCAACGGACGCGAGGTGGGATTTTTCATCCGGCCCGTGGCGGCCATCAGCACACCCTGTCCTCGGCGAACCGGCGTCGTAATGGCCGATCCAATCTCGAATAAATATTGCACTTGCTGCACATGCCGCAAGTTGTTTTCTAGCGACGGCCAGATCATGCCGCGGCGCTGGATCATGTCGTTCAATCGCTTTTGGTCGTCGATCGCTACCGAACTAGGATCGATCGCCGTGACTTCGTGAAGAATCTGATCGAAAGTGCCCCGCGAAATGCCCGATCGATGGAACGACTGATTGAAGGCTCGCCCGAGGACCGCATCTTTGACACCTAATGACGCCAGCCGTAAATCTTTTTGCGTTCGCAGACGCAGCGCCGCTCGGCTCAGGTCGGCGTCAACAGCTTTCTGCCGTTCCGAGATCAGCCGCAGCTCGTCGCGAGATTTCAAATACGCTCCAAACGACAATTCCAAACTGTCTTGGTCGCCTGCGAGCAAGTATTCGGCCTGTTGCCGAGTTCCCGATTGCAATTGCCCAATGTTGCGAAGGCTGCCATCGAGTTGGGCGACGCAGTCAACCAGCAGTTGTGCATCGCGAGCGCCAATCGCCACATCGTCCAAATCACTTCCCCGCACTGCTGGGCTAAGCCAGCCGGCTAGGAGAGCCAGGCCCATCGCCAAATTCCAATACTTGGAGCGCATGGAGTCGGAGCTGGAAACGCGTTGATAGAAGCGGACGCCGCAGGACTATATTGGCGTCGGTCTAACTAGATTCGCGGTTTTACGATTTCCAATGCATCTAGGCAGGCTTGGGCAGCTTACGTGTCTTGGTTGTTTTCCCTGTCCTACCGGGACTGCCATTTTCCGGCGAATTGCGCCAGCATGCTAGCCGCTTGCTGATGGCATTTTTGTGCGCTCTGCTGGCAACTGGAATGTTGAGGGATTATGAAATCAACATAGTTGCAGGTGTCGGCATCAGGCCATCAGGCGGAGAACAGCCATGCGATACATTGGAGTTGCACTGATAGCAGTCATGTTCGTTGCAGTTGCCGGCCTGCCTTCCTCGGCAATTGCACAATCGGTGGAATCCCCGCCACCGGTGACCTTTACCACGCAGGAAGATCACCGCAACATGCTCGAGCAACTGGGCATCGCCCGACTGCGACCCGGGCCCAGTGGCAATGAATCGGCACCGAATCACGCGAATTACGATGAGTCGCTCGCCAATCCCTATCCCAAGTTGCCTGATGCGCTGGCGCTAAAAAATGGCGAGCCCGTGACGACGGCGACCGCCTGGTGGAAAATGCGTCGGCCCGAGATTGTGGAAGATTTTGAACGAGAAGTTGTTGGCCGCGTTCCGCCGCATGTGCCGACTGTGACCTGGACGGTAACGGAGACGCGCGAAGTAACCATCGCCGGCAAGGCGGTGACGGAGAAACAACTCGAAGGCCGCATTGATAATTCACTCTGCCCCGCGATCGAAGTGAAAATCGCGATGACGGTCGGCTTGCCCAAGGATGCACAGAAAGTGCCCGTCCTGATGATGTTTGGCGGTTTTGGATTCGGTCAGCGTGGAGCGAGCGGAAAAGCGGGTGCCGGCGGAAATGTTGCCGGCGGTGCCCCTCCCGCTAGCGGCGCTGCTCCGGCGAAGGGCAAAGGATTTGGTCCACCGGGGCCATCCAAGAACGAAAAATTGATCGAAGCCGGCTGGGGCTATGCCACGATTTCCCCCGCCAGCATTCAGGCGGACAACGGGGCCGGATTGACGCGTGGCATCATCGGCCTGGCCAACCGCGGTCAGCCGCGAAAGCCCGACGACTGGGGCTCGCTACGGGCCTGGGCTTGGGGCGCTTCGCGAGGACTGGACTATCTTGAAACCGATCCGGCCATTGAAGCCAGCCGAGTTGGCATCGAAGGAGTGTCACGCTATGGCAAGGCCGCGCTCGTGGCGATGGCCTTCGAGCCGCGGTTTGCGATGGTCTTGGTCGGTTCATCGGGCGAAGGGGGCGCGAAGTTGCATCGCAGGAATTTCGGCGAGGCGGTTGAGAACCTCACGGGCTCCGGTGAGTATCACTGGATGGCCGGTAATTTTTTGAAGTACGGCGCGGATGAATCGAAATTTGGAAAAATGACGGCTGGCGACATTCCGGTCGATGCGCATCAGTTGATTGCGGTGTGTGCTCCACGGTTGACGTTCATTAGCTATGGCATTCCCGAGCGCGGCGACGCGCGGTGGCTCGATCAGCAAGGCAGCTTCATGGCCGCTGTCGCCGCTGGCCCGGTGTTTCGCCTGCTGGGAGCAAAAGACCTTGGAACCACGGACGACTATCACACCGAACGGATGCCACCCGTGAACTCCGGACTGCTCGACGGCCAACTCGCCTGGCGGCAACACGATGGTGGCCACACCGATACGCCCAACATCGAGCATTTCATCACCTGGGCAGAGCGGCATTTTCCGCATCCGCCAGCGGCAAAATAGCTGTCGCACCAACTTAACGTGGTGGCTCCGCCAAAGGCGGATCACTGGTAGCGTGGAACGCTGGGGTCGATTTCGAGCGACCAGGCATCAATCCCGCCGGCCATGTTTTGGGCCTGGTCAAAGCCTTGTTGGCGCAGGTATTGAGTGACCCGCAAGCTGCGGCCGCCGTGATGACAATGGACGACAACGCGGCCCTGCTGATGGGGCTGCAACTCGGCAATCCGGGCGGGGATCTCGCGCATCGGGATATGAATCGTGCCGTCGATCATGGCAGTGGCGACCTCGCCCGCCTCGCGACAGTCGAGAAATACAAACGCCTCCTGGTCATCGCGAAGTTTATTGACGGCAGCAACGTCGATGTCGATGGGCAGCATGGCGGAGGGCTGGGGCTAGTGAGTAGGGCTAGAGAAAGTCCAGGGTCCAAGGTCCAATGTCGGAGATGGTCATTGGTCACTTGTCATTTGAGTTTTGGCGTTCGTGATTGCCTAGCCCTGCTCTCTAGCTCCAGTCCTCCCCATGCCCTCCGTCGATCCAAAATTAGCGCGCGAGTTCGCTGTGGAAGTGGTCCGCCGCTTGCGCGAGAACGGACAGGAGGCGTTGTGGGCCGGGGGCTGTGTGCGCGACGAGCTCATGGCCCGAATGCCGAAAGATTTTGATGTCGCAACGGACGCACCGCCGGACCGCGTGCGAGAGATTTTTGAAAAAAAACGGACTTTGGCGATTGGGGCGGCGTTCGGCGTCATCACGGTCCTCGGGCCGCGCGGCGCGGGGCAAATCGATGTCGCCACCTTTCGCCGCGACGCTGCGTACAGCGACGGCCGTCATCCCGACGCGGTGACATTCTCCAGCGCCGAGCACGACGCCCAGCGGCGCGATTTTACAATCAACGGGCTGTTTTACGACCCACTGACAGAGCGTGTAATCGACTATGTCGGTGGCCAGGAAGATTTAGGACGTCGCATCATCCGCGCCATTGGCGATCCCTTGGCACGAATCGCCGAAGACAAATTGCGAATGCTGCGGGCCGTGCGATTCGCCGCCCGGTTCGATTTCGCGATCGATCTAGCAACACAGACCGCCGTCCGGCAGCAGGCTCGTGAACTGGTGATCGTCAGCGCGGAACGAATCGCGACGGAGTTGAGGCTGATTCTCACTCATTCCAATCGAGCGCGCGGCGTTGAACTGCTCGCGGAAACGGAATTGCTGGAAGTCTTGCTGCCCGAGTTTTCACCAATCCTGCAAAACCGCGAACAATGGGCATCGACCCTGGCCGTACTGGCCAGCTTGCACGAGCCAACCTTCGCCATGTCGCTGGCGGCTCTCATTCGCCAGCTCGTGCAGTCGAATGAACAAGGCAATCTGCCAAAAGTTGTTTGTGAACGCTGGAAACTATCGAACGACGACACGGATGGCGTCGTCAAGCTGATTCAGCAGGAGTCGGTCATCCGCGCAGCCCGCGGGCAATATTGGCCCAGGCTGCAACGCGTCCTCGCCGCGCCACGCATTGATGAGTTGCTCGGTTATTGCGAAGCCGTCGCGCGCGTCCTCGACGGGAACTGCGATGAAATCGACTTTTGCCGCGCCAAATTGTCTCTGCCGCCAGAAGAATTGAACCCGCAGCCCCTCATCACGGGTGACGATCTCAAATGGCTCGGCATTCCCCAAGGCCCCGCCTACCGCGATTTGTTGGAAGCGGTGCGCGAGGCGCAACTGGAGAAGCAGATCCGCACGCGCGACGAAGCGATCGCCTTAGTGAACAAGCTGAAATCGGCAATCTGAGATTCAAAATCTGAAATCTGAAATCTGAAATTTATGACCGCCGCACACAATCGCCGCGCCTGGGACGACATGGCCGCCAAGGGCCAGCGGTTCACGCGCGCGGCGGGCGATGCGGACTTTGTGAATCCGCTGGCGACGGTCGATCAGGTGGGCTGGCTTGGCGGTGACATCCGCGGCAAGCGGCTGTTGTGCTTGGCGGCAGGTGGCGGCAAACATGGCCCGTTGTATGCGGCCGCGGGAGCAACGGTCACCGTGGTCGATATCAGCCCGGCCCAGCTAGAACTGGATCGGCAAGTTGCGGCGGAACGGCGGCTGCAACTGCGAACTGTCGAAGCCTCGATGGACGACATGCCGATGTTGCAAACGGCAGAGTTCGACATCGTGATTCAGCCGGTGAGCACGTGCTATCTGCCGGAAATCGGCCCGGTCTATCGAGAAATCGCCCGAATCACGCGACCCAGCGGGCACTACATCAGCCAGCACAAGTCGCCAACCAGTTTGCAGGCCGACATCGCGCCGGCAAGCCGCGGTTATGAGCTCGTCGAGCCCTACTATCGCAGCGGGCCGTTGCCTCCGGTGGTTGGCAGTCCGCATCGCGAGGAAGGAACCCTCGAATATCTTCACCGCTGGGAAGAAATCATCGGCATCATGTGCCGCGCCGGATTTGTGATAGAGGATTTGATTGAGCCGCTTCACGCCAAGCCCCACGTACCCCGAGGCACCTTCGGCCACCGCAGTCAGTTTGTCGCGCCTTATGTGAGGATCAAAGCGCGGCGCATTGGAACGCAATCGTCGATTTCATTATTTCAGTAGTCCACGGTGCGTGAGCCATTCACCGCACCGCGCCGCCCAGGTGTGGCAGGGAAACTCGCTCTTCCGCATGCCGAAGCCGTGGCCACCCGAATCGTACATGTGCAGCTCGGCCGGAACACCAGCACCCTTCAACGCCTTCGCCATTGCCAGGCTGCCATCAACCGTCACGCGATCGTCCATCGCGAAGGCGAAAAACATCGGCGGCGTCTCTTTGTTCGGCTGATATTCGGGCTTCACTTGGCCGTTATTGTCGGCGAGGTACGCAGGATAGATCAGCACGCCAAAGTCGGGCCGGCTGGAGACATCGTCGGTGGCGTCGATCTTGTCGTATTGCCGCTGGTTGTATTTCAGGCAAGTCGCCGCGGCGAGATTCCCGCCAGCGGAGAAGCCCAGGATGCCGATCCGCTTCGGATCGAGACCCAGTTCGCTGGCCTTGGAACGAAGCAGGCTCATCGACCGCTGCGCGTCCATCAGCGGCAGCTTGTTGGACGTGTCGCCATCGCGGCGCGGCACTCGATACTTCAGGACGGCAGCCGTAACGCCAATCGAATTGAACCATTCGGCGATTTCCGTGCCTTCCAGATCCCAAGCGAGAATGTTGTAACCGCCCCCCGGCGCGATCACGACCGCAGCCCCGTTGCGTTTGCCCTCCGGCGGCTGATACAGCGTGAGCGTCGGTTTGCTGATGTTGGTGAGGCGAATCACTTCTCGCTGCTTCGGCTGAGGTGGCCGGCTTTCTTCGGGACCAATCTCTTTTGTCTCGCCTGGCGCTTTGCCCGGCCAGATGTCGATTACCGGGCGATCAGCCGCCCGCAACCAAGTGCTCGCGAACATGGCCATTAATGCTACAAGGACAGAATGTTTCAGCATGAACCACCATGAGGTTGTTAAAGCCCAAGAATTACTGTGGATAATCCAGCAATCGTTATACGAAGTTCGACAGTGCATATACAGGAGAAATCACTCTCGCTCAGGAGCGTTTGCTCCTGAAGACAAGCCATTACACTCCACCGCACCAATCGACGTAAGTCCTAGCGCTCGTTGATTTTTGGACGGTTTGCGGCTAGTTTTGGGGCTGGCGAAGCATGCCCATTCTGGCTGCTTCATGCGTTTCGGCAGCACTCCGGAACCAGGTTTGGTTCCGGCTGGTGAGATGATGGGCCATAAAGGACGGTATCGATGCTACGACTTACGGATCGCGGGACAGCGCAGACGTGCGACGGGATTTCGCGGCGGGATTTTTTGGAGGTCGGGGCCCTCTCGGCGATTGGTCTGTCGCTGCCGCAACTGGCCGCGGCCGAGGAGAAAGGGCTGATCGATAAGCAGCATGACGATCGCTCGGTGATCATGATTTTCAATTTGGGCGCGCCGAGCCAGATGGACACGTTCGATCCCAAGCCGGAAGCGGCAGCGGAAATTCGCGGACCGTTTGCGCCGATCTCAACGCGAGGCGATTTTCAGATCACGGAGATCTTGCCGCATCATGCGGCAGTCGCGGATAAGTTCTCGGTGGTGCGATCCTGTTATCACAACGCCGCGGCCGTGCATGACACGGGGCACCAGATGCTACAGACCGGCCGGCTCTTCACCGGCGGAGTCAACACGCCGCACGTCGGCTGTGCGCTGGCCTATTTGCGCGGGCCGAAGACCGATTTACCCCCGCATGTGATTTTGCCGGAAGCGATGGGGCCGACCGGTGGCAACTTGCCGCACGGGCAGGACGCGGGATTCTTGGGCAAGGCCTACGACCCGTTCGTCCTGAACACCGATCCGAGCGTGACCGATTTCAAAGTGCCAGATTTGTTGCCGCCGAAAGAACTGGGCGATGTGCGGCTGGAGCGGCGGCGACGTTTGCGGCAAATCGTCGATGACAAAGTGGCCCAGTTCGAGGCCAGCCCCAGCGCCAAGCTAATGGACGCCAATTTCGAGTCGGCGTGGCGAATGATGACCAGTCCGCAAGCTCGCTCCGCGTTCGATCTGGCGAAAGAACCCAAATCGGTGCGGGAAAAATATGGTCTGAACCGCTTTGGCCAATGCTGCTTGCTTGCCCGCCGCTTGATCGAAGCCGGTGTCCGGTTTGTGACCGTCAATACCTTTTTGACCGTCTTCAACGAAATCACGTGGGACATTCATGGCAGCAAACCATTTACGAGCATCGAAGGCATGAAAGACATCGTCGCGCCGATGTACGATCAGGCTTACGGCGCACTCATCGAAGATTTGAGCCAGCGAGGAATGCTCGACAAAACGCTCGTCTGCTGCCTGGCCGAGTTTGGCCGCACGCCCCGCATCAATCCCGCCGGCGGGCGCGACCATTGGCCGCAGTGCTTTACGACCTATTTCGCTGGCGGCGGCGTCGTTGGCGGACGAGCGATCGGCAAAAGCGACGCCATCGGGGCCTATCCAGCCGAGAACGCCGTCGAGCCTCCGCAAGTCGTCGCCACAATCTACAAAAGCCTCGGCTTCAACTTCGACACCGCGCTGCCCGGGCCAGCAGGAAGGCCCTTCCCACTGGTCGATTTTGGGAAGTCAGAGATCAAGGAATTGTTTGTTTAGAATGAACCGTGAGATACGGAGGGCATGATGTCTGACGTAACGCTCGATTTGGATGCCATGCCCCAGTTGAGAGATGCTCAAGAGTATTTGAAGGTCCGAGATTCGTCGGGACGCGTCGTTGGATATTTTCTGCCGGCCTACCAAACGGCCACGCAGGTGGTGTTCTGCGCCAAATCTCCCCTCTCGCCCCAAGAGCGAGAGCGCCTAGTGCGAGAAGAAGGACCAAGCGCGCGGCCCTTGTCGGCCTTTTGGGAAGATTTGAAGCGGAAATACCCGAACGAATTCAAGCGGAATTGCCAATGAGAGTCCAGAAATACCTCGTCGCCGTTCTTTTCGTTTGCATGACGATTTTGCTCAGCCGTTTCGCGTTTGCAAATGAACGAAAGCTCGTGGTTCTTCCGCCCACGCTCAATCTGAATTCGATAGAGTCGAAACAGACGATCATAGTTCAATGGAAAATGGGCGAGGAATTTGAGGGGCAGGCGCTGAGGGGAATTGAATGGCAGTCGAGCGACGACGGAGTGGTGAAGGTCGAAGACGGCGTAGCCATTCCCGTTGCGAACGGCAAAGCAACAATCACAGCAGTTGCGGGCGACCAGACGGCGACGGCCGAAGTGACCGTTAGCGGCATGGACCAGCCGTTTGCCTGGAGCTTTCGCAATCACGTCGAATCGGTGCTGTCGAAGCAGGGGTGCAATGGCGGGGCTTGCCACGGAGCGCGAGCGGGACAGAAAGGCTTTCGGCTGACGCTCTTCGGTTTCGATGTCGATGCGGACTACACGTATCTCACGCGGCAAGCAGTCGGGCGGCGGATCGTGCCGACCGATCCAGGCCGGAGCCTGATTTTGACAAAGCCGACGGGCCTGTTGCCGCACAAAGGGGGCGTGCGGCTGGAGGCGGGGTCGCCAGAATATCGCGTGCTGGCCGAATGGATCGCGAGCGGCGTGCCAGGGCCAAAGGCGGACGATCCGCAGATCGAACGGCTGGAGGTGTTGCCACAATATTCCCGGCAGGCCGTGAAAGGTACGCAGCAATTGGTGGTGCTGGCTCACTTCAATGACGGACATATCGAGGATGCGACACGCTGGGCCAAATATACGAGCGTGAACAGCGCGATCGCGAGCGTCGATGAGCGCGGCAAGGCGACGATCAGCGGGGCAGGGGAGGGGGCCATCAAGATTTGGTACCTCAATCACAACGTGATGGCCTACCTAACGGTGCCGTATGCCAACGCGACCAAACCAGACACATTTGCGAATGCCACGCGGCGGAATTTCATCGATGAACTGGCATTGGAAAAGCTAGCAGCGCTGAAGGTGCCGCCGTCAACTCGCTGCGACGACGCGACGTTTTTGCGGCGAGCATTTTTGGACACAATTGGCACTTTGCCCACAGCCGATGAAGCCCGCGAGTTCCTGGCCGATACCCAAGCGGACAATCGCGACCGGCTGATCGATTCGCTCCTCTCGCGCACCGAATTCGTCGATTACTGGACGTACAAATGGGCCGATTTGCTGCTCATCTCCGGTCAACGGTTGCGGCCAAAGGCGCTCGAGTCGTACTACAAATGGCTGCACGAGGCGGTCGCCGCGAATCAGCCGTGGGACCAGTTCGTTCGCGACATCGTGACGGCCACCGGCAGCACCTACGACAACGGCGCGGCAAATTTTTACGCGCTGCATCAAGACCCGGAAGACATGGCCGAGACGGTGGCCCAGGCTTTCATGGGCCTCTCGATCAACTGTGCGAAGTGCCACAATCATCCACTGGAAAAATGGACCAACGACCAGTACTACGCTTTCGCGAATCTGTTTTCGCGAGTCCGGGCGAAAGGCTGGGGCGGTGACTATCGTAACGGCGACGGCCTCCGCATTGTCTATTCCGACACGCAGGGAGAACTGATTCAGCCCAGCAAGGGCGAGCCACAACAGCCCTGCCCGCTGGACGGCGAACCAGTGGCTTTCGCAGCTACGGCCGACCGGCGGCAAGCCGTAGCGAAGTGGCTCACGAGCCCGGAAAACCCCTACTTCACGCGGGCCATCGTGAATCGCGTGTGGGCCAATTTTTTCGGCACCGGATTGGTTGAAGCAATTGACGACTTGCGGCTGACAAACCCGGCCAGCAACGAAGAGCTATTGAACGCCGCAACGAAGTACCTGATCGAGCATAAATACAATTTGAAAGAGCTGATGCGGGCGATTTTGCAGTCCGAGACCTATCAGCGGACCAGCGAGCCATTGGCGGAGAACAAAGCGGACGAGCGATTCTATTCGCGGTATTATCCGCGACGGCTGAAGGCGGAGGTGCTGCTTGATGCTATCGCACAAGTGGCCGAGGCCCCGACGGATTTCAAAGCGGCAACCCCCGACAGTCGTAAGCCCGGTGCGGCCATCCCCGCGATCAAGCGAGCCATCCGGCTGACGGACTCCTACGTCGATTCGTACTTTCTCGAAGCCTTTGGCAAGCCGGAACGTCTCATCACCTGCGAGTGCGAGCGATCCAGCGAACCAAGCATGACGCAAGTGCTACACCTCTATAACGGCGAAACGGTAAACAAGAAGTTAGCCACAAAAGGGAGCGCGGCAGAGCGAGCCACCAGCGAAACCGACAACGCCAAGATCGTGGACGACGTTTACCTGGCAGCCCTCTCGCGACAGCCGACGGCAGCCGAGCGTGATTCGCTCATCGGCGAGCTAGCCGCCGCCCCCAGCGAAGAGCGGCGGCAAGTGATCGAGGATTTATATTGGAGCGTACTGACCTGCCGCGAGTTTCTGTTCAATCATTGAAAACCAGAGCCGAAGCCCTGGCAACAATGATGTCTCCTGAAAACTCTTATTGAAACCCGCCGCGGTTGCCGCCGCCGAAGCCGCCGGGAGCACCACCACCACCACCGCGATTGCCGCCGCCGGGCTGGCCACCTCCGCCACCACGGTTGCCTCCACCAAAACCACCGGTCGGGGCACCGCCACCACCACGGTTGCCTCCGCCAAACCCGCCGGGTTGGGCACCACCGCCGAAGCCGCCGCCGCCAAAACCGCCAGGCTGTCCAAAGCCGCCAGGATTACCAAAACCACCCTGGCCACGATTGCCACCACGCTGGCCTTGGTTGAACTGCTGCATCTGAGCAAGCGCCTGGGGATTGAGTTGATTTTGGCGATTGCCTTGGCCTTGTTGATTCCCCTGCTGGTTGCCGCCCTGACGAGCGGCTTGGTTGTTGAGTTGCGTGTTTTGTCCGCCGCGACCAGCCGCTTGGGCGGAGTTAAACGGCAACACCCGCGCCACCGTGGCATTGGTGCCAATCATCGATGACAGCGACGTGTATGCGGCGTCGCTGTTGATTCGTGTGATCGGCACGATCTTCACCGTGGCGTCTGGAATATCGTTTTCCATATCGACCATCTTCACAAACGCCTCGACATCTTCAAACAGATGATCGGGGGCCGTGACGATCAGTGAATTCGTCTCCGTGACGACCGAGATCATGATCTTCTTCTTCTCGCCCAAGTTCTGCTGCTGATTGCGGCCGCCCAGGCCGCCGCCGGGGCCGCCGCGCCCGCCGCGGCCGCCACCCATCATCGCCGCCAGCACGTCTTGCGGCTGAAGTTGCATCTGCCGGTTGTTCGACGTATCCCCATAAATCTGCCCCGCGAACTGCTCGCGCACGAGCAGAGCGATATCGGCCGCCTTGCTGTTCATAATCGGGATAAACCGCCGACGAGACGCGACAGGCGGATCGTCGCTTTCTTCCTTGTCGATCAACCTGATGAGTTGCTCGATGTTGTCCAAGTCGCGGGGCAGTCCCGTCACGTACAACACATTCAGCGTCATGTCCGGCGTAATGTTGGCCGGCGTTCCCGAGGTTGTCCCGCTGACGGAGCCGCCCGCAGCCGGCTGGCTGCCGCCACCGCTGAGCAGCGATCCCATCACACCCCCCAGCGGCCCCCCCATCATGCTCGCCAATCCGCCCAGTCCGCCGTCTGCGACGTTGGCACCGCCGTCGATCATCGCCTTCAGCATATTGGCCGCGATATCCGCATCCTTGTGCTTGAGCGGGAAGACTTCGGTCCGCTTTCCCTTGCGGTCGTCAGCTTGAATCAGCTCCTGCAGCATCGATTCAAACTCATCCAAGGCATCCAGATCCTGCGAAATAACAACAATTCCGGCTGGCGTAACACGAACGACAATCTCACCAGGTTCAGCATCGGCAGCAGCAGCGGCCGGCGCAGCTTGCGGTTCGGCCGGCGCGGCAGCTTGCTTATCGCTGGAAGACGGCTTGTCACTGGCCGATGGCTCGCCAGCCGGGGCCGCTTCCGTCGATTCAGTGGGCGCACTCACAAAATACGTTCGCTCCACGGGCTGCTCATCCGCCGTCAGGTCTTCCTTCCTCGGTGCCGGTAGGATCGCCTTGATCGCCGGCTGATTTGGCTTGGGGAACGGTTTTTCATCTGCCTTCGGAGCGGTTTTCGATGCCGGATCACTGCCCTTCTTACCCGCGGATGGTGCTGACAACTTCGACATGACAGTGGGCTCAGCCGCCGCAGGCGCGGCCTGTTCGCCATTCACTTCCTGCACGCGAACTTTAGGCCTTCCCTCCCCCCAGTGATAGGGAAGCTGTTCCATAACTGCCTTCATCGTGCGAGAACTGAGTGGCACCACGCGAACGGAAGCACGATCTTCGGGCATCCCTGGACCGCGCCCCATAGCCGGTCCAGCAAAGCCACCAATCGGCTCACCCATTTGGGCCAACAACGCTTTAGCCTGTTCGACCAACGCTGGCGTGCCACTGATCGTAAGTTGCGAAGTGATGGGATCAACGCTTAGGCGCAGCCCATTAGTTGCACTCCTACCGCTAGGATCGCGACCCACGATTTGATAGATCGCCGTCATCGCATCGTTCGGGTTGAGCTTCCTCAAGCGAATCACTTCGACAACATCACCATTCTGCTCCAATTGCCCAAGAATTGCCTGCACCTGCTGGTGTTGCGTGGGCTTGCCCCACACGGCCAGCTTGCCGGTTTTTTGATCCAGTTGAATCTTCAGATCGGGAGCCACGCCGGCCAATATCGTACGGATGACGTTTTCGGCATACACGGGATCGGCGCTGCGAATCTCATACACCCCAAATTGCGTTTGCTCCACAATCGCGATACCGCCACCCGAGGTTTTAGCCGGAGCATAACCATCAAGTTGTTTGGCTAAATCCTGAACCCGCTCAATTTGCGGCACTTTGCCGCTGCAGATGATGAGGCTGTCCAGTTCGTTCAGGGACAGGCGAAGATTTCCATCGGGAGTGGCAAATTGGTTATCGGGAATACCCATGAGCTGGCGGACGTTCACCATAAATTCGGTTGGCGTTAGTCGGTTTAACTTGATCAGCACCAGCCGGTCGTCCTTACCGAGTGATGAGTCGGGTTTTTCGACCGAGTCGATGGTCCGTTTGATCCAACGGAGGCGGCCGCCAAGTTCCGTCACAATCAGTTGACGGGCGGCGTTAAGCACGGTGATGGAGCCATACGGGCCCAGCCGCTTTTTGATCTCAATCTCAGCCTCCGACGGCGGCCACTTGTCGAGTTGGAAATAGACGGTCAGGACCGAGTATTCGCCGTGATTCGGCAGGTCATCTGGCAGGATTTCCGGCACATACTCGGGCGGCACGGGGCCGTCGTTCGCCGTGTCCCACAGCCGTAAAAGTTTCTCTTTCCTGACGAGAATGAAGCCCTTGGACATGAGGTGCAGATTGAAAACATCGATCACTTGATCGGCCGTGTAGGTCTTCGGGTCGGAATAGGTAAACGTGCCGGCGGGCCATTTTTCCGTGGTGAAGGCGTAACTACCTTTTTTGGCGAAATATTCGATGACGTTTTTCCACGGAGTGACGACGAAGTTGAGCTTGTACATGCCGTCTTCCGAAGCTTCGAGCTCGGCCACGCCGCCGGCCCGCTGCACATTGATGCCACCCGCGCCGCCAGGAGCCGCCGCGCCACCAGGACCGGGCGGCGCTGCCGGTGCCGCCGCTGGAGCCACGGCCATGCCGCCCGCGGGCACACCCGCCAATTGCTCCCACTGGCCGCGCTGCGCGTCATTGAGCAGACCCGCAATCTTCTTCTCATAAGATTGGCGGGCCACTCGCTTTTGAAACTCGCTGCCGCGGGTCATGATGCCGCGATATTCGTCGATCAGCGGCGAAATCTCTTTCTTTTGCTCGTCAGAAATCTGCAGCTTGCCAACCATATCGGCCGACAGAACGCCGACCATGCCGTCCTTGGCTACCTTAAACTTATCCAGCTTGGCCAGTTGGGCGTCGTCCAGCAGCGCCTTGCCCATTTTCTCCGACTCGGCAACGAACGGAGCGAGCGTCTCGGCCTGCTTCGCCGCCGGCTGACCCTTCAGCTTCGCGGCAATGCCGATCGCCTCCTGCTCCCGTTTGTCAATCAGCTCCAGAAGCTTCTTCTTGGTGTCGTCGGTCAGGCCCAGGTCTTTGGCAACCTCGGGGTCCGCGATGAGGGCCAGCTTGCCAACGAAGGCCGGGTCGGCGGCGCTGGCTAATGCCGGCACCAAAAGCAGCAGGCCGAAAGCGAGCGCTGCGCTGCCAAAATTGATTAGCCGGGCTTTGGCAATGGGCATGGAGAGGATCCTTCGCGAACTTATTAAACGCTGCCTGGGCCTGAGCCCCGCCCCTCGGACGGGATCAACAGACGCAAGTGCCTTGTAGATAAACCTTTATGATAATCGCCTTGGCTGCCTCAAGCGAGTCAGACTGGCCGGAGCGAGTCAGTTTTCGGCGAAAACAGCCCCAACTTCGGCAAGTCAAAAGCCTGGCTGTATCGGTACTAACCCCGGACAGCCATTGAGGTTTCGGCAAATGGTATCAGGCGAGCGGGGGCCTGAGGCCCCCGGTACCCCCAACCAAACAGCCTCGTTACCCTCCCGCGAGCCACCGCCTCCTCCACACTCCCTCAGACGCCGGGATTGCAAACAGTTGCACTGCTCCCACCCCTGCCTGACACTATATTAATGAACTTCTTGCGATATGCCGCCGCCAGCAGCCTCCTCGCAGCGAGCGCCACAGCCGCCGACCCGCCCAAGTCGCTCGAATTCAACCGCGACGTTCGCCCAATCCTGGCAGACCACTGCTTTCAGTGTCACGGCCCCGATGCAGCCCAGCGTAAGGGCGACCTGCGGCTGGATGTCGCGCCGAGCGGCGAGCGTGAAGGTACCGCGGTGATCGTCGCCGGCCAGCCAGACAAGAGCGAACTCTGGCGGCGCGTGAATTCCACTGATCCTGACGAGCAGATGCCGCCCCCCGAGAAAGGCCGACGCTTAACGGACGCCGAGCGCGCAACGCTTCGCCAATGGATCTTGGCCGGCGGCAAGTTTGAAAAACATTGGTCGCTCGTGCCCGTGCGACGACCTTTTCCGCCAGAAATTCAGAATTCAGAATTCAGGATTCAGAACTCTATCGACTCGTTTGTTACCACGAAGCTCGTTTTCAGTGGTCTGCACTCGTCGCCCTCGGCCGACAAACCCACCCTCCTCCGCCGCGCCTCCTTCGCCCTCACCGGCCTGCCTCCCTCGATCGACGAAATCGAAACCTTCCTGGCCGACAACTCCCCCGACGCTTACGAAAAAACCGTCGATCGCCTGCTCGCCTCACCGCGTTACGGAGAACGAATGGCCGTGCCGTGGCTCGACGCCGCCCGCTATGCCGATACCAGCGGCTATCAAAGCGACGGCGAGCGGCACATGTGGCGGTGGCGCGATTGGGTGCTCGACGCCCTCAACGCCAACATGACGTTCGATCAATTCACGATCGAGCAAATCGCCGGGGACTTGCTGCCGAATGCCACGCTCGACCAAAAAATCGCCACCGGCTTCAACCGCAACCATCGCGGCAACGCCGAAGGCGGCATCATCCCCGAAGAATACGCCGCCGAATACGTCGCCGACCGCGTCGAAACCACCTCCACCGTCTGGCTCGGCCTCACTCTCGGCTGCTGCCGCTGCCACGACCACAAATACGACCCCTTCACCCAACGCGACTTCTACAGCCTCTTCGCCTTCTTCAACAACATCCGCGAAAAAGGCCGCGCCATCAAAATCGGCAACTCGCCGCCGTACATTCAAGCGCCGACGCGGCTGCAAAGTGCGACGCTAGTTTCATTATTTAACAGAGATTGCGCGGCGGCTGAAAGAAATTATGAGCAGGTGACAGCGAATTTGTCGCGCTTGATCACCGAATGGCAGGCATCTGTCGATCCGTCATCGCTTCAAGACTGGAGCCTATCAAACGGCATGGTCGTACACTTGCCGCTGGATGATAGCGGGATTGAAGCTTGTTCGGGACGCACCACCGTGCAAAGCGGCAACTATAGATTCGTGGCCGGCAAGTTTGGGCAAGGGTTGCAATTCGACGATAAGGCCTCCGTCGAACTGTCCGATGCTGGTGACTTTGGATTTTTCGACAAGTTCACTCTGGCAGCTTGGGTCAAAGTACCGGAATCCGGTGACGGAACGATCATCTCAAAAATGGCAAACTTGCCCGAAGGCGAAGGCTACCAATTTGTTATTGCCAACGGCAAATTGCAACTCAACCTTGTTAAACGGTGGCTCGACGATGCCATCCGAGTCGAGACCGAAATAAACTTTAACCCAAACGAATGGTATCACGTCGCGGCATCGTACGATGGCTCGCGAGTCGCTGAAGGAGTCAAGCTTTTCGTTGACGGCGCAGAGCGGAAAGTTGAAGTGTTGGTTGATGAACTAAACCAAACGTTTTCCACCAAAGAACCGTTACGAGTGGGCTCGGGTGGTGGCCCAACGGCAGAATTTCACGGAATGATTGACGACGTGCGCATTTTTGCAAGAGCGCTTACGCCCGCCGAAATTGAGATTGTTGCGACAACCGCATCGATGGCAGAAATTGCCTCCAAGCCAGAATGGAAGCAAACCCGCCAGGAACGGCTAAAAGTACGGGCTTGCTATATGGAGCGCTATGCTTCTGCCGAAGTGAAATCAGCGCTGAACCAACTAATAAAAGCGTATGACAAAAGACATGAGTTCGCGAAAGGCATTTCCACCGTCATGGTGATGGAAGAAATGCCCACTCCTCGCGAAACCCACATTCTCCTCCGCGGCCAATACGACAAACCCGGCGACCGCGTTCAGCCCAACGTCCCCGCCGAACTCCCGCCGCTTTCTTCCGCTTCCTCCCCGAACCCCGAACTCCGAGCCCCGAGCCCCCCTGCCAATCCCAACCGCCTCGACCTCGCCCGCTGGCTCGTCTCCTCCGAAAATCCCCTCACCAGCCGCGTCATCGTGAACCGCGCCTGGCAACTCCACTTCGGCACTGGCCTCGTCAAAACCTCCGAAGACTTCGGCCGCCAAGGCGAATGGCCCTCCCATCTGGAGTTGCTCAATTGGCTCGCAGCCGAATTCAAAACGAACTGGAACGTAAAACGACTGCACCGCACCATCGTGACCAGTGCGACCTATCGCCAATCCTCCACCAATTCATCATTCAGCATTCAGAATTCAGAATTTTCCCTCCTGAACCCTGAACCCCGAACCCTGAACCCTCCCGCCGACCCCGACAATCGCTTGCTGACGCGCGGCCCACGCCTACGATTGTCCGCCGAAATGGTTCGCGAC